>DASXQE010000038.1:0-30958 GCA_036493155.1 Candidatus Limnocylindrales bacterium | reverse complement strand
GTACCTCGGGATGGCGGGCTTCGGCTCGCCCAAGGTGGTTCGCGAGCGGCTGGCGGCAGCCGACACGATGCTCGTCGTCGGCTGCCGGCTCAACGAGATCACGAGCTTCGACTGGACCATCCCGGCTGCGGGCACGCGCTGGGCGCACGTCGACGTCGAGCCGACGCGGCCGGACCCGTCGCTTCGACCGGCCGACCTCAGCATCCGGGCCGACGCCCGGCTGTTCCTGCGTGCCGCCGTGGCCCGCCTCGAGGCGCGCGGCGTCCTCGACAAGGAGGCGACCGACCGCCGGACCGAGCGCAACGAGGCCGATCGTTCGGCCTGGGAGGCGGCGACCGTCGTCGACGCGCATCCCTGGAACGGGCCCGGCGTCCATCCGGGCCGCGTCGTCACGACCCTGCGGAGCCTGCTGCCCGACGACGCCATCGTCACCACCGACGCGGGCGGGTTCGGCAGCTGGGCGGCCCGCGGCTTCCGCTTCCGGCGGCCCGGGACCTTCCTGGGACCGACCTCCGGCGCGATGGGCTATGGGCTCCCGGCCGCGATCGCGGCGGGCCTCATCCACCGGGATCGGGTCGTCGTCGCGCTCGTGGGCGATGGCGGCATGGGCATGACCCTGGCCGAGGTCGAGACCGCGGTGCGGATGGGGCTGCGGACGATCGTCCTGGTCTTCGACAACCAGCGGTTCGGGATGATCCGGACCTACCAGGACCGGCGCGACGGCGGGTCGACCGTGGGCACGGAGCTCGGACCGGTCGACTTCGGCGCAGCCGCGCGGGCCCTCGGCGCCCGCGGCATCAGCGTGCCGGACGACGCGGCGTTCCAGCCGGCGTTGCGCCAGGCCCTGGTCGCCGACAAGCCCACGATCCTGCACTTGACCGTTGACCCGCGCTGGGAGAACGTCGACAGCCGGCCGTGACCGGTTCGCCCTAACGCCGCGGCCCCTCGGCCGTTTGGCAGGGGGCGAGCAGGGGAGGGGGCGTGGCGGATACCAGGGATCCATATCGCGTGCTCGGGGTGGCGCCCGCAGCCGGTCAGCGCGAGATTCGCGACGCCTACCGGCGTCGGGCTCGGATGGCCCACCCGGACCTGGCCGGCGACGACAGCGCGTCGTGGATGCGCGACCTCAACGCGGCCTGGGAGATCCTGAAGGACCCGGCTCGCCGGGCCGCCTACGACGCCGCGAGTGGCCTGAAACCGGCGTCGGCCGGCGGGGCGGCGGCGGCCAGCTCCCGCTTCGATGCCACGGGCGACGAGCCCTGGCGCGGCGCCGCCGGGCCACCGCCGGGCACCCCCTACGGCACGGTGCTCGACTCGGGCATCTACGCCGGCTGGTCCCTGGCCCAGGTCGCGCGCCGCGACAAGGGCTACCTGGCCTGGCTGCGCGAGCGCCCCGATGGCAAGCGCCACGCCGCCGAGATCGATCGAATCCTGCATCCCGGGCACCGCGCCTAACGCGCCGCCAGCCTCAGCGCTGCTCGCGGTGACAGGTTCCTTGCAGACCGCCGCAGGCCCTCCCCAAGGCCGATTCCCGTGTCCATACTGGCGAGCGGCTGGTCGCCGCCGGAGAGGGGGAATGACGGCAGACATGCAGCGCCTCGAGGAGGCCGCCACTCGCCGCACCTCGGCCCGCGGAAGGGATTCCCGCCGGACCGTGCCCCGTGCCGCCCTGGATCGGACGGTCGCGGACGTCCTCGCCGAGGTCCTCGACGCGGAGCCGGCCGCCGCTCGCATCGGCAGCAGCGTCCTCGACGCGGTCGGCGTCGCGATGTACGTGACCGACGAGGCCGGACGGATCACGTTCTTCAACGAGGCGGCCGTGCAGCTGTGGGGCCGGCGGCCCGATCTGGGCGAGCTGTGGTGCGGCTCGCTGCGGCTGTACTTCCCGGACGGCCGGCCCATGGCCCACGAGCAGTGCCCGATGGCGATCGCCCTGCAGGAGAACCGCGCGGTCCGCGGCGAGGAAGCTCTCCTCGAGCGGCCGGACGGCACCCGCGTCTGGTTCCGACCGTATCCGACGCCCATCACCGATCGAACCGGGCGGCAGACGGGCGCGGTGAACGTCCTGATCGACCTCACCGAGCTGCGCCAGACCGAGGAGGCCCTCCGGCGCTCGGCGGCCGAGCTGACCGCCTCGAACGCGGTCAAGGACGAGTTCCTGGGCCTCGTGTCGCACGAGCTGCGGACCCCGATCACGACCGTCCTTGGCAACGCCCAGCTGCTCCACGACAAGGGCGCCGCGATCCCCGAGCCGATCCGGTCGGCGATGCTGGGCGACATCGCGGCCGAATCCGAACGGCTCCTCGGGATCGTCGAGAACCTCCTGCTGCTGACGCGCCTCGAGTCCGGCCACCACCTGGACGCCGAGCCGCAGGTGCTGGCCCACGTCGTCCGGACGACCGTCGAGGCCTTCCGGCGCCAGCACCCCGGCCGACTGGTCGAGCTGCAGCACGAGCCCCGCCACCTGATCGTCGAGGCGGACCGGCCGCTGCTCGAGCTGCTGATCAACAACCTGCTCTCCAACGCCCACAAGTACAGCCCGGTCGAGGAAGCCATCACGATCCAGGTCGGCGCGACCGTCAGCGAGGCGACCGTGCGCGTGCTGGATCGAGGCATCGGGCTCGGCGGCATCGAGCCGGAGCTGCTGTTCACCGCGTTCTATCGATCGCCCCAGGCCCGGGCCACCACCAGCGGCATCGGGATCGGGCTGGCCGCCTGCCGGCGGGTGGCCGACGCGCTCGGTGGCCGGATCTGGGCCGCTCCGCGCGAGGAGGTCGGATCCGAGTTCGGGTTCAGCCTGCCGCTCGAGCAGGCCTCGGGCGAGCCGGCGCCGGCCGCCCCCTGATTTCAGTAGGCTTCGGCCGTGCCGAAGCAACCCCCCGATCCCACCACGCTGAAGCGTGAATCGGCCGGGACGTATCGAACGGTCGACGGACGGTTCACGGTCCAGGAAGCGTCGGGCCGGTGGCTGGTCCTCGACGCCGAGCAGCAGGACGAGCTCGGCCTTCCGCTGACGCGCGGGCCGTTCGACACGCTGGCCGGCGCGCGAGCGGCGGTGACGTCGGCGCGCTCCGGCCCAGCGCCGGCGTCGACGCTCCATGAGCGCCTCGCGGCCCGGAGCGGCTCGACGCCCGGCCGCGCCCGCACCACGGCCGCTGGCGCGGCCCAGGGCAAGGCCAAGGCTGCCCCGGGCGCGAACGGCGCGATCGGCGCGAAGGGCGCGAGCGGCGCGCGCGGCGCGAGTGGCCCGAGGCGAGCGACCGCGCAGGCCCCCGAACCGCCGCCCATCGAGATCCGCCGCTACCACGCTGGCGACGGCCCCGCGATGCGCGCCCTGTGGGCGGCGGTGGGCTTTCGGTCGATGGGCGATGACGACGACAGCCTCGACCGGATGGCCGAGCGCAATCCCGGGCTGGTCCTCGTCGCCACCGAGGGCGACCGGATCGTCGGCACGGCGCTCGGCGGCTGGGATGGCCGCCGGGGCTGGATCTACCACCTGGCCACCGCGTCGGACCGGCGCCGGCAGGGCCTCGGCCAGCGAATGGTCCAGGAAGTCGAGCGCAAGCTCCGCCAGCTCGGCTGCCCGAAGGTCAACGTCATCGTCCGCGACGAGAACCCCGATGGCGCCGCGTTCTGGGAGGCGCTCGGCTACGCCTTGCCGCCGTCGCGCGCGTTCGGCAAGGAGCTCTGAGTCCCGCGGCGGCTGCGCCGATCGAGCCGGTGGCTCCGGTCGTCAGTGGCGCGGATGCCGCCGAGCCTTGACCGGCTTCTTGGCGGCCGTGGCCCACGAATCCTGGATCTGCTTGAAGACCTTGCCCATGCCCGGGCGCAGCAGGCTGCGAGCCTCGGCGCCGGCCTCGTGATCGCGCCGGCGCATGCGGGCCGCCTCGCGCGGATCGAGGTCCTCGGGCTCGGCACCCTCGGGATCGAGCTCCTCGGGTTCGAGATCGTCCACGGCACGGGATCGTCGTCCTGGCATGGCGAGGCGTCAAGACGGCAGTTCGGCGACCCGCAGGCATACTGGCCGGAGCCGTAGCCTGCGAGGCAGCCGTGCCGATCCATCACCCTCGTTCGATGGTCGTCGAGGGTCGCCGCCGTTGACGACGCCGCCCGCCCCGCCACCCGTGCTCGATGGCGGGCGAATCCGCCTTCGTCCGCTTCGATCGACGGATCGCGAGGCCCTCCGGACCATCCTGGCCCAGCCCGAGACCGCGCGCTGGTGGGACGTCGCCGATGCGGGCGATGCCGCCGACGAGTGGCTCGAGGAGGGCGGCGACACGGTCGGCTTCGCGATGGAGCTCGACGGCCAGCTCGTCGGCAGCATCCAGTACGCCGAGGAGGACAGCCCGGGCTACCGGCACGCCGGGATCGACCTGTTCCTGGACCGCGACCATCTCGGCCAGGGCCTCGGGCCCGATGCGATCCGGACGCTCGCCCGGTACCTGTTCGAGGTTCGCGGCCATCACCGCCTGACCATCGACCCCGCGTCGGACAACGAGCGGGCGATCGCCGCCTATCGGCGGGTCGGCTTCCGCGACGTCGGGATCATGCGGCGCTACTGGCGTGACACGGACGGGCGCTGGCGGGACGGGCTGCTGCTGGATCTGCTCGTCGGCGAGCTGCGCTGAGCGGGCCGTGAGCCGGGCGAGCCGGGCCGCGCCGGTCCTATCGGCCCGAGCGCTGAACCGGGCGATCCTCGGGCGACAGCTGCTCCTGGAGCGCGCCGACCTGCCGATCGAGACCGCCCTGGAACGGGTCGCGGGCCTCCAGGCCCAGTCCGCGCCATCGGGCTACGTCGGCCTGTGGTCGCGGCTCCGAACGTTCGAGCGCGACGACCTGACCCGGGCGCTCGAGGCGCGGCGGGCGGTCCAGGGGACCTTGATGCGGGGCACGATCCACCTCGTGTCGGCGGCGGACTACTGGCCGTTCGCGGTCGCGCTGCGGCCGAGCCGTCGCGCGGCGCTGGCGCGGATGCTGGGTCCGACGCGCACCGAGGAGCTCCGCGAGCGGTCGGACCGGCTGCGCGTCGCGCTGGCCGATGGCCCTCGCACCGTGCGCGAGCTGGATGGCCTCGCGTCGGGCTTCGTGGGCAACCTGAGCCTCTGGCTCGACCTGGTGCGCGTCCCGCCCTCGGGCACCTGGCAGCGGCGGCGGGCCGATCGCCTGGCGCTCGCCGAGGCCTGGCTCGGCCCGATGCAGCCCTCCGAGGACGAGGCGCTGATCCACCTGGTCCGCAGCTACCTCGACGGCTTCGGACCCGCGCCGGTCCGGGACGTGGCGGCCTGGGCCGGGCTGCCGGTCGCGGCCATCCACCGAGGGGCCGCCAACCTGGCGCTGCGCCAGTTCGTGGATGAATCCGGCCGAACGCTGGTCGACCTGCCAGATGGGCCGCTGCCCGACCCGGACACGCCGGCGCCCGTCCGGTTCCTGCCGCCGTTCGATACGACGTTCTTCGCCCACTCCAGCCGCGCCGGGATCCTCACCGACGCGCATCGCCGCCGCATCCTGCGGCTCGAGAACGGCACGTCCCTGGGCGGGGTCACGGTCGATGGCCGGATCGTCGCCGCGTGGTTGCATCGGGACGGGCGGATCGAGGTCGAGACATTTGAGGAACTGGCCAAGGGCGATCGCGATGCCATGGAAGCGGAGCGCCTGGCCCTGGAGCGGTTCTTCGCCTGATCTCGGGCCGTGACGCCCGCACGAGCGCCCGATCCCGATCGCGGCCACCATGTCGCAACAGACGTCCGGAAGCATGTCGATCTGGCCGCCGGCCATTCGACGCAGAGGTAGGAACCGCTTGCAGGGTCAGCCACCCGGCCCCAGGCGGCTCCGGACAGGAGCGATCGAGATGCGAGTCATGGTCCTGGTCAAGGGCGATCCCGACAGCGAGTCAGGCCACCTGCCGCCCGAGGGCCTGGTGGACCGGATGACGGCCTACAACGAGGAGCTCGTCCGGGCCGGCGTCCTGCTCGCGGCCGACGGCCTGTATCCGAGCGAGAAGGGCGCCCGGGTCCGGTTCGACGGCGCCACGCGGACCGTCATCGACGGCCCGTTCAGCGAGTCGAAGGAGCTCGTCGCCGGCTACTGGCTGTGGCAGGTCCGGTCCATGGACGAGGCCATCGAGTGGCTCAAGCAGGCGCCCTTCGACGGCGGCAACGAGGTCGAGATCCGGCCGATCTTCGAGAGCGAGGATTTCCTCGCCGAGTACGGCAACCCCGAGCTCGTCGAGCGCGAGGACCGCATCAAGGCCGCCACCGCCCAGCGGTCCTAGTCGAACCACCCAGCAGCGAGGCCCGATCCGATGAAGTTCTTCATGCAGACCACGCCGGACGTGAGCCAGCCGCCGACGCCACCGAGCCCCGAGCTCATGGCCGAGATGGGCCAGTTCATCGAGGACAGCTTCCGGAACGGGACGCTCGTCGCCACCGGGGCGATGGACCCGCGGACCAAGCGGATCGAGCATCGCTCCGGGGCGTTCACGATCACGGATGGCCCGTTCACGGAGGCCAAGGAGGCCGTCATCGGGTGGGCCATCGTCAACGCCGACTCCGTCGAGGCCGCGATCGAGCTGTCGAAGCGGTTCTGGGCCATCGTCGGGGACGGCCGGGGCACGATCCAGCGGGTCTACGACCCGGGTGAGATGCCTCCCCAGTTCGACGCGCCGGCCGGCTGACCGCCGCCGGCACGACGCGATCCACGATCGATCCAGTGGCGATCACCCCGAGCCGGGGCGACGTGGCCGATCGCGTCCTCGACGCGGTCTGGCGGATGGAGTCGCCGCGGCTCATCGCCACGCTCACGCGACTGACGCGTGACGTCGGCCTGGCCGAGGACATGGCCCAGGAGGCCTTCGTCGCGGCGATCCAGCAGTGGCCGGTCGAGGGCGTTCCAGCGAACCCCGGCGCGTGGCTCACCGCGGTGGCCAAGCGTCGCGCGATCGACCACATCCGCCGCGCGACGCTGGGCGAACGCAAGGTCGAGGAGCTGGGCCGCGCCATCCAGGTCCAGGAGGACGCCGCGCCCGACGACGAGGATCGGATCGACGAGGCCTCGATCGGGGACGACCTGCTGCGGCTCATCTTCATGTGCTGCCACCCGATCCTGTCGGTCGATGCCCGGGTGGCGCTCACGCTGCGGATCCTCGGTGGCCTGCGCAGCGACGAGATCGCTCGCGCCTTCCTGACCTCGGAGCCGACGATCCAGCAACGGATCGTGCGGGCCAAGCGGACCCTGGCCGAGGCCCGGGTGCCGTTCGAGGTGCCGACGGGCTCCGACTTCCAGAACCGCCTGTCGTCCGTCCTGCAGGTGCTCTACCTCGTGTTCAACGAGGGCTATTCGGCGACCGCCGGTGACGACTGGGTCCGGCCGGCCCTGTGCGAGGACGCCCTGCGCCTCGGCCGCGTCCTGGCCGGACTCGTGCCCGGCGAGCCAGAGGTCCACGGCCTGGTGGCGCTCATGGAGATCCAGGCTTCGCGGATCCGCGCCCGGACCGGCCCCGGCGGCCGGCCGATCCCGTTGCTGGAGCAGCGCCGGTCGCGCTGGGACCAGCTCCTCATCGGCCGTGGCCTGGCAGCCCTCGACCGCGCGGCGGCGCTGGGCGGCGCCAGTGGACCGTATGCGCTGCAGGCGGCCATCGCGGCCTGCCACGCTCGCGCCCGGACGCCCGAGGAGACCGACTGGCCCCGGATCGTGGCCCTCTATGACGCCCTGGCGCAGCTCCACCCGTCGCCGGTGATCGAGCTCAATCGCTCGGTCGCGGTCGGGATGGCGTACGGCCCGGCCGCCGGCCTCGAGATCGCCGATGCCCTGCGTGACGAGCCATCACTCGCGTCCTACCACCTGCTCCCGGCCGTGCGAGCGGATCTGCTCGCGAAGCTCGATCGCAACGAAGAGGCCGCAGCCGAGTTCGCCAAGGCGGCCGCCATGACGCGCAACGCCCCGGAACGCGGGTTGCTGCTCGAGCGCGCCGCCGAGGCCACGCGGCGCGGGGTCAGCGATCCGGGCTAGCTCCCGGCCGGCCGTCAGGTCCCGAGGCTGATCGTCCCCGCCGCCTGATCCACCACGATCGGGATGCTGGCCAGCGGGCGGCGCGCGGGTCCCTGCAGGACGGCGGCTCCGCGCGCCGGATCGAAGGCCGCACCGTGGCATGGGCAGACGAGGGCCACGTCGGGCTGATCCCACTCGACGGTGCAGCCAGCATGGGTGCAGACGGCGTCGTAGGCCACGAACGAGCCATCGGCCAGCTGGACGACGATCCCGGGGTCGCCGGCGGGCAGCGGTGCCGGGGCGTCGAACGGCACGGTGAACGCGGCGGCCCCTCCACCCTGGGCGACATCGGCGAGTCGAGCGACGACGCTGCCGCCGGCCGTGGAGCCGGTCGGTCCCGGCGCCACGCTCGCATTCGCGGCAGCGCTCGCAGTTGGACCGGGCGAGGAGCCCGGCAATGGCGCCGTGCCGCCGCCAGTCCGGGGCTCGGTGAAGATGCCGATCGCCCGGAGGGGCAGCGCGAGGGTCGCGAGCACAGCGGCGATCAAGGCCAGCAGGCCGGTCTGGAGGAGGGCTCGCCGCTCGGGGGACGGCGGCTCGTCGTCGCTGGCGGCGGTGGTCCGGCGGGCCGTCGCGCCCTGCGCGATCACGGCCGTTGTCCCTTGGCCGAGGGGCACCGCCGCGCGGCCCCGGGACGCCTGCTTTGCCGCAAGCCGCCGGCGCCGCTGCCGACCCGACAGGCCACCGGGCGGGTCGGCCCCGAAGCCGCCGATCGCGCCTGACGCGCCGCCCCACTCCAGCTGGCGCACGGCAGCGGGGATCCAGAGGTCGCCATGGCCGGCGATGGCCAGCGCGAGCCAGCCGACGGCATACGGCAGGTCGGCCCCGACGTAGTACGGATGCGTGGTCCACGAGGCGGTCAGGAAGAACAGCAGCGACAGCGTGGCCCCGCCGACCGCGGCGATGCGGAAGGCGAGACCGGTGAGGGCGCCGATACCGATCCCGATCTCGGCGATCGCGATCGCCAGCCCGATCCAGCCGGCCAGCGGCAGGCTCGCCCGGATCAGGTCGGCGAGCGGCGAGAAACGGGCGAACGCCAGCAGCTGGGCCTGGATGGACGTCGGGGCCGACGGATCGAAGAACGACGGGTCGAGCAGCTTGTCGACGCCGGCGTAGAGGAACGTCGCACCGAAGAACAGCCGGATCGGCAGGATCGCGATCGCCGGAACGTTGGAGGGTCTCGTCACGCGGGCGTCGGCACCTCGTCTGGCAGCAGCGGTCGAACGTAGAAGGTGTAGAGCATGCCCCCGGACATGAAAGCCGTCTGAGAATTGGCTGCGGCGAGCAGCGGGCCGAGGGTGGCGGCGTCAGCGCCGAACACCGCACCCTGGCGGAGGCCGGCGATGCCCCGGTCGGGATTGGCGGGCGACCCGAACTGGTCGAGGGCGGTCGCGAGCGGCCAGGCGACGGCGGGCTGCGGGCTGAGCGTGCCGTCCGAGGCGGGGGCGCCCGGCGCCACGAACAGCCGATAGCCGGCGGGCACCAGCACGCTGGCCGGTGCCGCCGCCGCGCCCCAGGTCTCGCTCGCGTCCTGGAGCCGGGCCAGCAGGTCGGCCGCGGCGGCCGTTGCCGGATTCGGGCTCTCGAGACCGGGGCGTCCCGGCGAGCCACCGCCGAGGACCAGGCGACTCGTCACGACGCTGCCATCGACGTCGACGCTGAAGACCGTCGTGCCGAAGTCGCCGGGTGTGCCCGGCCCCGCGGTCGACGGTTTGTCGAGGCCCGCCGTGCGGATCGCCGCCACGATCTTGGCCGCACCAGCGGGCCCGACGTCGCGGACGGCCACGACCGGCAGCAGGGGAGCGGGAGCGATGGCGTCCACGGCGCCGGGCGACAGGATCCGGCCGTCGGCGTAGACGGACAGCTCCGGGATGGCGTTGAGGTTCGCCGCGGGGCCCACGAAGCCGCCTTCGGTGGTGACCCGCAGGATCAGCTCGGCCTTCGCCACCGGCGACGCGGACGGCGCGGCGCCCCCGCTGGAGCCGGCGCCGCTGGTCGGCGATGGCTGGCCGCTCGAGCCGGGACTGGCGCCCGGCGTACACGCCGCGAGGAGGATCAGCAGGGAGGTGGCGATCAGGGCTGGCTGGCGTCTCGCGGGCATGGGTACTCCGTGCTCCGGGGATGGTTTCCGCGCCAGACGCCGCCGTCCGCGGCCTGGTTCCCTGGGGCCGTCCCATGCGGTCGCGTTCCGGAGCAGCCCGGCGGCTATCGTTCCGGCATGACCGAGACGTATCGCATCCCGGGCGCCGTCCTGACCGAGCGGGAGCACCGGGTCCCGCTGGTCCATGCCCAGCCGGACGGACCGGCCATCACGGTCTTCACGCGCGAGGTCGCCGATCCGGAGGGCCTCGACCGGCCGTACCTGCTGTTCCTCCAGGGGGGCCCCGGGATCGAGGCGACGCGGCCGACGAGCCCGCCGTCGGGCTGGATGCGGCGAGCCCTCACGGACTACCGGATCCTGCTGCTGGACCAGCGGGGCACCGGTCGCTCGACGCCGGTGGGCAGCCAGATTCCGGGCGCCACAGCCCGGGAGCAGGCCGACTACCTGACCCACTTCCGGGCCGACGCCATCGTCCATGACGCCGAGCTGATCCGGAAGGACCTCGGCAGCCCGCCCTGGAGCGTCCTGGGCCAGAGCTTCGGCGGGTTCACCTCGATGGCCTACCTGTCGATCGCGCCCGAAGGCCTCCGCGAGGCATTCATCACGGGCGGCCTGTCGCCCATCGGCCGGCCGCCGGACGACGTCTACGCCGCCACGTGGATCCGGTTGATCGACAAGAACCGCGCCTACTTCCGCCGCTATCCGGAGGACCGCGCCCGGGTCCGGTCGATCCTCGATCGGTTGGCCGGCGAGGACGTCCGGCTGCCCTCGGGTGATCCGCTGACGCCGCACCGCTTTCGGCAGCTGGGTGGCTGGCTCGGCGACGACCACGGCTTCGAGCTGCTGCACCACGTGATCGAGCTGCCGTTCGGCTCGCCGGCGTTCCTGTGGGACGTCATGGGCGGCCCGCGCCACGCCAGGAACCCGATCTACGCGACCCTCCACGAGTCGTCCTATGCCGACGGCTTCGCGACCCGCTGGTCGGCCGAGCGGCTCGCGCCCGACGAGGCCGAGGCCGAGGGCTACTTCACGGCCGAGCAGATGTTCCAGTGGATGTGGGACGAGTACGGCGGCCTGCGCGACCACAAGGCGGCGGCGATGCTCCTCGCCGACCACCCCTGGCCCAAGCTCTACGACGCCAGCGTCCTGGCCCGCAACGAGGTCCCGGTCGCGGCGACCATCTACGTCAACGACCTGTACGTCGAGCGGGCCTTCGCCGAGGAGACCGCCGCGGCCATCCGCGGCCTCCGGCCCTGGATCACCAACGAGTACGAGCACGGCGCGCTGCGCAACGACGGCGAGCGCGTCCTCGACCGCCTCATCGACCTGGTCCGCGGCCGCGCCTACACGACGGCCTGACGCAACCGCGGAGGCGGTGCTCGTGTTGAGGGAATCGTGACCGACCAGCCAGCCCAGGACCGCCTCGCGATCGCGGCGGCGCTCACGACGGTGGTCCTGTGGGCCTCCGCGTTCGTGGGCATCCGCGCCGCCGCGGCGGACCTGTCACCGGGTTCGATCGCCCTCGCCCGCCTCGCGATCGGGACCATGGCGCTGGGCGGGCTCCTGGTCGCGCGCCGCGCCTGGCGCCGGCCCACGCGGCGGGCGCTCGCCCTGGTCATCGCGTCGGGCCTGGCGTGGTTCGCGCTCTACAACGTCGTCCTGAACACCGCGGAGCGGATGGTCGACGCCGGAACGGCATCGATGCTCGTGAACGTCGGGCCGATCTTCCTGGCCGTGCTCGCTGGCGTCTTCCTGCGCGAAGGCTTCCCGCCACGGCTGGTGATCGGCTGTGCGATCGCCTTCGGCGGCGCCATCGTGATCGGTCTCGTGACGCAGAGCGACGCGACCGCGACGATCGGGCAGGGGAGCCCGCTCCTCGGCATCGCCCTGTGCATCGTGGCGGCCCTCGCCTATGCGACGGGCAACACCCTGCAGAAGCCGGCGCTCCGGAGCCTGTCGGCGCTCGAGGTCACCTGGCTGGCGTGCCTGACGGGCGCCGTCACGTGCCTGCCGTTCGCGCCTGGGCTGATCCAGGAGGTCGGGCAGGCGCAGCTCTCGAGCCTCGCCTGGGTCGTGTACCTCGGGCTCTTCCCGACCTCGATCGCATTCACGACGTGGGCCTACGCCCTGAGCCGGTCCGCGGCCGGCCGGCTCGGGTCGACGACGTACCTGGTCCCGCCCGTGGCGATCCTCATGGGCGCCGTCCTGCTGGGCGAGGCGCCCGGGCTCATCGCGATCGCTGGCGGCGGCGTCTGCATCCTCGGGGTGATCGTCGCCCGGTCCCGCGGCGACCTCGGCCTGGGGCGGTTGCGCGAGGCGGTTGCGCGCTGACGTAGTGTTCGCGCCATGCAGCGCGTCCACTGGCCCGTCCTGACGATCGCCCTCCTGACCTCACTGGCGGTCGCGATCCCCGTCCTCGCCAGCCAGGGCGCCGGCAATGCCGCCGCGCATCCGACGCACAAGCCCAAGCCGACGGCCACGCCACGGCCCAGCGCGACGCCGGCGCCGAGCCCGAGCGTCAGCGCCTCGCAGCCGCCGCTGCCGGCCTTCGGGCACGTCTTCGTGATCGTCATGGAGAACGAGGAATCCAGCGCGATCATCGGCAACAGCTCCGCGCCATACATCAACAGCCTGGCGAGCCAGTACGGCCTCGCCACGAACGACACCGCCGTGTCGCACCCATCCGAGCCGAACTACCTCGCGTTGTGGTCGGGCTCGACGCAGGGCGTCACCGACGATGGCGTCTACAACTTCGCGGGCGGCACCACCCTCGGCGACCAGATCGAGGCGAGCGGCCGGTCGTGGCACGTCGCCGCCGAGAACGTCCCGATCTCGTCGTGCTACGCGGGCGCCACCGCCTCCGGCGGCGAGGACGGCACCGGGACCTACGCCCGCAAGCACGAGCCCGCGATCAGCTGGACCAGCGTGTCCGCCAACGCCACCCGCTGTGCCCGGATCACCGACTTCAGCCACTTCGATCCGACGCTGGGGCAGTACTGGTTCATCGCGCCCAACCTCTGCCACGACATGCACGACTGCTCGATCGCCACCGGCGACGCGTGGCTGCAGGGCTGGCTGCCGCGGATCCTCACCAGTCCGGCGTTCGCGGACAGCGTCGTGTTCCTGACGTGGGACGAGGGGACCACGACGACGGGCGGCGGCGGCAAGGTCGCGACGATCGTCATCAGCCCGCTCGCGAAGTCGGGCTTCAGCTCCGCGACGGCGCACACCCACTACTCGCTGGTGCACACGATCCAGCTCGCCTGGGGCTTGCCGTGCCTGGCCAACACCTGCGCCGCGAACGACCTCCGGGAGTTCTTCCGGTAGACTCGCGGTAGTTGCGGGAGCAACGACGCACCCGCCCACCGCCGGTCGCCGCAGACGCGCCCGGACCGAGGTCCCACCAGATGTCCGAGCCCGACGCCAACGCCTGGGAAGAGCAGCTCATCGCCGACGTCCGAGCCAATGGCGGCCGGCCGTCGCAGGGCCCGCTCGCCGGCCAGCCGCTCCTGTTCCTGTGGTCCACTGGCGCGAAGTCCGGCGCCGAGCGCCGGTCGATCCTGACCTACTCCCGCGACGGCGGCGACTACATCGTCGCCGGGACCAAGAGCGGCGCCCCGGTCGATCCGTTCTGGGTGGCCAACGTCGAGCAGGATCCGCACGTTCGCGTCGAGGCCGCCCCCGAGACGTTCGATGCGGAGGCCACGGTCTACCGCGATGGTCCCGAGCGTGACCGGCTGTGGGCCCAGCACGTGGCGGAGCTGCCGCACTTCGGCAAGTACGAGGAGCAGGTCGCGGGCCATCGGACGATCCCGGTCGTGCGGCTGCGCCGCATCGCCTGAACGCAGGCGCCCGACTGGGGCTCAGGCCGGGACGGGCGCCCCGCCGACCAGCCGGAGCAGCTCGCCGACCGCCTCGATCTGCTCGACCGTCCGGTACAGCGAGTTGTTGAACGTGAAGCCGGTGAAGCCCGCGTCCAGGTAGGGCCGCAGGCCCTCGGCGGCCTGCTCCGGCGTGCCGCCCTTGACGTGCGCGCGGCGCTCCGGGGGCACGTGCTCCAGCATCGACTTCGCGGTCGCGTCGTCGGGTGCCACCAGCACCGGGGTCGCCATGGTCCGCTCGATCGTGGCCGGGTCGCGCCCGATCGCCTCGGCGTGGCGGGCCAGGACCTCGGTCTTGTGGGTCAGCACCTCGAGGCCCAGCGGGAACCAGTGGGTCATGTCGGCAAAGCGCGCGGCGATCTTCAGGGTCCGCTGCTCGCCACCGCCGCCGACCAGGATCGGCGGGCCCTTCGGCTGGATCGGCCTGGGGCTGTTCAGGGCCTGGTCGATCCGGTAGTAGCGGCCCTCGAAGCTGGGGCGCTCTTCCCGGAACATCGCCGTCGCGATCGTCAGCGCCTCCTCGAGGCGATCCATGCGCTCCCGGACGGGCGGGAAGTCGTAGCCGTAGCCGATGTGCTCGGTCTCGTTCCAGGCCGCGCCGATGCCGTACAGGGCGCGTCCGCCCGAGATGACGTCGAGCGTCGTGGCCATCTTCGCCAGCATCGCCGGGTTGCGGTACGTCACGCCGGTGACGAGCGTGCCGAGGCGGACGCGGGTCGTCTCGCGGGCCAGGGCGTTGAGCACCGACCAGCCCTCGAGCATCGGCTCGGTCTCGGCCCCGACGCCGCCGATCTGGTACAGGTGGTCCATGACTGTCACGAGCCCGAAGCCCGCGGCCTCGGCCGCGTGCGCCTGCTCGGCGATGCGGTCGAAGATCCGCTCGGGCGGGGTGTCGGGGAAGGAATAGCTGGGGAGGTGGAGGCCGAACCAGGGGGTCATGGGCCCGATCCTACGCGCGCGGGGCGTCGGGCGCGTCAGACGGGTCAACCAGGGTCAGCGCGCGGCGGCGAGGCGGTCGGCCTGAGCTCGGAGGGCGTCCGTGACCTTGATGAGCGGCGGCATGAACTCGACCGAGCAGTGCTCGCGGCACAGGACCGCCAGCTCCGCCACCGTCCGCAGCCGCTCTTCCATGACGGCCCACGCCGCGTCGCGGTGCGGCAGCAGGTAGTCCGCCTCGTAGAACAGCTCGAACGTCGGCCCGGCGGTGGCGCCGGGCTGGTCGGCGCCCACGGGCAGGCGGGTGACGAGCCCGCCCAGCGGCTTGACCGCGCCGAACATGAGGTTCACCGCGACGTCCGCCAGGACCTCCAGCTGGGCATCGGTCTCGTCGGTATGCGCGAAGTACCGGGCCAGGAGCTGGAGGAGGACCTCGTAGACCGCGTTCAGGAGATCCATGCAGCGGCTCGTGAACCCATCCGTGATGAGGGGCGCGGGCCGGCCATCGTCGCGCTCGCGGACCAGCGCCGGCACGACCGGCCGCGACGGCTCGAAGGTCGGATCGGCCGCGCGCAGCGCCACGAACTCGTCGAGGACCTCGACCAGCCTCCCGAAGTGCGCCTGCTTCCAGTCGCCGCGCGCCCCCTCGCCCTGCTCGACGATCGTGTCGATCGCCGCCCGGGCGGACGCAAGATCGGTCACGGGGACCAGCTCCGGCCAGCGGAAATGGGCCTCGGTCGCCTGGGCCGATCGGGGACCCAGGAAAAGCCGCTCCTCCCCGAGCTTCTCGGCCAGTCGGCCCAGGCCGGTCTCGATCGCCCGATACAGCACCCCGATCGTGGCGAAGTCCTGCAACCGCGGCCCGATCTCCTCCTCGTCGGCGGGCGGCAGCGGCACGGCCTTGTCGAGCGCCAGGAAGGCCTCGGCGTCGTCGATCGCCAGGCCCTCGGGCCGCTCGAGATAGGCGAAGTGGCGAAGGGACGTGTCGCCGAAGGGCAGGAGCGCCATCTGGATCCCGGCCGGGTAGGCATGCGGCGGGAGCGGGAAGTTGGGCCGGCCGAACGCGGGCGCGGCGCCCACGGCGGTGAGCAGGTTCTGGACGAGCGCGAGGTGGAGCATCTCCTGGCCGGCGATCTCGAGCAGCACGTGACGCCAGCGTCGGACTGCGGTGAGCTGGTCGGGTGGCAGGCCCTCGTCCTCCCGGTCCTTCATCGAGAAGGCCGTGTAGAGGTACTGGAGCATGACCAGGTGCTCCAGGGCGGCGGCCTTGGACAGCGTGTAGACCAGCGCCTCGCGGTGTTGGAGGACCATGGTCCCGGCGCTCGTCTCGGACACCGGGTCGGCGCCCTGGCGCGTGGCGAGCAGGTGCGCGAGACGACCGCCGGCGTCGGGGGCTGCTGCGGCGTCGGCCATCGGGGCGGATGGTAGTCGGGCGTCCCGATCCGCGCGCCGCCAGCCGCACCGAGCCGGCCGCGAGATTGTTATGCGCTCGTAACTTGCGGCGGACGCGTGCGGATCGGAGGATGCGCGCGATGCGCCCTGCCCCGGCGATGTCGTAGCCAACGCCGCCCCACCATGATCCTCCGGCTTTGGCGCGCCCCGATCCTGCTCGGCATGGAGGCGCCGTTCCTCGATCGGCTGCGGGCGCTGGCACCGGGCCTGCAGGACGCCGCCGAGCCGACCGACTTCACGTACGGCTTCCGCCACGAGGCCGGCCAGACGACGTTCCTGGCGGTCTCCGCGTGGACCGACATCGCGGCTGTCGCCACGGCGACGACTCGCGACCTGATGGGCACCATCGACCCGGTGGGCCTCGAGGTCATGACCGAGTCGTCCGGACCGGAGACGTTCGAGCGACTGCCGCCCGTGTCGGATCGGCTCGCGGACGCGGACGGGCGCATCCTCGGGGTGGTCACGGCCACCGTGCTGCCGGGTCACGAAGCCGTGGCCCAGTCGATGATCGATCGGAGCGCCAGCGCGGCGATCAGCGCCGGGGCGCTCGCGGCCCATGTTGGGCGTCGCCTGGAGCACGAGCTCGTGTCCGTCGCGATCGTCGTGGTCTGGCCGAAGCGCGACGACATGACCCGGTTCGTCCGGTCGCGCGACCTGCCGGCCCTTGACCCGGCGTTCACCGCGCACCTGTCGGCGTGGCGATTCGAGACGTACAACGTCGTGGCCCCGGAGCGCCTGATCGTGCCCGCCGAGGGCCCCGCCGTCCTGATCGTCGACATGGACGGCCGCTACGTCGAGGCGACGCCGGGCGTCGAGGCCGTGCTGGGCGTGCCGGGCGAGCTCCTGCACGGCCGATCGATCCTCGAGCTGGCCCACGACGACATCGACCGCGCCGACCTGCGGCGCCGGCTGCTCGAGACGGGCGTGAGCCACGGCGTCATCGACATCGCCCGACCGGATGGGCGTCGCGCCCGGGTGCGCTATCGATCGGTCGCGGACGTGCCGGCGCCGGGCCTTCGCGCCTCGGTCCTGACCGCACCCGCGGATCCGGACGATCCGCGGCCCACCGCGGAGATCGTGATCGAAGCCCTCGGCCTTGTCGCCACCGGCGCCGATGGCGAGACCGCTGGCAGGCCCGCCCGGTTCGCCGCGACCGCGGAGTCGCCCGCCTGACTGGCATGATGGGTCGATGACCGAGAGCACCCTCAGCGCGATCAATCCCTGTCTCTGGTTCGACACCCAGGCCGAGGACGCCGCACGGTTCTACGTGTCGGTGTTCCCGAACAGCCGCATCGACCGCGTCGACCGGGCGCCGGCCGACTATCCGGACGGTCAGGCCGGCAACGTCCTGACCGTGGCCTTCACGCTCGACGGCACCCCGTTCGTGGGCCTCAACGGCGGCCCGCAGTTCCGCTTCAGCGAGGCCATCTCGTTCATGGTCGACTGCGTCGACCAGGCCGAGGTCGATCGCTACTGGGACACGCTCACCGCCGATGGTGGCGAGCCCGGCCCGTGCGGCTGGCTCAAGGACCGCTTCGGCCTGTCGTGGCAGATCGTGCCGCGCCAGCTCGGCGAGCTCCTCCGGAGCGAGGATCGCGCCGGCGCGGGCCGGGCGATGGCGGCCATGCTCAAGATGCACAAGATCGACGTGGCCGAGCTCCAGCGGGCGTTCGCCGGAGCCGCGACGGCCTAGGCGAACCCGCCCAGCACTCGGCGCCCGCGTCGGCCGGACCTCAGAGGCGCTCGCCGGCCTCGATCCGGACCGGGAGGCGGTTCTCCGCGGGCGTCACCGGGCACGAGTACTTCGGGTCGTAGACGCACAGCGGGTGGTACGCCAGGTTGAAGTCCAGCGAGTACGCCCCGTCCGGCTCGGGTTCGAGGTCCAGGTAGCGACCGGCGCCGTACGTCTCGTGGCCCGTCGTGGCGTCCATGAACGGCACGAACAGCTGGTCGTCCGGGTAGGTCTCGGAGGTGTACGCGGTGAGCTGGAGCGGCTGGCCGTGGACCTCGAATCGGAACGTCCCGGCTCGCGTGTACGGGCGGCGGCGGCCGTCGGTCGTCTCGATCTCGAAGCTGACCGGCTGGTCGCCGGCGTACGGCTCGAGCGTCAGGCCATCGAACCGCATCGACGCGTCGACCGGGAAGTAGGGGAGGCCGAGCCAGCCTGAGCGGTTCTCGATCGGGACCGGGCTGTCATCAGCGGTGCGGAACGCCTCGTCCTTGTCGGCCCGGAAGGCGTCGACCGCCTCCTCGTACGAGACGTGCTGATGCTCGCCGTGGTCGTGGTCGTGCTCGTGCTCGTGCTCGTGCTCGTCGTGGCCGTCGTGGCCGTGGTCGTGGTCGTGGTCATGAGGCTGGTCGGTCATGGCGCCATCATCCGCCACTGACGGCATGTCGTGTCGGCCCCGGCCGATCGGACGGCATCGTACGATCTGGTCGATGGCGACCCTGACCTACCCGGCTCCGCCCACGACCGACCAGGTCGACGACTACCACGGGACGCCCATCCGCGATCCCTACCGGCTGTTGGAGGACAGCGACAGGCCGGCGTCGCGGGCCTGGATCCAGGCCGAGAACGCCCTCACGGAGCAGGTCCTGGCAACGGCGCCGGGCCGGGCGGCCATCCGCGACCGCCTCGCCGAGCTGTGGCAGGTGCCGCGCGCCGGCGCACCGTGGCGGCGCGGCGATCGGTGGTTCCAGCTGCGCAACGACGGCACCCAGAACCAGGACGTCCTGTGGGCGCTCGAGGGCGGACCCGACGGTCCGGGCCATGTCCTGCTCGACCCGAACCGCCTCAACGAGGAGGGCACGACGACCCTCGCCGCCGTGGCGACGTCACGATCGGGTCGCATTGCGGCCTGCGCGCTGAGCGACGCCGGCTCCGACTGGCTGACCTGGACCGCCTGGGACGTCGAGACCGGCGACGAGCGGCCCGACCGCGTCCCGTGGGCCAAGTTCAGCAGCGCGGCCTGGACCCACGATGAGACCGGCTTCTTCTACGGCCGGTACGAGGCGCCGAGCGCAGCGGCGCGACCCACAGCGGCGCGACCCACAGCGGCGGGACCCGCAGCGGCGGGACCCGCGGCGGCGGCACCGGCGGCGCCGGCATCACGCAGCGCCGACGCGGACCTCGATGCGTACGAGGCTCCGAACCGCAACATGGAGCTCCGATACCACCGGCTGGGCACGAACGCGGACGACGATCCGATCGTCTTCGCCACCCCGGACCAGCCCGAATGGGGCTTCGAGCCCGAGGTCTCGGCCGACGGCGAGCTGCTCGTCCTCGTCATCTGGCGCGGCACCGACCCGGAGAACCGCATCTACGTCGGCGACCTCCCGGGCGGCGTCGAGGGGCTCGCGGTCCGGCCCCTCATCGACGTTCCCGATGCCGCCTACCTGCCGATCGGGTCGATCGGTCGGACCCTGTACCTGCGGACCGACAAAGACGCGCCGCTCGGGCGTGTCGTCGCGATCGACGTGGACGATCCAAGCTCGATCCGCGAGGTCATCCCGGAAGGCGACGAGGCGATCGAGCGAGTCATGCTCGTCGGCAACCGCCTGGCGGTCGACCGGCTCCGCGATGCTCACCATCGCCTCGCCATCCATGAGCTCGACGGGCGCAAGGTGACCGACGTCGCGCTGCCGAGCCTCGTCAGCATCCAGGAGATGGCGGGCGAGCGGGAGGACGAGGAGCTGTTCGTGGTCGTGGACGCGTTCGCCGCGCCCAGGACCGTGCTCGGCGTGCGGATGCGGGATGGCGCGGTCCGCGAGATCGGCCGGCGCGAGCTCGCGTGGGATCCGACCGACTTCGTGACCGAGCAGGTCTTCGTGGCCTCCGCCGACGGCAGCCGGATCCCGCTGTTCCTCTCGCGCCGTCGCGACGTCGAGCCCACGGGCGACGTCCCGACCGTGCTGTACGGCTACGGCGGGTTCCAGATCGCGATCGGCCCGATCTTCAAGCCCGAGTGGCTCACCTGGATGGAGCGCGGCGGCCTCCTCGCCGTGGCCTCGCTCCGCGGCGGCTCGGAGTACGGCAAGCGCTGGCACGACGCGGGGCGCCTCGAACACAAGCAGAACGTCTTCGACGACTTCGCGGCCTGCGCCCGGTGGCTGGCCTCGTCCGGCTGGACGACCGCCGACCGGATCGGGATCCTGGGCCGCTCGAACGGCGGCCTGCTCGTCGGCGCGAGCATCACGCAGCACCCGGAGCTCTTCGGCGCGGCCGTCGCCGAGGTCGGGGTCATGGACATGCTGCGGTTCCACAAGTTCACGATCGGCTGGGGCTGGACCAGCGACTACGGCTCGGCCGACGATCCCGAGCAGTTCAAGACCCTGCTGCGCTACTCGCCCCTGCACAACTGCCGGACCGCGCCGTATCCGCCGACGCTCATCACCACCGGCGACCACGACGATCGCGTCGTCCCGGGCCACTCCCTCAAGTTCGCGGCCACCCTGCAAGCCGCGCAGACCGGGCCGGCGCCGATCCTGCTGCGGACCGACATGGATGCCGGCCACGGCGCCGGCAAGCCGATCTCCAAGCTCGTCGAGGAGCGGGCCGACGTCCTGGCCTTCCTGGAGCTGGCGCTGCGACATTGATCCCCGGCGGGCGCGGACCGGCGCCACGCCATCGATGGCGGCGCAACCGATCGCCCGTAACCCGTGTTGAGGGCTCCATGACGGTTACCCACATCGCGGTTACGAAGCGCGCGCCCGCCGCGGCATCACGCCGATGAGCCGCTACCTCGCGCTCCTGCGGCGCCGCGACTACCGCCTCCTGTGGACCGGCGCCACCGTGTCCGCGCTCGGCGACGGGATGTCGTTCGTGGCGCTCATCTGGCTCATGGTCGAGCGGGGTGGGGGACCGGCCGACATCGGCCTGCTGTCCGCGATCTACACCGCGCCGGTCATCGTCGGTGGGCTCGTCGCGGGCGTGATCCTCGACCGCTTCGATCGGCGGCACGTCATCGCCGCCGACAACGTCATCCGGGGCCTGGCCATCGCCAGCGTGCCGATCGCCGACGCGCTCGGCGTCCTGACGACCGCGCAGCTGTTCGCGGTCGCGGCCATCTACGGCCTGCTGTTCATGACGAGCATCGCCGGCATCCCGAGCCTGATCCCCACGCTCGTGGCTGAGGACGAGCTCACCACCGCCAACGCGATGGAATCGATCACCGACGGCATCGCCGGGCTCATCGGGCCCGGGCTGGCCGGGCTGGTCATCACGATCCTGGATGCGACCACGGTCCTGGCCATCGACGCAGTCACGTATGGCGTGTTCGTCGTGTGCCTGCTCCTCATGGGCCCGGAGACCCGGCCGGTTGCGGCCCCCGAGCCTGAGCTCGAGCCTGGCGCGGCGCCTGGCGCCGTGCCTGGCGTCGCCCCTGGCGTCGCGCCGGCCACGAGTGGCGGCATCGGGCCGGCCGTCCGCTTCGTGCTGGGCGCGCCCGCGATCGTCGCCATCACCGCCATGTACATGGGCCTCAACCTCGCCGGCGGGATCTCCAGCGTGCTCATCCCGATCTACGCCCGCGATGTGCTCGGTGGTGACGCCACGACCTATGGCCTGCTGCTCAGCGTCATGACCGGCGGCGGGCTGCTCGGGCTCGTCGCCATCGGGGCGATGGGCTGGCGCTGGCCCCTTGGGCGTTCGATCGCGGTGGCCGCCACGGTGAGCGGCGTGATCCTTGGCCTCATGGTGCTGCGACCCGGCCTCGCGCTGACGGTCGTGATCCTGGGGGCGTCGGGGTTCACCGAGTCGTCGCTGACGCCGTGGGCCCAGACGATCCGGATGCGGCTCATCCCGCCCAACCTGCGGGGCCGGGTCTTCGCGCTGCTCCGGACGACGATGCAGTCGACCCGGCCGGTGGGGGCCGTCCTCGGCGGGCTCGTCCTGGCCGGCGGCGACCTGACGCTCGCGCTGGTGCTGGTCGCGCTCCTCGTGTTCGTGCCCGGCGCGCTCGGCCTCGTGTCACCCGCATTAGGTCCGGTCGCGACCCTGGAGCCTGCCCGGCCCGCCCGCATTCCCGGCTAGCCGGACTCGCCACCCCGTTCACGGGCATCATGGCGGCTGGAGGTGCCATGACCCTCGCCGTCGATGCCATCGATCGATTCCGGACCGCGTTCGAGGGCGAGCTCATCGATCGCGACCACGCCGACTACGACGCCGCGCGGCGGCTGTGGAACGCCCGGTTCGATCGGCGGCCCGCCGTGATCGCGCGCCCCGCCTCGACCGACGACGTCCGGGCCACCCTGCGATTCGCGCGGGAGCAGGGCCTGCCGATCGCGGTCCGCTGCGGCGGCCACAGCAACACCGGCTGGTCCGGCGTGGACGACGGCGTGGTCATCGACCTCCGCAACCTTGCCGCGATCACGATCGATCCCGAGCGGCGACGCGCCCGCGTCGGCGGCGGGGCGCTGCTCAAGCAGCTCGACGTGGCCGCCCAGGCGCACGGCCTGGTGTGTCCCGTCGGCGTGGTCGGCCACACCGGCGTGGGCGGCCTGACGCTGGGCGGCGGCATGGGCCGCCTCATGCGCAACTACGGCCTGACGATCGACCACCTGCGATCGGTCGAGCTCGTCACCGCGGACGGCCGGCTCGTCACGGCCAGCACCGAGGAGGAGCCGGACCTGTTCTGGGCGATCCGTGGCGCCGGCACGAACTTCGGGATCGTCACCACGTTCGAGTTCGAGCTCTCGCCGTTCGGCGGGGTGCTCCATCGCGGCAATCGCATCTATCCCGGCACCCGCGTCCACGAGGTCTGGGACGCCTTCCGCGCCTACGCCGACGACGCACCCGATGCCGTGGCCCCGATCCTGGGCCTCGGCCGAGCCGAGCCAGGCGCCGGCTACCCGGATGCCGTGACCGGGCAGGTCATCGTCGTCATCGGCTTCAACCACAGCGGCGAGGCCAGCCGGGTGGCGGCCGACATCGAGGCCCTGGATCGCGATCTCCAGCCGGTGGCCCGGACCGATGCCTCGGCACCCTACCTCGAGGTCCAGGTGTCCGGCGACGATGCCCACGGCTGGGGCGGACGCTCGGCGATCTCGGGCGGCATGGCGAACGAGGTCCGGCCGGCGGCGCTCGATGCGCTGGTCGCCCACTCGGCGGCCGCGCCGGCCGGGATCGAGGCCTCCTTCGGTGTGACCCTCCTCGGCGGCGCCATCGCACGCGTGCCCGAGGGCACGACGTCGTTCGGCCCGCGCGGCGGTCGCTTCGACGTGAGCTCGCAGGCTGGCTGGACCGATCCCGCCCTCGACGCCGCGGCCGATCGGTGGGTCGAGGACGCCATGGCGATCGTCGGGCCGGACCTGATCCCGGGCCGCTACGTCAACGAGATCAGCCAGGACGAGCCGGGCATGCCGCGCTCGATCTACGCCGACCGATATGACCGCCTGGCGGCGCTCAAGCGGACCTGGGACCCGGACAACGTGTTCCACGGCAACCAGAACATCGAACCGGCGGCGGACTAGCGGCGGACTAGCAGCGGACCAGGCGACCGCGCGCACCTCCTATCCTCCGCCGGGTGTCCCTCGTCACCCGGGCCCTCGACGTCTTCGCGCCGCCACGGCTGGGCCGGCCGTTCCGATGGCTGTTCGCGGCCTCGCTGGTCAACAACGCCGGCGATGGCGTCGCCGTCGCCGCCGGACCGCTGCTCGTGGCGGCGCAGACCCGCGAGCCGTTCCTCGTCTCGCTCGCCCTGCTGAGCGAGTACGCGCCGGTCCTGATCTTCGGGGTCATCAGCGGCGCGATCGCCGACCGGGTCGAGCGCAAGCGCATGGTCATCGCGGTCAACCTCGCTCGATCGTTCGTGCTCGCCGTCCTCGTCGCGACCATCGTCACCGGGACGGTCAGCATCGCGGTCGTCCTCATCGCGCTGTTCATCCTCGGCAGCGCCGAGAACTTCGCCGATGCCGCGAGCAGCACCCTGATCCCGAGCCTGGTCCCGCGGGAGCACCTCGGGATCGCGAATGCCCGGATGCAGGGCGCGTTCCTCCTGACGAACCAGCTGCTGCTGCCGCCGGTCGGGGCGTTTCTGTTCGCGCTCGGCTCGGCCCTGCCGTTCGTGGCCAATGCCGCGGGCTTCGCGCTCGGGGCCGTCCTGATCTCCCGCGTCGCCGAGGACGTCAGGGCCGAGCGCACCGAGCGCGCTGCGGGCGGTGCCCGTGGCCTGGGCGCCGACATGGCCGAGGGCATCCGGTGGCTCATCGGCCACCCGCCGATGCGGACCCTGGCGCTGACGATCTTCACGTTCAACGTGACCTACGGCGCGGCGTGGTCGGTGCTCGTCCTGTATGCCGAGGATCGGCTCGGGATGAACGCGGTCGGGTTCGGCCTGCTCACGACCGCGATCGCCATCGGCGGCGTCATCGGGATCGTGTCGTACGGGTGGCTGGAGCGGCACTTCTCCCTGGCCGACATCATGCGCGTCGGCCTGTGCATCGAGACGGTCACCCACCTGGTCCTCGCCACGACGACCCTCCCGATCATCGCCCTGGCCATGCTCGTCGTCTTCGGCACCCACGCCTTCGTGTGGGGCACGACGGCGACCGTCGTACGGCAGCGAGCCGTCCCGAACGAGCTGCTGGGCCGCGTCGGCGGCGTCTACCGCGTCGCGATCATGGGCGGCATCGTCATCGGCACGCCGATCGGCGGCGCGCTCGCCAGCACGTTCGGGATCACCGCGCCGTACTGGTTCGCGTTCGCGGGCTCGGCGCTGCTCGTGACCGTCCTGTGGCGCGAGTTCTCGCACATCGCCCACTCCGGTGAGGCCTGACGCAGGGAGAGCGCCCGCGACACGGATGCGGGTCCGCGGCACGGCTGCGGGTCCGCGGCACGGCTGCGTGTCGCGGCACGGATGCGGGTCCGCGGCACCGTCGCGTGCCGCGGCGCAGTCGCGTGCCGCGGCGCGCGGCAGCGGCTTCGGCGGCGGCTTCGACGGCGGCCCAGCGACGCACGTGTGCGAGGGCGCGCCTGCCGCGGCCGGCTCAGGCGCCAGATTTCGCCAGATATCCGTGGGGCGAGTCGTCGGCAGCAGGCCGGGCGAATTTGTCACCCGTCTTCGAGCGCTTGAGCATGCGGGGCCGCGTCGGCCGTGCCAGCCATGCATGCGGTGAATAGGCGACAAGAACCCGCCGACAAGCACTCGCACCGCGCATATATGGCAAGAAACGGGCGCCTTCGCGGGGCGACCTCGCCTTGCGAGCCGCCGGACGAATATTTGTCAGAAACCTGCGGCGGATGTGGCGGCACCCAGCGGCCGGCACCGCCGCGGCACGCCGCCACGCGACCGCCGCGGCACGCCGCCACGCGACCGCCGCGACAAGCCGCCACGCGACCGCCTCGAACCGCGGCCACTCGATAGCATCGAACCCGTGACCGCGATCGCCGACCAGCCCCTGAGCCGCAACCGCGACTTCCGGACGCTACTCGTCAGCCAGAGCGTGTCGGTCCTGGGCGATGCCGTCAGCGCGACGGCGCTGCCGTTGCTCGTCTTCGCGCTCACCGGCTCGGGCCTGGCGATGGGCGTCGTCGGCGCAGTCAACCTCGGCGCGGATCTCGTGTTCAGCTTGTTCGCCGGCGCAATGGCCGATCGGGGCGATCGCAAGCGGATGATGCTGCTGGCCGATGCCGGTCGGGCGGCCCTGACCGCGCTCATCCCGCTGAGCGACCTGCTTGGTGGCCCGACGATGGCCGTGATCCTGCTCGTCGCCGGGCCGCTGGCCATCCTTCGAGGCTTCTTCCGGGCGGGCTACCTCGCCGCGATGCCCAACCTCGTCGGTCGGTCGCAGCTGGCGCGCGGCAACGGGATCCTGGAGATCGCCTTCTCGGCATCGTTCATCGCCGGGCCGGCGATCGCCGGCTTCCTCGTGACGATCATCGGGCCGGGCCGCACGCTCGCCATCGATGCGGCATCGTTCGCCCTCTCGGCAGCCGGGCTGTTCCTGATCCGGCGCGAGCTGAAGGCCCCGGCCGACCGGCCCGCCTCCCGCGTCATCGATGACATCCGCGAGGCCGCGACCTACGTCTTCCGCGACCCCGTGCTCCGCAGCGCGATCCTGCTGTTCGCGATCTCCGGGGCGGCGCTGGGGCCGATCGGGGCGGCGATGACCTTCCGGATCGTCCGCGACCTCGGCCTCAGCCCCGGCGTCTTCGGGCTGACGCTGACCGGCCTGGGCGTCGGGACGCTCGTCGGATCGGTGCTGGCCACCCGCCTGGGCCCCGGCGCCGACGTCCGCCGCGCGCTGATCCTGAGCGTGCTGGTCATGGGCCTGCCGCTGGCCGGGCTGGCCCTCGTCGACTCGATCCCGGGACTGTTCGTGCTGACAGCCTTCTCCGGTGCGGGAGAAGCGGCATTGACGGTTATGTACGTCAGCACCCGCGCCGCCCACTCGCCGGATGCGCTCGTGGGGCGCATCGCCAGCACGGCGCGGACCGTGACGCTCGCCTTCGGGCCACCCGCCAGCCTGATCGGCGGCATCTCCATCGATGCCATCGGGGGAACGGCCACGCTCGCGGTCTTCGGCCTGGCCGTCGCCGTCATCGGGCTGGCGTTCACCCAGGTCGCGGGCCTGCGGCACGCATCGCTGGCTCCGCGCCAGGCCGCGCCCGGGCCGATCCTCGAGGCGGACGAGGGGGTCGGACCGCAGGCCTGACACGGCGTACCGTTCGTCCATGGACGGCGTAACGAGCGATTCCGAGGCAGGGAGCGGCTCCCACGCAACGCTCGGCTCCCTCGATTACATCTATGCCCCGAGCCGGGACGTCGCGACCGACGTCGGCTGGTTCGTCGGGGTCCTTGCGGCCGAGGTGATCTTCGCCATCGATGACGGGGGCACCAAGGTGGCGAGCCTGCGTCTCGGTGCCGATGGGCCGCCGATCCTCCTGACCGACCACCTGCCCGACGATCGGCCCGTCTTCCTGTATCGCGTGGCGGATCTCGGCGAGGCGGCCAGGGCACTGGCCAGTCGAGGCTGGTCGGCGGAGCGCACGGTCGAGCTGCCGATGGGACCGGCGGCCACGTTCGGAGCGCCGGGAGGCCTGCGCCTCGCGATCTACGAGCCGAGTCGCCCGTTCGTCGTGGACGGCTTCGCCGGCCGCCGCGACTTCTGAGCGCCGCCGCGGTTATGAGCGCCGCCGCGGTTTTGAGCGCCGCCGCGATGGTGTACAGTCCGAGGCACAACACGTGGTTTTGGGTGCTCCGGTCAGCACCTCGGTCTCACCAACCAGCCTCGTTTCGAACCGCTGAAGCGCCCTGACCGGTCCCGCTGCAGGTAGCAGCAGGTGGGCCGTCGATCAGGAGAGCTCATTCATGTCGTTCCAGGATCTTGGGCTGACGCCCGAGCTGCTCCGCGCCGTGGCTGCGGAGGGCTACACCGAGCCGACGCCCGTCCAGGCGCAGGCCATTCCCCACGTCCTTGCGGGCCGCGACGTCCTCGCGGGCGCCCAGACGGGCACCGGCAAGACCGCGGCCTTCGTGCTGCCGATCCTCCAGCTCCTCAACGCCACGAGGCCACGCGCCCGCCATCCCATCGGGCCGCGGCCCAAGGGCGCGACCGGCCTGCCGATCCGGTGTCTCGTCGTGACGCCCACGCGCGAGCTGGCCCTCCAGGTGGAGCAGTTCGTCCAGGCCTACGGCCGCGAGCGGCCGGTCCGTGCGACGACGATCTACGGCGGCGTCGGCTACGACGCCCAGATCAAGGCCATCCAGGGCGGTCCCGAGATCGTGGTGGCCACGCCCGGCCGGCTGCTCGACATCGCCGACCAGGGCAAGATCGACCTTCGATCCGTCGAGATCCTCGTGCTCGACGAGGCCGACCGGATGCTCGACATGGGCTTCATCCGCGACATCCGCCGGATCCTGTCGATGCTCCCGGCGCGCCGCCAGAACCTGATGTTCTCGGCCACGTTCGCGGACGACGTCAGGGCCCTCGCGGCAACCCTCTTGCACGATCAGGCGGAGGTCCAGGTCGCGCGCCGGAACGCCCCGATCGAGCTCGTCCGACAGGTCGTCATGCCGGTCGATCGCTCCCGCAAGCGCGAGCTCCTGACGCACCTCATCCGGAGTGGCCGGATTGACCGGGCGCTCGTGTTCACCCGCACCAAGTACGGCGCGGGGCGGCTGGCCGAGCTCCTGGAGCGCGATGGCATCGCCGCGGCGGCGATCCACGGCAACCGCAGCCAGGGCCAGCGCATCCGGGCGCTCGACGACTTCAAGGAGGGCCGCGTCGCGATCCTCGTCGCGACCGAAGTCGCGGCCCGAGGCCTCGACATCGAGGGCCTGCCCCACGTCGTGAACTTCGAGCTGCCGATGGTCGCGGAGGACTACGTCCACCGAATCGGCCGGACGGGCCGTGCGGGCCTCGCCGGCGACGCGATCTCCCTCGTCTGCATCGATGAGCTCGAGCTCCTGAACGACATCGAGTCGCTGCTCCGACACCGGATCCCGGACGAGCTCGTGCCCGGCTTCGAGCTCGATCGGCACGATCGACCCGAACCGATCCGCGAGATGCGGCGCGGTGGCCAGGGCCGGGGCGGAGCGCCGCGAAGCGGTCCGGCCCGAGGCACCTCCGCCGCCAGTGGATCCGGGCCTCGGCCCGATCGCAACCGCGGTCCCCGGCGCGGCCGACCGCAGTCGAGCGGCCGGCCCGGCGCCTCGAGCGGCCACACGAGCCACCGCTCGGTCTCGAACCGACCGGCAGCGACGCGCGGCTCCGCCCCGATGAGCCCCACGCCGTCGACGGGCGGTCCCATGGGCTCCCCGGGATTCGCGGTCATGCCCGGCGAGCGCCTCGCCCGAGCCTCGACCGACTAAGCCGCCAGGCCGCGGGCCTGGCTCGCGAACGCGCGACCCCCCGTCGCGCTACGCGCCTATGCGCCTACGCGCCTAGGCCTCCGGGGCCTTGGCGAACTCGAACTTATGCGGCTGCATCCGCCCGAACTGACGCAGCATCCGCAGGGCCGTGAGCCACGACGGTCCGTGGATCTCTGTGCGCCGGACGACCACCCGCGGCGCCCCGGCCTCGGCCGCTCCATGGCCGTGCGTGGGCGCGCCGTGCGTGGGGGCGCCATGCGCTGGTGAGCCGTGCGCTGGTGAGCCGTGGGCCGGGGCGCCGTGCTCCGGCGCCGCGCCGTGCGTCGGCGCGCCGTGCTCCGGCGCCGCGCCGTGGGCCGGGGCCGTGACGTCCCAGATGATGGCCCGGCCGCCCGGCTTCAGGACGCGCATGACCTCGGCCAGCCCGGCGTTGGGATCGGGCCAGTGATGCACGGCGAAGGAGCTCACGACCAGGTCGAACGAGCCATCCTCGAACGGCATCGCGGTCGCGTCGCCCACGACCAGGGTGGGGGAGACGCCCGCTCGGCGGGCCTTGGCCCGGGCGCGATCGATCATCGGTGCGTCGACGTCGAGCCCGGTCAGCCGCAGGGACGGCGCGAGCCCCGCGAGCCGAACCAGCACCTCGCCCGGGCCGCAGCCCGCATCGAGCACCGCCGCGCCTGGCGGGGCCGCGGCCGCGATCTCGCGCGCGATCTCGTCGTAGCGCTTCCGGAACAGGAAGCTCGTCAGCCGGTCGTAGATGCCGGCCGACGGCATCGAATAGCGTCGAAGGTTGTCCTGCACGGTCCTCGCCTCGCCCTTCCTCGGCACATCCACCCGTATGAGCGTGCGCTCATATGAACAAGCGCTCATACTAGCGCCCATGCCGAGAACTCGCAGTGCCGGCCTGCGCGACCACCTCATTGCGGCCGCGGACGACCTCCTGGACGACGCCACGCCCGGGAGCCTCACGACGCGCCAGATCGCGCGCCACGCGGCCGTCTCGGACGGCGTGCTCTACAACCACTTCGGTGACAAGGACGAGCTGCTGGTGGCCGCGCTCGTGCGGCGGTATGGCCGGTTGCTCGAGGCGTTCGAGGCGCGCGTCGCGCACGCCGCGGGGCAGGGGACAGGCACCGAGGCACCGCTCGGCCTTTGGCTGCAGGCGTTCGCGCTGGCCCTGCGCGACTTGAATGCCGCCGCGCTCCACCTCGCCGCGGGCCTGCTCGCGGAGCCACGGCTGCTGCAGGCGTTCTGGACGGCGATCCACGCCGCGCCGCTGGGCCTCGATCGCCTCACCCGACCGCTCGCGGATCGCCTTCGCGGGGAGCGCGACGCCGGCCGCCTGCCGCAACACGCCGACCTGACCGCAGCAGTGAACCTCGTCTTCGGAGCGGCGGGGATGAGCGCGATCACGCTGCGGGTCAACGGCCACGTCGACCAGGGGGCCCTCGATCGGCAGCTGGCGGCCTCGATCGACCTGGTCCTCGCTGGCCTCACGGCAGGTCCCGCCGGGGGCTGATCCCGGCCATGACGGGCTACCGTGGCGCCATGACCGGCGCCCACCTCCCGCTCGGCACGCCACAGCCGCCTGCCCACGCGGCCACCGACGTGACCTCGCCGGCGGACACCGCCGACGTCATCGGGCGCGGGCCCGAGCTCGAGCGCGCGGGTGCGTTCCTCGAGCGGATCCCCGGCGGCGCCACCAGCCTGCTCGTGCTGGGCGACGC
>DASXQE010000037.1:0-4488 GCA_036493155.1 Candidatus Limnocylindrales bacterium | reverse complement strand
CGGGAAGGCGCTCGCGGCGCTCCTGCCGGCGATCGTCATCGCCTACGCGGTCTACGCGCTGTTCCTCATCCTCATCGGCGTGTTCGCGCAGCCGGCGATCGCGGCGGCCATCTTCGGTGGCCCGGACCTGATCGTGCAGGTCGTGTACACGCCGCTGGTGGCCGCGCTGGCCGTGTGGATCGGCCTCGGGGTGTCGACCCGGGCGAGCGACATCCGGGTGGCCCAGCAGCTCAGCCTCCTCGGTGCCCTGCCGCTGCTGCTCGGGGCCGCGGCGATGGCCTATGACGTCATCCACGTCGACACGAAGCTGCTGGTCATCGTCGGCGTCGCCCTGGCCGTGGCCGACGTCCAGGGTTGGCGGGTCGTCGCCCCCATGTTCGACCGGGAGCGGCTCATCGCCGGCTCCCGGTCCCAGCCCTAGCCCTACCGCCTCACGGCGCAGGCAGCCGTCCCGCGACGTGCTCGGCGCCCCCGAGGCTCGCGACCTGCGTGCAGGCCGGCACCTCGCAGAAGAGGTCGAAGAACCAGCGGTCCTGGATCACGAACAGGGCGCTGAACGAGATGCCTCCGCCTGCGCCACTGAAATAGGCCGACTGATCGAAGTTCGACAGCTGGGCCGTCTGCACGCCCACCGGCAGCTGGCCCTGGGCCGCGTCCCAGTAGGCCTGGGCCGTCGCGGCGTCCGGTGCCGGCGGGGCGAGGATGAGCTTGACCGCGGTCAACCCGGACTTCCAGGTGCACTCGACGTCCTGATCGACCTGGACCACGACCCCTTCGCCCAACGGCTTGCCCATGACGGCGGACGCCTCCGCGGTCGTCAGGAGCGTGCACGGGTTGACGTTGGGTGGCGTCTGCTGCGGGCCGCCGACCCCGATGTCGCTCGGGCTCGGCTCGGGCGTCGGTGCCTCGGTCGCCGTCGCCTGCGGCACGACGGTCACGGTGACCGAGCTCTGCGGCAGGGTCGAAGGCCCACCGCCGGTGTCGGCCGATGGCGTGTTGCAGGCCCCAAGGACGAGGGCCGCGGCGACGAGTGCGAGCGCTGCGCGGTGCGAGGTCATGTGTCCCCCTTCGACAATCCGAGGCCAATGCCGATGCCGATCGCCGCCGCGATCCGATCAACGGGCGCGTCGGCCCGCGCGTTCAGCGCGCGGACGGCGGCCTCGTCCGCGGCCGTGACGAGCGAGAAGACGACCTGGTCGGCCGGCATGAGGATCGAGCCGACGTGCTCGACGGCGGTGCCTTCGGCCTGCATCGTCCGGGCCGTTGCTTCCATCGACGAGACGACGGCTCGTGCCCCCGGCTCGTCGATGCCGGGCCAGTAGCGCTCGACGAGGAACAGCCGCGTCGAAGGCGATCCGGAATCGGCGTTGCGATCCATGCCGGCAGGGTCCGGCCGCGGGCGGGCCGGAGGAAAGGGGCGGTTGCCCCGATCAGTCCCCTGGTCCCTGCCGTGCCTCCCCATCGGGGTCCGGTCGTGGGTGCCTGTCGACCGTCGGCGCGGGCCGGGCGCCGAGCCGGGCGCCGAGCTCCGCGCGCGAATGGATCCCGAGCTTGTCGTAGACGCGGCCCAGGACGTTGCCCACGGTCTTGGGCGCCAGGAACGCTCGCTCGCCGATCGCACGACTCGAGAGGCCCGTGGCCGCCAGCTCCGCCACGTGCCGCTCGGTCTCGGTCAGGTCCGTGGGCGCGCGCGGACGCAGGCCGACCCGACCGAGCTCGCTCCGGGTGCGCTCCGCCCAGGCAGCCGCCCCGAGCGCCTCGAAGGCTGCCAGGGCCTCGTGCAGGCGCTCGTCGGCGAGGCGCTTCTCCTTCCGGCGACGATGCGCCCGCCCGAGCTCGAGGAGCGTGCGGGCCCGCTCGAACGGCATCGCGAGGTCGTCGTGGGCAACCAGCGCATCCCCGTAGGCCGCGACGGCCGCCTCCAGATCGCCATGGGCCGCGGCCAGCTGCCCGCGGCCGCGCGCCGCGATCGCGCGCGTCCACGGCGTCGGAGCGAGGCCGTTGACCTCCTCCAGGCGCGTGACCAGCCCCTCGGCCCGTGGGAGATCGCCGACGCCGATGGCCGCCTCGACCCGATCGCCATCGAGCTTGAAGCGTCCTGGGTGGGGCTTCCCGGCCTCGGCCTCGACGCGGGCCGCCGCGGTCATCGCCCGGTCGGCTTCGCGATGGTCCTCGGCGGCGAGCGCGATGAAGCCGAGGATGTGGTGGTGGTAGAGCTGCTGGACCAGGTCGCCGGCATCGACGGCCGCCGCCAGCCCCTCGCCGGCGAGCTGTCGCGCCTCGTCGTGGCGGCCGTCATTGGCCGCGACGAGGGCCCGGCCCCGGAGGCGCCACGCCGGGTTGACCTCGGCGCCCTCCCGGCCGTAGCCCTCGTCGGCTGCAGCCGCGGCGGCGCGCGCCGCAGCAACGTCCCCGCGCCGGAGCAGCAGCTCGGAGAGCATGACCAGGTTGAACGGGTCGTCGCCGCCCGGCCCGGCCTTCTGGGCGATGAAGTCATGGGTCATGGCGATGGCCCGGTCGAGGTCATCGGTGGCGCGGGCCAGCCCGAAGTCGATGCCGCCGATGCCGTCGTGCTCCCAGGAGCGGCCGTGCTCGGACAGCAGCCCGCGGCCGCGCTCGATCTGGTCGCGCGGGAGGGCCTCGACCCGCCCGAAGGTGGCGCTGGCGTCGAGCAGCAGCAGGTTGCCGAGGACGTCCGGATCGGCCTCCGGCACCGACTGGATGAGGGCGAGGGCGTCCCGGACGAGCTGCCCGCCCCGATCCAGGTCGACCTGCATGACGACGAACGCCGCCCGGCCCATGGCCAGCGCTCGGCGCGCCCGATCGTCGGCGGACGCACCGCGACCGGCTTCGTCGACGGATTGGTCGGCGATCGCCACGGCCGCCGGCAGGTCGCCGTGGTAATACCGCGTCAGGGCACGCAGGCTGAGGGCCTCCGCCCGCCCCGGGCCGGCCGGTGCCGCGGTGATCGCCCGCTCCAGCAGGCCGTCGGCCTGGACGCTGTCCGAGACGTCGATGAAGAGGGTCTCCGCGCCCAGCATCGCCCGCCGGAGCGCGGGCTCCGACGCCGGATCCGGGGTGAGGTCCGCGGCCCGCTGGTAGAGGGTCGCCGCATCGAGCGTCGCGCCTCGCCGGCGAGCCGCCGATGCCGCTGCCTCCAGCGCCGCGGCGACGCGCTCGTTGCGACCATCCGTCGCGCCCGCGAGGTGGCGGGCCCGGACGTCGTCGGACACGGCCGTCCGGGCCAGCGCGGCGTGGGCCCGCCGGAGCTCAGCCGGGCTGGAGGTCTGGATGACCGCCTGGGCGAGGAGCGGATGCCCGAACCGGATCGTGGGGCCGTCGTGCCGCACGACGCCCGCCGCGACGGCGGGCTGGATGGCCCGGGACGCCTCGCGATCCACCCGCCGCAGCGTGTCGGTCGTGGGCTCGGTGGCGATCGCCGCTAGCAAGAGGGCGTCGCGGGTCTCCCGGGGCAGGGCCTCGATCCGGGCCTCCAGCAGCGAGCCGAGCGAGTCCGGGATCGGCAGCCGCTCCCCCGCAACGAGCCCGGCCGTACCGGCGGCAGCGAGCTCGCGCGCGATCTCAAGCGCGTAGAAGGGATTGCCGGCGCTGGCCTCCTCGATACGGACGAGCACCAGCCGCGGAAACGACCGGCCCAACCGCTCCTGGAACAGCTGGTGGAGGGCCGCCAGCGGCAGCGGGCCGAGGCGGATGCGCTCACGTCGCGCCTCGGGCACCCCCGCGACGAGCTCGCCGGCCTGCCTGGACGGCGCCGCCCGTGTCGCGAGCAGCACGCCCACGGGTGCGTCGGCGAGGCGGCGGACGGCATAGGCCACGATCGCGGCCGAGGTGTCATCCAGCCACTGGGCGTCGTCCAGGGCGAGCAGCAGCGGCCGGTCGCCGCTCAGGGCCCGCAGCAACCCGGCGGTCGCAACGGACAGCGTCCGCTGGTCGGGCGGGGCGCCGACTGCGGCGCGACGCAGGAGCGCGACCTCGATGGCGTCACGCTGGACGCCGGGCAGGCTCTCCAGGTCCGCGTCGGCCACGTCGCGCAGCAGGTCCGTCAGGCCGCCGAGGGTCAGGGACTGCTCGGATTCGGCCGGTGCGCATCGGAGGACCCGGAATCCCTGCGCCGTCGCGCGCCCGACCGCATCGCGCCAGACCGACGTCTTGCCGATGCCCGCGTCGCCCAGCACGAGCAGGCTGGTGGCGCCGCCGGGGATCCGCTCGAGGAACGCACCCGCGCGCTCGAGCTCGGGTCCGCGCCCGATGACGTCGGCAGTGTCCGCCGGCAAGGTCACGTCGGCGGCCGCGTGGGCAGGTGGCTGTGGCGTGCCGGGCGGGACGGGAGCGCCGGTCATGGCGCCACGGTAGCCCGTCATCGCCGGGATCAGGCCCCGGCGGGACCTGCCGTGAGGCCGGCGAGGACCAGGTCGATCGAGGCCGCCAGCTGCCGATCGAGGGCCCCCTGGTCGACGTGGCCGTTGA
>DASXQE010000036.1:0-16424 GCA_036493155.1 Candidatus Limnocylindrales bacterium | reverse complement strand
GGATGAACGTGGCCAACGCCCTCGCGGCCGCCGCCGGGGCGTGGGCGGCCGGGGCCCACCTGCACGACATCCGCCAGGGCCTCCGGACCTTCACCACGTCGTTCTTCCAGGCGCCCGGACGGCTCAACTACGTCGAGGTGGGCGGGGTCCGGGCCATCATCGACTACTGCCACAACGTCGACGGGATGCGGAACCTGGCGGACTTCGTCAACCGGCTCATGGCCGACGGGACCGCCGGGTTGCGGACGCGCCGGGCGATCGGGGTCATCGGCATGCCGGGCGATCGGCGCGACGAGGACATGCGGGCCTACGGCGCCCTCGCCGCCACCGCGTTCGACGAGGTCATCGTCCGCGAGGACAAGAACCTCCGGGGCCGTGCCCCGGGCGAGACCGCGACGCTCGTCGTCGGGGGCATCCGGGCCGACCGGGGTGCCACGGACGGCCATGTCCGCGCCAGCCGGGTCGACAAGATCCTGGACGAGGCGACCGCCGTGCGGACCGCCCTCCGCCGGGCGAACCCCGGCGATCTCGTGGTCATGTGCGTCGACGATGCGGTCGGGGTCTACCGCGAGACGATGGCCCTGGGTGGCAGCAGCGACGCCGGCGGCGCGGCCTTCGCGGATCCCGGCGAGCTCGAGGCGCCCGAGGGCTGACCGAATCGGCACCCTGACCCGCGGCTGCTCGCCTGGATCGTCCTCGGCTGACGGCTCGGGTCAGGCAGTCAGCGCGGCCAGCGCCGCGGCGGCAACCACGGGCTCGAAGCCGCGGGCGGCCAGGATCTCGAACAGCTCGTCGCGCTCGGCGTGGGCCAGCACCGCCAGCACCTGCGGCGCGCCCGGGTCGCGATCGAGCTCGCCTGCGAGCGCCGACGCTTCACCGTCGTAGACGGGGATCGGACGGGGCCAGCCCGCGTCGATGGCGCCGGCGCGCAGCTCCGCCAGGACCGACGCCCGCGAGCGGTTGCGCAGGTAGTGAATCGTCTCCTTGAACGTCAGCCGGTCGACCCGCCGGGCAGCAATCGCGCCCATGCCGCGGAGGGTGTCGTCGGGCCGGTCGCCCGCGGTGCCGACGGCGGCGGCGAGCTCGGCCGGGCGTCCCATCTCGCGGCCGAGGCCCCGAGCCAGTGCGGCGGCCACGTCCAGCACGGAGGCGAGTCCCGCCTCGTTGTGGGCGAAGTCGACGATGACCACCCGATCGCCGCGACGGAAGACATTGAGCCGGCCCGGCGAGCCCATGGCGCCCGCGTCGAACTCCACGAGGCCGCGGCGGACATCCTCGATGGACGCGCCCAGGGCTCGGGCCCCCGCCGCGGCGGCGAGGGCGTTGGCGATGTTGTGGCGAGCCACGCCGCCGATCGTGATCGGCACGTCCGCGACGGCCACGATCGGCCGCCAGTCGTCGGCGCCGTGGGCCTCGCCGATGACGCCGTCGCGCACGAGGACCGCGTGGCCGCCGGCTGCGAGATGCCGCGCGACGGGCCGCGAGCGATCGCCCTCGAGCGTGAACAGCGCGACCCGCGCCTTGACCGATCGACCGACCGCCCGGACCCACCGATCATCGGCATTGAGGATCACCCAGCCGTCGGGCTTCGTGACGCGGCAGATCGTGGCTTTGACCTCGGCCAGCTCGGGCAGGGTGTGGACGCCCTGGAGGTCCATGTGGTCCGAGGACACGTTGGTGAGGATGCTCGCATCGTTCGACTCGTAGCCCAGGCCCCGCAGGAGCAGGCCGCCCCGGGCGGTCTCCAGCACCGCGACGTCGACCTCATCCCGGGCGAGGACCTCGCGGGCGCCGCCGGGCCCGGTCCAGTCGCCCGGCTCGACCATGGTCTCGTCGATCAGGACGCCATCCGAGGTCGTGGTCCCGACGTGGCGCCCGGCGACCCGCAGGATCCGCGTCACCAGCCGCGAGGTCGTGCTCTTGCCGTTCGTGCCGCTGATGGAGATGACCGGGACGCGGCGATCGGTGTCCCGGACCCAGGCCGGGCCCGCGCCGTCGGCCAGCCGGATCCGGCGCCGCCACCGCGCCACGAGCCGCGCCGCCGCCGTCGAGGCCACGACGCTCCGGTCCGGGTCGACGCCTCGTTTGGCGAGGTCGAACGCGGCCTCGGCCACGAGCTCCGCGCGCTTCGAGTGCCGCCACCGCCAGGCGACGATCCAGTGCCCCGGGTCCGAGCCGCGATGGACCGCGACCCGCGGCGACGCGCCGACGTCGAGGCGACCCAGTCGGTCGGCCCAGCCGGCGACGAACGCGATGGCCTTGGGCCAGGCGCGCCTCGGGACGTGCGCCCCGAGCCGGACGACGGCCGCGGGCGCCGGCTCGCGGGAGCCCGACCAGCTGCGTCGCGGGCCGATCGCGATCTCGAGCTTCACCGCCGGCTCGAGGCGGTACACGTTGGGTCCGTCGTGGAGTCGCGTCTCGATCTGCCGCACGGTCGGGCGAGGATAGCAACCAGTGCGCGCGCCTAGACTCCCCGCGATGACCCCGACCGACGTCCCGCCGAGCACCGACGCGCTCGTCGAGCCGGCCGCTCTCGAGGCCCTCCGGTCCGCCATCGACGGCGAGCTGCCGGCCTACCTCGCCGATCTCGAGCGGCTGTGCGGCATCGACTGCGGCAGCTACACGCCGGCCGGCGTCAACGAGGTCGCGGACTGGGTCGAGGCGTTCTGCCGCTCGTTCGGCGCCGCGATCGACCGCCGGCCCGACCCGGACGGTCGCTTCGGCGACACCGTCATCGCCACGATCGACGGGCGGCCGGGCGCCGGTCCGCGCGTCCTGCTGGTCGGCCACATGGACACGGTCTTCGAACCCGGAACCGCCGCCGAGCGGCCGTTCGCGATCGACGACCAGGGCATCGCCCGTGGGCCCGGCGTGACCGACATGAAGGGCGGCCTGCTGGGCGGGCTGTACGCGCTGCGCGCCGTGGTCGCGGCGTGCGGTGGCGCCAGTGACGGCGTCGCCCGCGCCGACGCCTTCCGGTTCGAACGACTGACGTTCGTCGCGAATCCCGACGAGGAGATCGGCTCGCCGTCCTCGACGCCCCACATCCGCGAGATCGCGTTGCACAGCGATGCCTGCCTGGCCCTCGAGTGCGCCCGGGCGAGCGGCGCGTTCGTGTCCGCCCGCAAGGGCATCGCCGACCTCCGGATCCGGATCCATGGCCGCGCCGCCCACGCCGGCGTCGAGCCCGAGAAGGGCCGCAGCGCGATCACCGCTGGCGCCAACCTCGTGACCGCGATCCAGGCGCTCAATGGCCGCTGGCCCGACGTCACCGCCAACGTCGGCGTCTTCAAGGCGGGCACCCGACCGAACATCGTGCCGGACCTGGCCCAGCTCGAGGTCGATGTCCGCGGCATGACGGCGGCGTCACTGCAGGAGGCCCTGGCCGCCGTGGCCCAGATCGCTGCGGCACCCGGCGTGCCGGACGTCACCGCGGAGGTCGAGACGATGGCCTCGTGGCTGCCGATGGAGAAGCTCGAGCGTTCCGGACGCCTCGCGGACCTCGGGGTCGAGCTGGCCCGCCGGCTCGGGTTCGAGACCTGGGACGTCGCAACCGGTGGTGCCGGCGATGCCAACACCACCTCCGGGATGGGCGTCCCGACGATCGACGGGCTGGGGCCCGTCGGGGGCCTGGACCACTCGCCGATGGAGTACCTCGAGGTCGCCTCGATCGTGCCGCGCACGGCGCTCGTCGCCGCGCTGCTGCTGGCGGTCGGGCACGACCCGATCGTCGCGTCGTGGCGGTCGTGACCCGCCGCACGATCTCCAGCGGCGGCCACTGGGAGGCGCGCTTCGGCTACAGCCGGGCGGTCGTCCTGGGCGATCGCTGCTGGGTCTCCGGCTCCACCGACGCGAGGCCCGACGGCCGGTCAGGCCATCCCGGCGATCCGGGCGCCCAGGCGGCCGCCGCGCTCGAGGTCATCGAGCGGGCGCTCGGCGAGGCGGGGTTCACCCGCGCCGATGTGGTCCGGACGCGGATGTTCATCACCGACCCGTCGTATGGCGAGGCCGTCGGCCTCGCCCACGGCGCGTTCTTCGCCGACGTCCGGCCCGCTTCGTCGATGCTCGTGATCCCCCGCCTGATCGAGCCGTCGCTGCTGGTCGAGATCGAGGCCGACGCGGAGCGAGGCTGACCGTCGACACCGGCGAGCCGCCGCGACGCTAGGGGAGGGGAGCCAGCCCCAGGCCTCGCAGGATGGCGATCCCCGCGGCCGCCACGATCAGCCCGACGAAGAGGTTCTTGCGGATGGCCACGATCGCGATGCACAGCCCGACCGCGAGCCACTCCCAGCCGACGTGGAACGACGGGTGGCGCGCGGCATCCAGGACGACCATCGTGTCGACGGCCGCGAGGGCGCCGAGCACGGCCGGACCGACGAGGCGGAGATACAGCTGGACCCGCGGCGGCAGCCGGTGCATGCCAGGCACGAGCAGCGGCACGGCCCGCCACGGGTAGGTCGCCAGGCCCATCAGGAAGGCCAGGGGGACGAGGGCCGCGCTCACGGCAGGCCCTCCTCGGGGCGGCGCTCGGCGCCCGGCCGCTCGCCATCCGGTGTCACCTCGTTGCCCGGCCGTGGATCGCCCGGGCCCATGAAGCCGGTTCGCGCCGGATCGAACGCGATCATCGTCTCGGCGTCACGCTCGCCGGCGGCCCGCGGCACCGCCATCCCGACGAGCGGCCCGATGAGCCCGCCGGCCACGATGCCGGCCGCGGGATCCCAGGCCAGCGACACCGAGACGCCGATGACCGCCGAGGCGAGGGCCGCCGCGAGCTCGCGGCGGCCGACGATCAGGCCCACCGCGAGGCCGCCCATCGCGGCCGGGAAGATGACGTCGAGCCCGAAGCGGGTCGGGTCCGGGATCACCCCGCCGAGGGTCACGCCGAGGAGCGTCGCGAGGTTCCACGGGATGAACGTGCTGCCGATCGCCCCGAGCCAGTAGCCGGGCACGTCCGCCCGGCCGATCCGGCGGAAGTGGGCGATCGAAAGGGCGAACGCCTCGTCCGTCAGGACGTGGGCCATCGCGGCGCGCATCGGGCGGCGCTCGTCGGCGAGGTAGGGCGCCAGCGCCGCGCCATACAGGAAGTGCCGTGCATTCAGGAACGCCGTGAGGAGGACCACGCCCAGCCACGAGAAGCCGCCCAGGACGTAGCCCACGGCCGCGAACTGCGACGCCCCCGCGAACACCAGCAGGCTCATCGCGCCGGCTTCGAGCGGGGAGAACCCGGCGGCTCGCGCGGCGAGGCCATAGACGAACCCGAACCCACCCGCGGACACCGCGATCCCCAGGGCATCGAGCGCCAGGCGCCGCCGACTGGCGGCGAGCGGCATCGGTTGGGAGGACCCCGTTGCGTTGACGTTCAGCGCAGGAACGTCTTCCCGCAGGTCCCGTCGCAGACGACGTAGAGGGCGTGGAGATCGTGGGCGTAGCCCGCGGCGTGGAGGAGCCCGCGGCAGCCGGCGGTCGGGCACTTCCAGGTCCACCAGCGGGGGTTGTCGTCGAGCGGGGTCGTCTCCGCCGTCAGCTTGTCGCGCAGCCCGTCCCGGGCTTCGACCAGCCCGTCGATCGTCGCGGCGCGCTGCTGCTCGGATTCGCTCGAGTAGGGATAGCTCTGCCCGACGTTCGAGGTCACGCGCTCCTCCGGCTGGTCGAACGAGGAAGACAGAACACCGGTGACGGCTTCGTGTGAGCGCGGCGCGTCACCGGCGACCGCGAGTATCGCACACGCCACGAGCACGGCCGCGGCATCGCGCCGAGCACGCCTACCAGGTCGCCGGCAGCCCGGCGCTGCGTGGATCCGCGACGGCCGCCAGGGAGCCGCCGTCGTCGGCGGCGGCGGGCCCGCCGGCCACCAGCTCGATGGCATGCTCGTGGCCGAGCCGGGCGTCGAACGGCCCCGTCCTCGTGACGCGGTGGCCCATCGCCTCGAGCGCCTCCAGCACGCCGTCGGCGAAGCGCGGCTCGGCCCGGACGTCCATCGGTGGCGCGAAGTGCCGTTCCGGCTCGACGAACCAGCGCGGCATCGAGATCGCCGAGCGGATGTCGAGGCCGCCGTCCACGAGCGCCGAGACGAGCTGGGCGTGGACCTGCGGCTGGGCATCGCCACCCATCGATCCCGCCACGATCCAGGGGCCGCCGTCGGTGCCCTCGCCGTCTCGGAAGAGCATCCCGGGGAGGAGCGTGTGGAGCGTCCGCTTGCCTCCTCGGAGGACGTTCGGGTGGTCGTCGTCGAGCGAGAAGTACGAGCCACGGTTCTGGTAGTGGATGCCCGTGGCCGGGTCGACCACGCCGGACCCGAAGCCCATGTAGTTGGACTCGATGAGGCTGACGGCATTGCCGGCGCCATCGGCCGTGGCGAGGTAGATCGTGCCGCCGCCTCGCGGTGCGCGGCTGTCGGGGGCCGCGCTGGCCCGGCGGCGGTCGATCCGGCGGGCGAGCTCGGCGGCGTAGGCCTTGTCGGTCAGGCGCTCGACGGGGACGCGCTGGGCCTCGGGGTCGGTGAGGTACGCGTCGCGGTCGGCCATGACGAGCTTCGAGGCCTCGATGCCGAGGTGGATCCAGCCCGGATCGGCGACGTTGCCGTCGGCCGGCGGCTCGAACGACTCCAGCAGGTTGAGCAGCTCCAGCGCGACGACGCCCGACGAGTTGGGCGGGTGCGTCGTGACCCGCAGGCCGCGGTAGGCGGTCGAAATGGGCTCCGTCCAGGTCGAGCGATGCCGCCGGAAGTCCTCGGGTGCACAGGCCGAGCCGAGGGACGCCAGGGTCGCCGCCTGGCGCTCGCCGAGGTCCGAGTCGTAGAACGCATCGAAGCCTTCGTCGGCCAGGCGCGCGAGCGTCGCCGCGAGGGCCGGCAGCCGGACGATCTCGCCGGGCCGCCAGGCGCGGCCGTGCGGCCGATAGACCTCGAAGAAGCCCGCGCCGTTTCCCAGGGCCGCTTCGACGTGCGGGGCCGTCCGCTCGACGGCCTCGATGAAGCCGTCCCACGCCGGGAATCCCCGGCTGGCGAGCTCGATCGCGGGTGCCAGGACGCTCGCGCGCGGCAGCCGCCCGAACCGGGCATGCGCGTCGCCCCAGCTCCGGACCGCGCCCGGGATCGAGACCGCCAAGGCTCCGCGCAGCGGCAGCTGGGTGAGGCCGCTGGCGCGCAGGCGGCCGGCGTCCGCGGCCGCCGGGGCCCGGCCGGAGCCGTTGAGGCCGACCTGCTCCCGGGCCGCCGCGTCCCAGACGAGCCAGAACGCGTCGCCGCCGATGCCGCAGGCGTTGGGCTCGACCACCGCCAGGGCCGCATTCGTCGCGATCGCCGCGTCGACCGCGTGGCCGCCCGCGCGCAGGATGCCCAGGCCCGCCTCGGTGGCGAGGTGATGCGGCGCCACGACGGCGCCGAGCCGGCCGCGTGCGAGCGGCACGGGCCCGAGCGGGACGCCGCCTGCCGCCAGCGGTCCCAGCACGAGGTCCGTCATCCGAACGAGCTCATGTTGCCGGGCCCCAGGACGTGCTCGAAGCGCCGCAGCTGCACCAACGGCACGACCGCGAGGCCCAGGAGGACCAGCGACGATGCCAGGATCCCATCAAATCCCAGGGCATTGGCCGACAGCCCGCCGATGAGCGAGCCGATGATCTGACCGATCCCCAGGAAGACGCTGTACAGCCCCATGATCGCGCCCCGGTCCTCGGGGTAGGCCTCGGTCACGTCGGCCAGGAGCCCGATCGCGGCCGGCGTGGCGCCGGCGAGCACGAAGACACCGGCGATCAAGGGCAGGGCGAAGGCGAGCCGCGCGATCTCGGGCAGTCCGCCGCTGTGATTGAGCGCTGCGGCCCCGGCCACGATCAGCAGCCCGCCGCCGACGCCGTACAGGATGATCGTGGTCCGGCGGAGGTTCTTGAACCGGTTGCCCCAGTAGATCAGCCCGGCGAAGAACAGCAGCCCGCCGGCGATCAGGCCGAGGCTGATCTCCATGCTCTGGAAGCCGCCCATGAGCAGCTGATCCGGGAAACGCGGATCGGGTTGCTTGGTGAGCTGGAAGATCGTCTGCGTGGTGTAGAGCCCGAGCACGGCGTTGATCGCGATCCAGGTCGGCGCGAGCAGCCAGACATGGCTGCCACGGAGGATCCGGGTGTAGCGCCCGAGGTCGAGCTTCGGCTCGGCGGCGGCCCGTTCGTGGCGCGGCGCATCCGCTGCCGGGTCGACGCCGAACCGGTAGATCGCCAGTGAGACGAGGTAGATGCCGGCGTTCACGAGGAAGGTCTCGGGCCCGATCAGGTGCCACAGGAAGCCGGCCGCCACGAAGCCCGCCAGCAGCCCCGCCAGCGTTGCGGCCTCGAAGCGGGCCGAGGCCCGGCCCCGGAGCGCCTCGCTCGAGGCCGTCGCCACGGCGATGAAGCCCAGGATCGACGGCACGCTCGAGGCCGTCGCCGAGCCCTCGAGGAGCCGGGTGAAGCCGATGACCGGCAGGCTCGTCGTGGCCCACGTCAGGACCACCGCCACGAGGCCGAAGATCGGGCCGAACTGCATGACCCGGTAGTGGCCCAGCCGATCGGACACGATCCCGAACAGCGGCGAGAGGGCTAGCTCGGAGACGTAGAACAAGGCCGCGATGACGCCGAACGTCACATCGCCGACGTGGGCGCCCCGACCGAAATGGAGCAGCTGGTCAAGGAGCCGCGGGTGATCGCCCAGTGACTCCAGGTAATACGTCAGGGTCAGCCCCGTCAGGCCCGTGCTGAACCGCAGCGTGAAGGTGCCGAGCAGGACGGCCCACAGCGAACGGCTCACCCGAACAGGGTACCGGCGCGCTCCGCGAATCACGCCAACGGCCGCTTCGTACAATCCGCGGCCAGGGGCGGGCACCCGGATGGAGGATCCAGCGTGAGCCGAGTCGCGATCGTCACCGATTCCGCATCGGACATGGATCCGGCGCGAGCCGCCGCGCTCGGGATCACGATCGTCCCGCTGGCCGTGAGCTTCGGCGACGAGACGTTCAAGGCCAACGTCGACCTGTCCGCAGACGCCTTCTGGGCCCGCATGACGGCGCCCGAGGCGCCCTTTCCCAAGACGGCCACCTCGTCGCCGGGCGACTTCGCCGCCGCGTACACGGCCGCCTTCGACCGCGGCGCCGATGCGATCGTGTCGATCCACGTCGCCACGACCCTGTCGGGCACGATGAAGGCCGCGACGCTCGCCAAGGGCCTGCTGGCCGGCCGCGAGATCCACATCGTCGACTCGACCAGCGCGTCGATGGGCGAGGGCCTGCTCTGCGAGCTCGCGGCGGACCTCGCTTCGACGGGCGTCGCGGCCGAGGAGATCGCGCGCATCGTGACCGATCGGACGAAGGACCTGAACCTCTACGTCGCGCTGGACACGCTCGAGTACCTCAAGCGCGGCGGCCGGATCTCCGGCACCCAGGCGGCCATCGGCACGATCCTCTCGGTCCGGCCGATCATCACCATCAAGGACGGCACGGTCGAGGCGACGGAGCGGGTGCGCACGACGTCGAAGGCGCGCGAGCGCGTGGTGGAGCTGCTGACCGCCAGGCCGGTCGATCGCCTCGCGATCCTGTACGCGCCACCGGCCGAGCCCGAATCGTTCCGCGAGCACGTCATCGCGGCGATGCCAGGCGGCGTCGATCCGGCGACCGTCGAGATCCAGGTCATCGGCCCGTCCGTCGGTCCCCACCTGGGCCCGGGCTGCATCGGCGGCGTCGTCCTGTACCGATCCTGAACGTTGCGGCTCGGTAGCGGGACGGTTGCGCCTGAGTGGCGCCCGTAGGCGGAAGGGCTGCCCGGCGACCTATACTCCACGGGCTCGTGGCACCCCACGGGCTCCCGTTCTCAGGAGAGGAATCCAGCACCGATGACCACAGAGCAAGTCGCGCGCATCAACCCGTGGGAGGTGGCGCAGCGACAGTTCGACCTCGCCGCGGAGCGGCTCAACCTCGACGAGGGCATGCGCCGCGTCCTTCGCGAGCCGCGCCGTGAGCTGACGGTCCACTTCCCGGTGAAGATGGACGACGGCTCGGTCCAGGTCTTCACCGGCTTCCGGGTCCAGCACAACCTCGGGCGCGGTCCGGCCAAGGGCGGCATCCGCTACCACCAGGACGTCTCGATCGAAGAGGTCAAGGCCCTGGCGATGTGGATGACCTGGAAGTGCGCGGTCGTCGGCATCCCGTACGGCGGCGGCAAGGGCGGGGTCATCGTCGACCCGAAGAAGCTCTCCAAGAAGGAGCTCGAGGGCCTCAGCCGGCGGTTCTTCACCGAGATCGAGGTCCTGGTCGGGCCCGAGAAGGACATCCCGGCGCCGGACGTCAACACCAACGCCCAGGTCATGGCCTGGTTCATGGACACCTACTCGATGCACCAGGGCTACACCGTCCCGGGCGTCGTGACCGGCAAGCCGATCAGCCTTGGCGGCTCCGAGGGCCGCAACGAGGCGACCGCCCGCGGCACCGTCTACTGCATCATCGAGGCGGCCCGCCACCTCGGCCTGGAGCTCAACTCGGCGACCGTCGCGATCCAGGGCTTCGGCAATGCCGGCTCCATCGCGGCCCAGCTGATCACCGAGCAGAAGGCCACCGTCGTCGCGGTCTCCGATTCGACCGGCGGGATCCACAATCCCAAGGGCCTCGAGGTCAACAAGGTCATCGCCTGGAAGCAGGAGCACGGCACGGTCCAGGGCTTCCCCGGCTCGACCGACATCACCAACGCCGAGGTCCTGGAAGTCGAGTGCGACATCCTGATCCCGGCCGCCCTTGAGGGCCAGATCACCGACCGGAACGCCGGCAACATCAAGGCGCGCCTCATCGCCGAGGCAGCCAACGGCCCCACGACGCCCGAGGCCGACGAGATCCTCTGGAAGCGCTCGATCTTCATGATCCCGGACATCCTGTGCAATGCCGGCGGCGTGACGGTCAGCTACTTCGAGTGGGTCCAGGACCTCAACCGCGATCACTGGAGCGAGACGACCGTCAACGAGAAGCTCCGCGAGATCATGGTCCGGTCCTTCCAGGAGACGCTCCTGATCGCCCGGCGCGAGCAGTGCTACATGCGAACCGCGGCCTACCTGCTGGCCGTGCAGCGCGTCGCCGACGCCACCGCGATGCGAGGCCTCTATCCGTAAGCCGTCACCCTTGGCCTGACGATCCCGAAGCCCCGGCCCTGCGCCGGGGCTTCGGCGTTCGTGGCCCCGAACGGGCCGGACGGCCCGCTCGATGCCGTCCAACGGCCCATGGGCTCGCAGGCGCGCCGCACCGATGATCCGCGGGATGGCCCTGTCATCCCTCACGCCGCCCCCGCCTGTCCTGCGGGTCGTCCACGCCATCGAGACGGCGGCCGGCGGGCCCGACCTGCCGGGCCGGGCGCGGCCGTTCTCGCTGGCCCGGCGCGAATCGGCGATCGTGCCGTTCGCGGTCGTGGCCACGGTCGCGGTCATCGCGGTCGCGGCGCTACCACCGAGCGTGCAGCCGGTCGAGTTCGGGATCGGTGCCCTGCTCACGAGCCTGGCCATCGGCGTCGCGGTCGCGATCGAGCGGCTCGCCCTGCCGGCGCCGCTGGATGTCGCGCCGCCGATCATCTTCATTGCCGCGGTCGCGCTCATCCGCGACGCCGGTGGCGGGCACGAAGCCGAGCTGGTGCCGCTGTTCGCCCTGCCCTTCGTCTGGGTGGCGCTGTATGGCACGTTGGGCCAGGCGGCGGCGATCCTCGTGGCCTACCTCGTTGCGACGACGCTGCCCATCGTCCTCATCGGGGCGCCCGCCTATCCCGAGACGGAGTGGCGCGGTGCGGTCGTCAACGCGGCGATCGGATCGCTCATCCTCGGCACGGTACGCGGCCTGGTCATGCAGCTGGAGGGCGTGGCCCGAGCAGACGCCCTGACCGGCTCGGCCAATCGGCGCAGCCTCGACGAACGGCTCGTGGCCGAGGTCCGCAGAGCGAGTCGATCGAACCGTCCGCTCAGCGTCGTCATGCTCGATCTCGACCATTTCAAGCGCTACAACGACCGGCTGGGCCATCAGGCCGGTGACCGCCTCCTGATCAGCGCGGTCGCCCGCTGGCGCGACGGCGTTCGGCCTGGCGACGTCCTGGCCCGCTATGGCGGCGAGGAGTTCGTGGCCATCCTGCCCGACTGCCCGCCGGCTGCCGCCATGGCCATCGCCGGGCGTCTTCGGGCCGCCACGCCGGACGGCCAGACCATCTCGGCCGGCGTGGCGACGCTGTGGCCGGGCGAGACGGCCGGGGACCTGCTGGGGCGCGCCGACGCCGCCCTGTATCGAGCCAAGGCCTCCGGCCGCGACCGCGCCCTCGCGGCCTGAGCCGCCCGCCACCGGGCTGCCGGTTGCGCGAGGGCCGCCTGCTAGCATCGCCGCCATGCTCGACCACGAAGAGAAGTTCCTCTTCAAGGAGGAGATCCTCGCGCTGGCCAATGCCCTCGCGGACACGGCCCAGCTCGACAACGTCGAGGACCTCCTGACCGACGTCATCACCTCGCCGCGGTTCGACTCCGAGGTGTTCACCCTGGAGCGCAGCCTCCAGGTCATGCTCGGGGCGCGGCCCGGGACGACGCTGGTCGGGCTGCTGACGGTCAGCCCCGAGGTGTTCGACGAGGTCGCCGAGGTGCGCATCCCGCCGGAGGTCCACGAGCGCCTCGTCGCGTGGCGGGCCCGCTTCGGCCTGGCGATCGACAACGCCCTGAACTTCCTCAACAACCCCGACGGCATCCAGGGCCACAACTTCGCGACCCAGGTCGCCCACGTCGAGGACCGCCGCGTCCTGCAAGGCCGCCTGACGCTCGTCCGCTACAACAACGAGCCGCAGTTCTTCGTCGCCGACGCGGCGGTGTTCCTGGGCCTGGTCGGCGACGTCATGGACCGCCTGGGGCCATACCTCGAGCCCGACGCCGTCGAGGCCGAGACGATCGCCCGCCTGCGCGAGGCCCTGGCCCTCATCGAGCGCAAGACCGGCCAAGCGAAGTAGGGCGATGCGCCAGCTGTACCTGGCCGCGACCGGCCAGAACAGGGGCAAGACCACCGCGTCGCTGGGGCTCATGAACGGCTTCATCCAGCGCGGCCTGCACACCGGGTTCATGAAGCCGGTCGGCCAGCGAACGGTCATCGACGACGGGGTCCCGGCCGACGAGGACGCCGTGCTGATGCGCTCCGTCTACGGCCTGCCCGAGTCGTACCAGGCGATGAGCCCGGTCCACATCCCGCGCGGCTTCACCAAGGCCTACATCGCCGGCGAGGTCGTGGAGGACCTGGGCGCCCGGATCCGGCGCGCCCACGCGACGTTCCGCGACCACGACGTGGTCCTGATCGAGGGCACCGGCCACGCTGGGGTGGGTGCGGTCATCGGCCTCTCGAATGCCGCCGTGGCGACCGCCCTCGGCGCCCCCGCGGTCATCGTCAGCGAGGGCGGCGTCGGCCGGCCGATCGACGAGATCGTGCTCAATGCCGCGCTCTTCGAGCGCCATGGCGTGCCGGTCGCCGGGGCCATCGTCAACAAGGTCGACGTCGGCGCGCAGCCCGGGATCCGGACCGTCCTGGAACGCGGGCTGGCGCCGTACGGCATCCCGCTCCTCGGCGTGCTCCCGGTCCGGCCGATCCTGTCGAACCCGACGCTCGAGATGATCGCCGAGGGCCTCGCCGGCGAGCTCCTGCACCCAGGTCCCGACCTCGAGCAGGTGATCGATGGCGTGGCGATCGGGGCGATGCAGCCGCGCCACATGCTCGAGCGGATCGGGCCGAAGACCCTGGTCATCGTGCCCGGCGACCGCGAGGACGTCATCACGACGCTCACGAGTGCCCACCTCGCGGGATTGCAAGCGGGCCACGGCAGCGGCGATCAGCTGGCGATGGGCCTGGATCGCGCCGGCGTCGCCAGTGGTCTCGTCCTGACCGGCGGCTACCGCCCGCGGCCCGCCGTCCTGGCGGCGATCCGCGACGCTCATCTGTTCGCGATCGCGGTCGATGCCGACACGTACGCCGTGGCCTCGGACATCCACGACCTCCTCGTGAAGACCCACCCATCCGACCTCGAGAAGATCGACACGATCAAGCAGCTCGTCGCCACGAACCTCGACGTCGACCGCCTCCTCGAGGTCGCCACCGAGGCGGTCTCGGCGAACGGAGCCAGCGCATGAGCGCTCCCGACCTTCGCGCGTGGGCCGACCACAACGTGGCCGCGGCCTTCGCCCTGCTCATCCGGAATCCGAACGATGGCGTGGCGCGGTCGCCCCGCCGCTTCGGTGGCTGCGTGGCCTATCCCACGGGCCGCCGTGGCGGCTTCTTCAACCCGATCGTCGTCACCGAGCCGGCGAGCGCCGACGACGTTCGCGAGGCCGTGACGTGGATGCGCGACGAGGGCTCGCCGGTGTCGCTCCGGATCCGGGATGACCTGGAGACCCGGGCCATCCGGGCTGCCGCGGCGGACCTTGGCCTGGAGCGCAACGACTGGGTCGAGCCGGCGATGGTCATGTGGCCGCTTCGCCCGGCGCCCGACCCGCCATCCGGACTGGTCATCGAGGAGGGCGGCGAGACCTCGGTCGCGCGATTCCACGAAGCGGCGGCCTCGGGCTTCACCGACGGCGGCCCGGCCGGCCTCGCGTTCATGGCCGATCTCTTCCCGCCGGCCATTGCGTCGGATCCGGACATCCGGCTCTTCGGCGGGTTCCTCGACGGCGACGCCGTCGCGTCGTCGGTCGCCATCCGCGGCGGCCCGGTCGGCGGCATCTATAGCGTCGGCACGGCCGAGCGAGCTCGGCGCCGCGGGATCGGCACGGCCATGACCTGGCGGGCCGTCGAGGCGGGCCGTGCCTGGGGCTGCGAGGCGGCGACGCTCCAGGCCAGCGCCATGGGGGAACCGGTCTACCGGGCGATGGGCTTCGAGCGCGTGGCGGGCTATGCCCTGTGGAACCGCCCGGCGCCGCGCCCGGCGCGGGCGACCGATGCCGAGGGTGAGCCCGGCTAGTCCAGCGGCTCGTTGTCGATGAGCCGGGTCCCGCCGAACCGCACGGCGAGCGAGAGCAGCGCCCGCCCGTCGACCCGGTCGAGCTCGCGCAGCGTGCCGCCGTCGGCGACCGAGACGTAGTCCGGTTCCGCGAGCGGCTCTTCGGCCAGCCGGTCGCGCATCCGCTGCCGCAGGACGTCGCCCGAGCGCTCGCCGGCGGCCCAGGCGTCGCGTGCCGCGAGCAGCGCCTGCCGCAGCACCGGGGCGGCCGCGCGCTCGTCCGCCGCGAGGTGGACGTTCCGCGACGACATCGCCAGCCCATCGGGCTCGCGGACGGTGGGACAGGCGATGACCTCGGTTGGCAGCGCGAGGTCGCGGGCCATCTGCCGGACCACGAGGACCTGCTGGGCGTCCTTCTGCCCGAAGTAGGCGTGGTCCGCCCCGACGAGGTCGAACAGGATCGCGACGACCGTGGCGACGCCATCGAAGTGGCCCGGGCGCGCGGCGCCTTCGAGCGGCTCCGCGATCGCGCCCACGCGAATCGACGTGTCGAAGCCCGGCGGGTAGACCTCGTCGACCGATGGCGCGAACACGAGGTCGACGCCCTCCTGCTCGCAGATCGCGACGTCGCGGGCTTCGTTGCGGGGGTACTGCTCGAGGTCCTTGGGATCACCGAACTGGCGAGGGTTCACGAAGATCGTGACGACGGTCGTCGCGTCGCGCGCCCGCGCCCGCTGCATGAGGGAGCGATGGCCGGCATGCAGCCAGCCCATCGTCGGGACGACCCCGATCGGCCGCGGCGCCAGCGCGAGCGCCGCCCGCAGCTCGGCCCGCGTCCGGACGACGCGGGTGAGGCCCTGGACCTCGGTCACGGCGCCGCGGGTCGCCTAGAGGTCGCGGTCGAGCGGGATCCCCGCCTCGAGCTCGGCGCCGACCGCGGCCCGATCCTCGGCCGAGCGGCCGAGCGCCTCGTCGAGGACCGCGTCGTCCATCCGGACGGACTGCTCGGCCCCCGGGAAGGAGCCGTCGAGGACCTCGGTGATGTACTGCCGGGCGGCGTCGCCGATGACCTGGCGCAGGTTGGCGTTGGGCTTGGCGTGCTTCGGGATGAAGTCGCCGAACCCGAGCAGGTCGGTGATGACCTGGACCTGGCCGCTGCACCCGGCGCCCGCCCCGATGCCGATCGTCGGGATGCGCAGCCGCTCCGTGATCAGGGCCGCCAGCTGCTCGGGCATCAGCTCGAGCACGATTGAGAACGCGCCGGCTTCCTGGATGGACACCGCGTCGGCCAGGAGCGCACGGACGGCCTCGCGGCTCTTGCCCTGGACACGGACCTTCCCGCCCATCCCGCCGGCCGACTGGGGCGTCCAGCCGATGTGGCCCTGGACCGGGATGCCGGCCTTGACCAGCGCCTCGACGATCCTGGCGCTGCGGACCCCGCCCTCGATCTTGACCGCCTGGGCGCCGCCGTCCTGGAGGAATCGCCC
>DASXQE010000035.1:0-18772 GCA_036493155.1 Candidatus Limnocylindrales bacterium | reverse complement strand
CTCCGAGGGTGGCACAACGCGACGGTTCGAGCGCCGCGGTCGTGCTCGGAGGCCCGCCAGCTCGCGGGCCTGAGCTCGCGGAGGCCCGCGGTGCTCACGATCGCTTGGTCGCGCCGCCCGCCGGCGCCGCGTAGCCGCGCTCGGCGATCTCCGCCGCGCGGCCGGCATACGCCTCGACGTCGGCTGGGGTGCGCGCCCGGAGCCCGTCGACCATCCGGTTGTACATCGAGAACCCGGCCGCGATGAGCACCGCCAGCTGGACGTCGCCATCGCTCGCGCCCGCGGCCTTGGCCGCGGCGACATCCGCCTCGGTCAGGTCGAGCGCTCGACGGCCCACCGTCCGGGCAACGTGGATGAGCGCCCGGAGCTTCGGATCGAAGCGCTGGACCGTGCCGAGCTGCAGGTCGGTGACGTGCTCGACCGTGTCGGACGTACCGCCCAGGGCCGTCGCGTGGGCGGCGTGGGAATCCATGCAGAAGAAGCAGTCGTTCTGGGCCGACACCGTCGTCGCGAGGAACTCGCGCTCCTGGCGCGTGATCGTCGCGCCCGGGAAGTCGTTGACGAGCAGCTCGTCCGCGAGGCCCCGCAGGTGCGTGCCCAGGCCGGGCGTGAGCCGCATCGCCGCCGAGATGCCGGGAGCGTCCGGCACGCCGCCGACGAGCGGGCCCTGGGCCGCCCGATCGCGCCGCTCGTCGTCACGCACCATGTCGTCCCTCGATCGCCGTCGCCCCTCGAGCGCCGCTGCCTCGCCGGTATCCTAGGCCATCGTCATGGCCGTCGAGCCGGGTGTCGCCCAGCCGCTCGTCGCCCGCCCACGGCCCGCTCGGACGGTCCGCCTGGGCGGCCACGCCTATCCGCTCGTCCTGCCGACGCTCCGCGACCCGCGCCTCCACGTCGCATCGGTGATCATCACGATCCACGTCCTGGGGCAGGTCGGCCTGGGATTCTGGGTGAGCGTGCCGCAGATCCTGGCGGCGATGCTGACCAGCGCGGTCCTGGAAGTCGCGATCACGTTCCGCCAGTCGAAGGCCATCGTCTGGCCGGCCAGCGCGATGCTCACCGGGAGCGGCGTGGCGCTGATCCTGCGGGTCGTCGGGACGCAGCCCGGCGACCACTGGTCGCTCAACGGCGTGTGGCTCTACGCCATCGTCGCGGCCGCCTCGCTGCTGTCCAAGTACGTGGTCCGGTGGCAGGGAACGCATGTCTTCAACCCGTCGAACCTCGGCCTCGTGGTGACGTTCCTGGTCCTCGGCACCACGCGGGTCGAGCCGCTGGACTTCTGGTGGGCGCCGATCACGAACCCGGCCATGATCCTGGCGTACCTGGTGATCGGGGGCGGTGGGCTGCTGATCACGCGCCGGCTCCGGTTGCTGGAGCTGGCCGCGGCGTTCTGGCTGACCCTCGTGGCCGGCCTCCTCGTCCTGGCCGCGTCCGGCCACTGCATCACCGCCGGCTGGGCCTTCGCCCCGGTGTGCGGCGCCGACTACGTCCGGGTGATCTCGCTGTCGCCCGAGGTCATGGTCTTCCTGTTCTTCATGATCACGGATCCCAAGACCGTCCCGGCCGGGCGGGTCGCCCGGGTGGCCTTCGGGGGCCTGGTTGGCGCCCTGGCGGTCGTCCTCATGGCCCCGCAGACGGACGAGTTCGGGACGAAGGTCGGGCTGCTCTCGAGCCTGGTGATCCTGTGCGCGGCCCGCTGGTCGCTGGAGCGGTTCGTGCCGGCGCCCGGCGCCGCCGGCGACAGCCTCGCGGCGTTCGGGCGGCGCCTCCTCGGCCCGGAGCCGGCCACCCACGTCGTCCGGACGGTGGCGCGGGCCGGGCTCGTGGCGGTGGTCGTGCTGGCGCTTGGCGGCACGATCGTCCTCGCCGGGACGCCGGCGCGCGGCACGGTCGTGCCGGACGCGACCGAGCTGCTGACGCGCCTCCCCGCCGGCGTGGACCCGGCGACCCTGCCGGCGATCACCCTCGACCAGGACGTCACCGACTTCGACCCCACGCTCGCCGGCAACGGCATCCGCGACGTCGTGGTGACGCTCGGCCAGAACCTCGAGCTGGAGAACCTGGCGCTGCGCCAGCACGACGACGCGATCCTGGCGAGCATCGACCATGGCGACCGGCTCGTGGAGATGGAGGCCCTCGTCAAGGCGGCGCAGGCCGGCGGGACGGTGGTCACCGCGCACTACCGCTTCGAGACGATCGCCGTATCGCTGCTCGTGCCCTTCGGACGGCAGTCCGGCCTGAGCCTGGGCCTCGCGGCGACCGGCACCGTGGTACGCGAGACCTGGGACGCGAGTGGACACCTGGTGTCGAGCGTCCAGGCGCCGTTCCAGACGACGTTCGCGCTGCGCCGGGCGACGGGCGCCCGATGGCTCAACGTGGCGGTCCTGCCGGCGCAGCCCGCGGGCTAGTCCGACGAACCCGGGACAACCGAACCCGGGACGACCAGCGTCGCGCCGGGCGTCCACGGCACCGGCGCGGCGGCGCCACGCTCGAGCGTCGCGAAGGTGTCCGCGGACACGGTCTGCTCCGGTCCCTGGCTGCCGTCTGGCCAGATGACCTGGACCCTCGCCGTCGTGGCGTCGCCGAGCCCGACGTGGATCCAGCCGAGCTGGCCGCCCGCGTGGCCGCCGCCGATCGTGATCTCGCGCCGCGCCACCGCGGCACCGAATCGAACCTCCACGGTCGCCCCGATGGCGTCGCGGTTGGGCCCGTCCTCCTGCAGGCGCAGGGCGAGCCAGTGGCCCGGCGGGCCGTCGGTCGGACCAGCGTTGCGCCACACGGCCACGGGCGCACCGTAGAAGACCTCGACGAGGTCGAGCCGGCCATCGAGGTTGAAGTCCGCCAGGGCGGCGCCGCGGCCGCGATCGAACCGCACGATGCCGGCCTCGCCGGCAGCCTCCACGAAGGTGCCGTCCGGCTGGCCGAGGAGGAGGTCGCTCGGGTCGCGCAGGGCGAAGTCGGGCTCGCCGTTGACGCTGCCCTTCGTGACCAGCAGGTCCATGAGCCCGTCGTCGTTGACGTCCTGGAACTCCGGATGCCACGAGGTCGAGGGCAGGTTGACGTCGCCGGTGAAGGGGTGGGCGACGTTCACGCCACGCAGCCCGCCGATGTCGCGATAGGCCGGCTGGGTCGCGCCGGCCGCGAGGGTCTGGAGGCGGTTGGCTGCCTGGCTCGTCAGGTAGACCTCTGGCAGGCCATCGCCGGTCAGGTCGTCTGACGCGATGCCCATGCCCTCGACCTGCACGACCTGCCAGCCGTCGGCCGGGCCGTACTGCCGCGGCGCGACGCCCGGGTCCATCCGCCACAGCTGCTCCTGGCCCTCGGTCGTGCGGTAGTAGTGGCGGTCGTTGCTCACGCGAAGGTCGCGTCGCCCGGAGCCGTCCCAGTCGCTGAACAGCAGTGACTGCGTGCACCAGCCGGGGAGGCCCAGGGGCGCGGTCCAGCCCGGCCCAGTCGCGGACGCGGGCCGCAGCAGCTGGTTGGGCTCGCACCACTGGCTGGCGTCCTGGATGGCCGGGTCGACGTAGTTGCCGAAGGCGATCGTGGGCCAGCCGGCGCCGGGCTCCCAGGTGGCCGCGAACGCCATCGTGTGGAACGCGCCGCCGTCCAGCGCCCAAGCCTCGTTGGCCCGCTCGAAGCGGCAGCCACCGAGCCCGCGCAGCACGACGTTGCCACCGTTCCGGAGCACCATCAGGTCGACCTGGCCGTCGCCGTCGACGTCGATCGGGTAGGCCCCGGTGACGTCGGTCAGGTCGGTTGCCGGATCGGGTCGGCGGCTGAACCGCAGGCTCCCGCCGATCGTGCTGTCGTCGTGGAACAGGCCCGCCGGGTTGGCCCCGCCCGCGACGTACAGGTCGGGCCGGCCGTCGCCGTCGCAGTCGAACACGGCCACGCCGCCGCCGACCGCGTCGGCGAACGGCCCGTCGTAGGTGAAGGCCAGGCCCGACGCGGCCGTCTCGTCCACGAACCGTGGCGGGACCGGGCCGCTCCGGATGGGACGCCAGGCGCCGGTGGCGATCGCCGCGCCGGCGATCGCGGCCGCTACTGCAACAGCGGCGACCACGCGCCAGGCGATGGCCAGCCGGCCGCGGCGCCACCATGGTCCCGCCTGGCCCGGCACCGGCTACCCGCCCACCTCGAGGATCCGCTCGATGACCCGCAGGTTGGCCACGGCGTCCCATGGACGGACGGGCAACGGCGTGCCGTCGAGCACGGCCGCGGCGAAGGCATCGGCCTCGGCGCCGTAGGGATCCGCGACGTCGAAGCTCAGGCGTTCCGTCGCCGGCGCGACCGGCGGGTCGCCGCCCTTCGTGAGCGAGATGTGCGTGGGCCGGTCCGGCGGGATGTTGAACGGGATCTCGACGGCGATCCGGCCCTCGCTGCCGTAGATCGAGACGCGCTGGTCCGGCTCCATCCGGGTCGAGACGCCGAAGGTGGCGACACCGGCGTCGAACGCCAGGATCGCCGTGGTCAGGGTGTCCACGCCCGTGGCCGCGTCGCGCTCGATCGAGGCCTGGACCCGGACCGGCTCGGACTCGAACAGCAGCCGAGCCACGTTGATCGCGTAGCAGCCGATGTCGTACAGCGCGCCGCCCCCGGCGGCGGCGATGTTGCGGATGTTGGCGGGGTCGTCGTTGTAGTACGAGAACCACGTGTCGACGGCCCGGAGCCGCCCGATGGCGCCGTTCCGCACCAGGTCGACCGTCGCCCGCCACGAAGGGTGGTGGCGGTACATGAACGCCTCCATGAGCAGCACGCCGGCCCGCTCGCAGGCCGCGATCATCCGCTCCGCCTCGACGGCCGTCAGCGCCACGGGCTTCTCGCACAGGACGTGCTTGCCGGCGGCCGCGGCGGCGATCGTCCACTCGGCATGGAGGTGGTTCGGGAGCGGGATGTAGACGGCCTCCACGGCCGGGTCGGCGAGCAGGGCCTCGTACGACCCGTGGGCGCGCGGGATGCCGAGCTCGGCAGCGACGCGCCTGGCCGTGGGCTCGTCGCGCGAGGCGATCGCCACGACCTCGCTGCGGCGGCCTCGCCGCATGCCCGGGATGACCTTACGCCGGGCGATGTCGGCGGTCGAGAGGATGCCCCAGCGCAACCGGCGCGGCTCGGCTCCCTCGGTGGTCATCCGCCGGTCATCCGCGGGTCAGCCCCACGAGGCCTCGGCCAGCGGCCGCAGCGCAACCTCGAGGATCCGGTGGCTGCGCGGCCGGGTCAGCACGAACGCCACGACGTCCGCGACGTCGTCCGGCCGCATCATCCCGGCCAGGGCCGGCATGTCCGGGGTCCGGCCGCGACCCATCGCGAACTCGGTGGCCACGCCGCCGGGACAGATGCTGGTGCAGCGCACCCCGCGCTCGCGCAGCTCGTGGTCGAGCGCGGCGGTCATCCCCACCTGGGCGAACTTGGAGGCGCTGTAGACGACCTCCAGCGGCAGCCCTCGGCGGCCGGCCTCGCTGGCGATGGTCACGATGTCGGCGGCGTCGCTCTGGAGCAGATGGGGGAGCGTCGCGCGGATCGTGTAGAGGGCGCCCTTGACGTTGACGTCGACGATCTCGTCGAGCTCCTCGCGGGGCAGGTCCAGGAACGGCCCGTAGGAGCCCACGCCGGCGTTCACGACGACGAAGTCGAGGCGCCCGAACGTCGCGACTGCCGCGTCGGCGAGCCGCTCCAGCGCGGCCAGGTCGCGGACGTCGGCCTGACCCGTCACCGCGCCCTCGACCCCCGGATTCGCGCCGCTGCGCGATCCGAGCGCAAGCCTCGCGCCCTCGGCCGCGAGCCGAAGCGCGGTCGCCGCGCCGATCCCGCCGCTCGCACCGGTGATGAGGCCGACCCTGCCCGCGAGCCCGTCCATCGCCACCTCCAGGCCGAACATCCTTGACACCGCCGGAGCGATGTCGGAGCCTAGCACGGCCCTTTTCGACGGGAGGAACACAAACCCCGCGAGATGACACGCCAGCCCATCGGCCAGCGCAGCGAGACCGTCCGGCGCGCGAACCTCAGCTCGATCGTCCTCGAGCTGCACCTGCGCGGCGCCGCGTCGCGCTCGGAGCTCGTGGCCCGCACCGGCCTGACCCGCAGCGCGATCCGGGAGCTGACCGGCGAGCTGATCGAGGCCGGCCTGGCCCGTGAGGAGCGGGGGCCATCCCTCGGCTCGCCCGGCCGGCCGTCCCCGATCGTCCTGCCCGAGGCATACGGACTCGTGGTCCTGGGGCTCGAGCTCTCGGTCGACTCGCTGGCCGCGGCGCTGGTGGGCTTCGGCGGGCGAGTCCTTGCCCGGGCCCGGGTGAATCGGCCCCGCGGCAGCCTCTCGGTCGAGGCCTCGGTCGACGAGCTGGTCCGCCTCGCCGGCCCGATGCTCGCGATGGTCACCGATTCGTCGCGGCTTGCCGGCGTCGGCCTGGCGGTCGTCGGCTCGGTCCGGCGCGAGGATGGGTTCGTCGCCTCGGCGCCCAACCTGGGCTGGCGCGACGTGCCCCTCGGCACCCTCGTCGCCGCGGCGCTGGATGTCGAAGCCGCGATCACCGTGGCCAACGACGCGGATCTGGGGGCCCTGGCCGAGCGGCGCCGCGGCGCGGCCCGCGGGATCGACGACCTGGTGTTCATCTCCGGCGAGGTCGGGGTGGGTGGCGGCGTGATTGCCGGGGGGCGGCCCATGACCGGTGTGGCGGGCTACGCCGGCGAGATCGGCCACGTGGCGGTCAACCCCGCGGGCGCCACGTGCCGCTGCGGCTCCGTCGGCTGCTGGGAGACCGAGATCGGCGAGCCGGCGCTGCTGAAGCGAGCCGGCCTTCCGGCCGACGGCGGGCGGGATGGCGTGGACCGCCTGCTCGCGAGCGCCGGCACGGGCCAGCCGCAGGCGCTCGCCGCGCTGGATGCCACGGGCGCGTGGCTCGGCACCGGCCTGGCGGGGCTGGTGAACATCTTCGATCCGCGCGTCATCGTGCTGGGCGGCCTCTTCTCGCGGATCCACCCGTTCGTCGCGCCGACGGTCGCCGCGCGCCTCGAGCGCCACGCCCTCGCCGCCTCTCGGGCCCTCGTTCGAGTCGTGCCGGCGGAGCTCGGACCGGATGCCGTGCTCCTGGGCGCCGCCGAGGCCGCGTTCGATGCCTTCCTGGCCGATCCCGCGGCCCGTCTCCAGCCCCGCGCGGCTGGGGCCGCCGGGGCCCGGTCGACCACGCTGCCCGGCGAGTCGCCGGCGCCCGCGCGTCCGCGTGCGGGGGCTGTTCGCGGACTTCGCCGTGGGGGCACAATGCGCCGGGACATCCCGGCAGCTCGATCCGCGCCGCGCGACTCCGCTGGCGTCGCCCACCACGCACGTGGAGAAGGAGGGAGCGACTGACGGGATCGTTCGGGAGCTTGGGTGGACATTCGTGGAGGAGGAGTACAAGACACATGCGCATTCGCCGACTCGGTGCGGCCCTGGCGGTCAGCTCGATCGCCTTCGCGGCCTGCACCTCTACCGGCTCGAGCAACGCCCCGGGCGTCTCGGGCGCCACAGCGAATGGCTGCACCATCGGCGTCTCCTGGAACAACTACCAGGAAGAGCGATGGGCCAAGTGGGATGAGCCCGCGATCAAGGCCGCGATCGCAGCCGGCGGCGGCAAGTACATCTCGAACGACGCCAAGTCGTCCGCGGATACCCAGACGTCGAACGTCGCGAACCTGATCTCGCAGGGCGCGAAGGTCGTGATCATCCTGGCCCAGGACGGCACGGCCATCAAGCCGGCGGTCACGGCGGCCCTCCAGGCCAATGTGCCGGTCATCGCCTATGACCGCCTGATCGAGGATCCCAAGGTCCTCTACATCACGTTCGACAACAAGCTCGTCGGCAAGCTCCAGGCCCAGGCTCTGCTGAAGGCCAAGAGCTCCGGCAACTTCGTCGTCATCAAGGGCAACAGCGCCGACGCCAACGCGGACTTCCTCCGCGCCGGCATGGTCGAGGCTGGCCTGCCCGACAAGGGCCAGAGCTCCGGGACCCTCAAGAACGTCGGTGAGACCTACACCGACAACTGGGATCCGGGCAAGGCCCAGTCCGAGATGGAGCAGTTCCTGACGCAGAACAGCAACGCCATCGACATCGCCTTCGTCGAGAACGACGGCATGGCCGGTGGCGTGGTCGCGGCGCTCCAGGCCCAGGGCCTCGCCGGCAAGGTGCCGGTGTCCGGCCAGGACGGCGACGCCGCCGCCCTCAACCGGGTCGCGCTCGGGACCCAGACGGTCGACGTCTGGAAGGATGCCCGGATGCTCGGCAAGGCTGCCGGCGACGCGGCCATCCAGCTCTGCAACAACCCCGACACCAGCAAAGTTACCGGCACCGCGTCGTTCACCACGCCGGGCAACAACCAGGTGAGCGCGATCCAGCTCCAGCCGGATCCGATCACCAAGGACAACCTCAACGACGTCCTGTCGGCGGGGTGGATCACCAAGGACGACCTGTGCAAGGGCGTCACGGCCGGATCCGTCGCCGGTTGCTGACGTCGCACTGACGGTCTCGTGAAGCGCCCCGCCCCCGCAATCGCGGGGCGGGGCGCAACTTCTGCCCGGCGTCCGCTCGACGCCGGGCAGCCAGCCTGAATCTCGGGAAACGACGACCGATGGGCATCTCCGGCGTCACGGGAGAAACGGGCTCCGAGGGTCGGCCGGCGCCGATCCTCCGCAGGGTCGCCGATGCGGCCTCGGGGGCCTTCGCGCCGCTGCGCGGATTGCTCGCGCGGCTCGAGGTCGACACCCGCCTGCTCGGCATGGTCGCCGCGCTGGCCGTGATCTGGATCGGCTTCAACATCGCCGGCGGCGGGACCTTCATCACCGCCCGGAACCTCTGGAACCTGTCCGTCCAGAGCACCTCGATCGCGATCATGGCCACGGGGATGGTGCTGGTCATCGTCTCGCGCAACATCGACCTGTCGGTCGGGTCGCAGGTCGGGTTCATCGGCTACACGATGGCGATGCTCCAGGTCGTGTGGCTGCCGGGCCTGATCGGCCCCGACCCCCAACCCTGGATCTGGATCGTCGTGCTGGTGTTCGGCATGGTGCTGGGCGCGGTGATCGGATCGGTCCAGGGCTTCCTGGTGGCGTACGGCGGGGTGCCGTCGTTCATCGTCACACTCGGCGGCCTGCTCGTGTGGCGCGGCCTGATCTTCCGCTACGCCCAGGGCCAGACGATGGCGCCTCTCGACCAGACGTTCCAGATGCTCGGCGGCGCGACCGTGCAGACGCGGGTTGGCGCGCTCGGCGACATCGGCAGCTGGGTCCTGGGAGCGGTCGCTTGCGCGGTCATCGTCGTCACCCTGCTGGCCTCCCGGCGCCGGAAACGGCGCTATGGGTTCCCGGTCCGCCCGCTCTGGGCCGAGGCCGCGGTCGGCATCGGGACGTGCATCGTCGTCCTGGGTGCCGTCGCGGTCGCGGTGGCCTACCCGCTGCCCCCGAACGTCGCGCTGGCCGTCGCGCAGGACCGTGGCATCCCCGTCCCGGCGGGTGGCTTCGCGACCGGCGTCGCGTTCCCGGTCCTCATCCTCATCGTCGTGGCCGTGGTCATGGCCTTCATCGCCACCCGGCGGCGGTTCGGCCGGTACGTCTACGCCATCGGCGGCAACCCGGACGCGGCTGCGCTCGGCGGGATCAACGTCCGCCGGACGATCCTGGGGACCTTCGCGCTCATGGGCGTCCTGTGCGGCATCAGCGCCGCGATCGACACCGCCCGGCTCGCCTCCGCGGTCACCGGCCTGGGCACCCAGAACGAGCTGGACGTCATCTCCGCCGCGGTCATCGGCGGAACGTCGTTCGCCGGCGGCATCGGGACGATCCCGGGCGCGATCCTCGGCGCGGTCGTCATGCAGTCGCTGCGCTCGGGCATGAGCCTGCTCAACGTCGATTCGCCGATGCAGGACGTCATCGTCGGGATCGTCCTCGTCACCGCGGTCGGCCTGGACACGCTCTTCCGGCGGCGATCGGCATGAGTGCCATGCCGCTGCCCTCGGCGCCGGCGCCCGCCCAGGCGATCGTCGAGATGCGCAACATCAGCGTCTCCTTCGGTGGCGTACGCGCGGTCCAGGACGTCACCCTGGACCTCCGGCCGGGCGAGGTCGTCGGCCTCGTCGGCGGCAACGGCGCCGGCAAGTCGACCCTGATGCGGACGCTGTCCGGCGCGCGGCCGCCGGATTCCGGCCAGATCCTCGTGCACGGCCAGGTCGCAGCGATCGCCAACCCCCGCGATGCCAAGGCCTACGGCATCGAGACGATCTACCAGACGCTGGCCCTGGCCGACAACCTCGACGCACCGTCCAACGTGTTCCTCGGCCGCGAGCTGATGAGTCGCGGGACGCTCGACGACGCGGCCATGGAGAGCGCCGCCCGCAAGGTCATCGGCCGCCTCAACCCCAACTTCAAGAACTTCAAGTCGCCCGTCCTGCGGCTGTCGGGCGGCCAGCGCCAGGCCGTGGCCATCGGCCGGGCCATCCAGTTCAACGCCAAGGTCCTGATCATGGACGAGCCGACCGCAGCGCTCGGCCCGGCCGAGACGGCCCAGGTCCGGGACCTGATCCGGCAGCTGAAGAAGGAAGGCATCGGGATCTTCCTCGTCAGCCACGACATCCACGACGTCTTCGACCTGTCCGAGCGGATCGCCGTCATGTATCACGGCCGGCTGGTCGGCCTGGTGGACAAGACCCAGGTGGATGCCGACCAGGTCCTGAGCATGATCATCCTCGGCAAGCCGCTCGAGAAGGTCACCGAGCTGGAGATGGAGCAGCTCCGGACCTGACACCGGCGCTGGCGCGGCGCGAGGGGTCTCAGCCGGCGTGGAAGATCGGCGCCAGCGCGGGATACAGCGACCGGAACCGGCCGTGGGCGTCGGCGTAGGCCGCGACCGCTCCCGGGTCCGGCTCGTTGGTGAGTGCCGGCCGGACGAGCTGGCCCGCGATGGCCGCGACGGACGTCGACCAGCCCGCGGCCTCCGATCCGAGCAGGGCCGCCCCGTAGGCGGCGCCTTCCGAGGTGTTGACAGTTGCGATCGGAGCATCGAGGACGTCGGCCAGGATCTGGCGCCACAGCGGGCTCACGGAGCCGCCGCCGGTCAGCCTGATCTCGGTGGCGCGCGGCAACCCCGCCGCGCGCATCAGGTCGAGGCCATCCCGGAGCCCGAAGGCGACGCCCTCCAGGACTGCTCGGGTCAGGTGGTGGCGATCATGGCTGAGCGTCAGCCCGACGAACGCGCCACGAGCCTGCGGGTCGGGATAGGGGCTGCGCTCGCCGCTCAGGTACGGCAGGAAGAACAGGCCGTCCTCGGCGGCGCGCGCGCCGTCGGCCTCGGCGACGAGTCGGTCATACGGCGCATCCGGAGCGAGGGTGTCGCGGAGCCACCGCAGGCTGCCCGCCGCGGACAGCATCACCGACATGAGGTGCCACCGGCCGGGCACCGCGTGGCAGAACGCGTGGACCCGCCCGGCCGGGTCGAACAGCGGCGCGTCGGTCGCGGCGAACACCACCCCCGAGGTGCCAAGCGACGCGAACAGCGTGCCCGGCTCCAGGATCCCGGCGCCCACCGCTCCCGCGGCTTGATCGCCACCGCCCGCCACCACCGGCGTGCCCGCCCGCAGGCCTGTCGCGGCGGCGACCGCCGCGGTCACGGCGCCGGTCGTTGCCGGCCCCTCGTGGGTGGCAGGGAAGAGCTCGGGGTCGAGTGACAGCGCGTCCAGCACCGCCCGCGACCAGTCGCGGGCGCCGAGGTCGAACAGCAGCGTCCCGCTGCCATCGGCCTTGTCCACGGCCAGCTCCCCGGTCAGCGCCAGGCGGACGTAATCCTTGGGCAGGACGACGTGCCGGACGCGCGCGAAGGCCGCGGGCTCGTGGCGGCGGACCCACAGCAGCTTGGGCGCCGTGAGGCCGGTCACCGCGTCGTTGCCGGTGATGGCCACGAGCCGCTCGCGGCCGCCGACGGCTGCCCGGATGGCATCGCACTCGGCCGCGGTTCGCTGGTCGTTCCAGAGGATCGCCGGCCGCACGACGCGGCGGTCGGCATCGAGCAGCACCGAGCCATGCATCTGGCCGGTCAGGCCGATCGCCGCCACCGCGTGGCCGTCGGCGCCCGCCGCCCGGAGCGCCCGTCGGATCGCCTCGAGCGCGCCGTCCGACCAGAGCGCCGGATCCTGCTCCGTCCAGCCGGCCTGGGGGATGGCAACGTCGTAGGCGACCGCGCCGACGCCGGCGACGCTCCCCGACGCATCGACGAGCACGGCCTTCGTGGCGGTCGTCGAGGCGTCGATCCCGAGCAGGTAGGCCACGTCAGCCGCGATCAGTCGCGGTCGTCGTCCCAGATGGCCCGGTTCACGAGGTTCTCCAGCAGCTCCTGGTGGCCCGACGGCGGCCGCGGATCGAGGTCCTCCCGGGCCACCCACGCCTCGAGCGTGGCGAGCGAGGCGCCATCCCCCTCGATCAGGCGGCCCAGCTCGCCGTCCCAGCCGGCGTAGCGCTCGGCCACGCGACGGGCGAGCGCGCCGTCCTGGATCATCCGGGCCGCTGCCAGGAGCGCCGTGGCGAGGGTGTCGATGCCGCCGATGTGGGCGTGCACGAGGTCCTCGCGGGCATTGCTCTGGCGCCGCAGCTTGGCATCGAAGTTGAACCCGCCGGTCGTGAAGCCGCCGTTCCGGAGGATCTCGTACAGCGCCAGGCTGAGCTCGTCGACCGAGTTCGGGAACTGGTCGGTGTCCCAGCCGTTCTGGGCATCGCCGCGGTTGACGTCGACGCTCCCGAACGTCCCGAGCGCGATCGCGGTCGCGACCTCGTGGTGGAAGCTGTGGCCCGCCAGGGTGGCGTGGTTGACCTCCAGGTTGAGGCGGTACTCCGAGGCCAGGCCGTGCCGCTCGAGGAAGCCGGTGACGGTCGCCGCGTCGTAGTCGTACTGGTGCTTCGTCGGCTCCTGGGGCTTGGGCTCGATCAGCAGCGTGCCGTCGAACCCGATCCGGTGCTTGTGCTCGGCGACGAGGCCCAGGAAGCGGGCCAGCTGCTGCTCCTCGCGCCGGAGGTCGGTGTTAAGGAGCGTCTCGTAGCCCTCGCGACCACCCCACAGGACGTAGTTCGCGCCGCCCAGGCGGTGGGTCGCCTCGAGCATCCGCTTGACCTGGGCCGCCGCATAGGCGAACGCCGCCGGGTCCGGGCTGGTGGCCGCGCCGGCCATGAAGCGCGGGTGGCTGAACAGGTTGGCCGTGCCCCACAGCAGCCGCAGGCCGGTCCTGGCCATGTGGCCCTCGATCAGGCCGATGACGTCGTCGAACAGGCGCTGCGTCTCGGCCCAGCCGCCCACCTCCGGGGCGACGTCGCGGTCGTGGAAGCAGAAGAACGGGATGCCCAGCTTGGCCAGGAACTCGAACGCGGCGTCGAGCTTGGTCCGAGCCGCGTCCAGCGGGCTCATCGCGCCGCCCAGCCATGGCCGGTCGAACGTCCCGACCCCGAAGACGTCCGAGCCGGGCCAGTTGAACGAATGCCACAGGCAGGCCGCGATCCGCAGGTGGTCGGCCATGCGCTTGCCGAGGACCAGTCGATCCGGGTCGTAGGCGGCAAAGGCAAAGGGCTCGTCCGTGCCGGGACCGCGATACGGGATCCGATCCGGTACCGCGCTGAAGAACGGCTCGGGCATGGTCCGGTCTCCCTCCGCCACAGGAACGCCTGGGTCGGCTTGCAGGGTAGTACAGGATATTTGTCGAAGAGCCGCACAAATCCCGGAGGTGCCGATGACGGGCCCGGTTGAGCTGAGCACGGACGAGGCCCGCGCGATCATCGACGTCGAGCGCGGCGGCCGCCTGGCGTCGCTCGAGATCCGTGGCCGCCAGGTGCTCGTCGGGCCACCCGATCGCAGCGACCGCTCCATCACCTGGGGCTCGTTCCTCATGGCGCCATGGCCGGGCCGGCTGGCCGAGGGCCGGCTCCGCTGGGCCGGCGAGACCCTCCAGCTGCAGCGCAACCATGGCCGCCACGCGATCCACGGCAGCGTGTTCGACCGAGGCTGGCGGCTCGACGCGGTGACGCTCGTTGCCTGCCAGCTGTCGGTGTCGCTCGACCGGGCACGATGGCCGTTCGGCGGCACGGTCCGGCAGGTCCTGTCGCTCGCCCCGGGACGCCTGTCGATGAGCGCCGAGATTGCCGCGGACGCGCCGATGCCGGCGGCCCTGGGCTGGCACCCGTGGTTCCGCCGCTCGATCGGCCAGGGGCGCGATCCCGAGGTCCGGCTGCAGGTCCTCGCGGCGGGGATCCTCGAGCGCCGGGCCATGATCCCGACCGGTCGGGTCATCACGCCGGCTGGCACGGCCGACCTGTCCGGCGGCCCGCGCCTCGGCCGGCGCCGCCTCGACGATGTGTACGTGGGCGTTCGACGGCCGCCCGTCCTGTCGTGGCCGGGACTTCGGCTGACCTTCGAGCTCGGTCCGGCCCTGCAGGCCGTCACGGTGTACACGCCCGCCCAGGCGATCTGCGTCGAACCGCAGACCGCCTGGCCCAACGCCCTCGGGCTGGACTGGCCCGAGGCGGAGCGGGCCGGCGCCGCGATGGTGGAGCCGGGCCGTCCGCTCCGCGCGGCGTGGACACTGCGCTGGGACTGAGCTCCAACCGTGGAGGTCCTGGCGCAGCCGCCGGGACCCGGGTGCGGCGGGGCGGGCGGAGCGCCTGGGCTATCGTCGAGACCATGACAGCACCCGGCGGGCTCGAAGCCAGGTGGCTCGGCCGCATGCCCTACCGCGAGGCGTGGGCGTCGCAGAAGGAGCTTGTGGCGCGGCGCGCGGCGGGCGAGATCGGCGACCAGCTGCTCCTGCTCGAGCACGCCCCGGTGCTGACGATCGGCAAGCACGGCGACGAGGCCCACGTCCTGGCGCCGCTCGAGGAGCTCGAGCGGCAGGGGATCGAGGTCATCCGGGTCGAGCGGGGCGGCGAGGTCACCTACCACGGGCCTGGCCAGCTGGTCGCCTACCCGATCGTGAAGCTCGTCGATCGAGGCCTGCTCGTCCGGCCGTTGGTGCGGGCGCTGGAGGCGGCGATGATCGAGACGTGCGGGACGTATGGCGTCCGCGCGAGCCGCCACGAGGGCGAGCCCGGGTGCTGGGTCGAGGGGCCGGGCCCGTTCGCGCGCAAGATCGGGGCCCTCGGCCTGCGAATCGAGCGCGGCGTGAGCTATCACGGCATCGCCCTGAACGTGGACCCCGACCTCGATGCGTTCGGCCTCATCGATCCGTGCGGCATGCCGGGGCTGGTCTCGACGTCGATCGCCCGCGAGCTGGGCCACCCGATCGCGACCGACGTGACCGCCGCCGTGGAGGAAGCGGCCTGGCGATTCACGGCTGCCTTCTCGGCTCGGCTGGCTGCCTCGGCCGGCATGGTCGTCGCCTCGGAGCGGTGATCGGGCCCTGCTAGGCTCCGGCCGTGCACGACCATGGCGGGCGGCGGGCCATCGGATGAGCGCGGGCCTGTTCGAGCTCCGGCGCGACCCCATCACGAGCTGGTGGGTGGCCACGGTCGTCGACCGCGACTACGACCGCGATCGGTTCGCCCGGCCCGCGAGCCCGATCGATGATGGGGGCGCCTGCCAGAACTGCCGCCTGCCGACGGGCGACGGCGTCCGGGTCCGGACGCTGAAGGACTTCGCCTTCCACGTCGTGGGGACCGACGACGAGGCTCGCGAGCTCGATCGCGGCGTCGCCCAGGTGGCCATGGCCGATGCCCGGGCCGCCGGCAGCTGGCGCACGATCGTGGCGCCGCCGCACGAGCACCGGCCGCTGGCCCAGGCCGGGCCGGTCGTGGATGAGCTGCTTGCCGGCGCGCGTGCCGCCGTGGCCGACGCCCGAACCGCCGGGCTGACCGAGTACGTGCAGGTGGTCCAGAACTGGGGTGCCGAGGCGGGCGCCAGGACGAACCACCTGTGCCTCGACGTCTACGACCTGCCCCTGATCCCGCATCGCGTCGGCGAGGAGCTCGGCGGCGCCGCCCGGTTCGTCATCCGCGAGGGCGAGTGTCCGTGGTGCCGGCTCGTCCGCGACGAGACCCGCCGGCCGGAGCGCCTGGTCTGGCAGGACGCCGACAGCGTCGCCTTCGCGCCGTGGGCCTCCCGCTCGCCGTTCGAGGTGTGGGTCGTGCCCCGCGACCATGAAGCCGACTACGGGCGCGCGACGACGTCCGCCATCGCCGCGACGGCTTCGGCGCTGCGCCACGTGCTCGGGCTCGTGGGCGCCAGCCTCGACGGCCCGCCCTACAACCTGGTCCTGCACACCGCGCCGCTCAAGGAGCGGGTGGACACGACGTACCACTGGCACTGGGAGCTCCACCCGCGCTTGCGCGAGGTCGCGGGCCTCGAGCTCGGGACCGGCCTGCCCGTCAATCCGATCGCGCCCGAGGACGCCGTCGAGCAGCTCCTCGCCGGCCGTTCGGCAGGGCTGGCCGGAACGCGGGCGTCTGGCTGAACCCGCTGGAGCCAGGCATGCCCGGGCGTCACATGCGTCATCCGCGTCCCGTCACTCGGCAGGCTTCCGGCAACCGCCGCGCCCCCCGTTCGAAAGGACCAGCGTGCAGTCCCTCGCCGCTCCTGCCGCCCACACCTGGCCGCTCGCCGGTTCGAGTCCGCGGGCGGGCGCGATGAGCGGCACGTGGGACCAGGCCGAAGCCACTCGCTTCGTCGAGGGCCTCTTCGCCAAGCACCACAACGAGATCTACGCCTACCTGGTGCGGATGCTCCGTGACGGCGACCTGGCGGCGGACCTCACGCAGGACGCGTTCGTCAAGGCCTACAAGGCCTATGACACGCTCCAGAAGGACGAGAACGCCCGCGCCTGGCTGTACCAGATCGCGCATCGCGTGGCGCTCGACGAGATCCGTCACCGCAAGATCATCCGGATGGTGCCGTGGACCGGCGAGTCGCGGGGCGCCTCACCGTCCGCGGAGCGGCTCGCGATGGACGTCCGCCTCTCTGGCCCGCTCGAGCGGGCCCTCGCCCGGATCCCCGAGCGGCAGCGGGCCGCACTCCTCCTCGCCGAGGTCCACGACCTGTCCGGCCTCGAGCTGGCCGCCGCGATGGGCGTGAGCCATGTGGCCGCCCGCGCCATCCTGACCCGGGCCCGCGAGAGCCTCCGCCGGGCGCTGGCCGCCGAGCAGGAGGCCGAGCACGCTGCCGAGGTCCGTCGCGACGCCGAGCGCGCCGAGCGGGCGGAGGGTCGCCAGTGACCCTGCCCTTCCGGCGCCGGCACCACGACGACGAAGCCCCCCACGATCGCGCACGGGCCCTGATCTCGGCGGGATTCCTCGGTCCCGTGTCCGAGGCCGACGAGGGCTGGCTCGAGGGCCACCTGGAGCGGTGCCCCGAGTGCCGCGCCGATCGAGCGGGCTACCTCGCGGACCGGTCCCTGCTGCAGTCGCTGCGGCAGTCGCCACCGAGCCCGCCGCGGGACCTCTGGGCCCGCACCGCGGCCGCCATCGAGCGCGAGTCAAGCCACTCCCGCCGGAGCCTCCTCGGCCGAGCGATCGGCCCGAAGCCACGAGGCATCCCGCTCGGCCCATTGGCCGGGGTCGTCGTGGCGGCAGTCGTCCTCGTGGTGGCCCTGCTGCCGCCCGGCACCACCATCGCGCCTTCGCGGACGGCCACGCCGCCGGTGGTCGCCCAGGCCACGCCCGGCCGGACGCCCCTCACCGTCGACAACCAGGTGGCCTGGCTCCAGCACGAGCCCGATGGCAGCTACAGCATCGTCTTCGGCGAGGTCGACCAGGTCTGTGCCGATCCCGACACCTCGGCCTGCGTGATCGCGCCGGGCAGCCCGGCGCCGATCGCGATCGCCGCCCAGCCGCAATCGGTCGTGCTCTCGCCCGACAGCAACCAGGTTGCCGTCGTCCCCGCCGACGATCAGCCCGACGGCGACCTCGTCATCGTCTCCGTGCCCACCCCGGCCCCGAGCGAGCCCGCCACGAGCTTCGGCACTCGATCCGCCCCGCCGACCTCCCGCCCGAGCGCGCCGCCAGCGACCGCACCGATCGAGTCGCCGGGCGCCTCGCCGTTGCCGAGCGCCAGCGCAGGCCCGATCCCGAACGGCCACGCGATCATCCACGGCGTCGCCATCGTCGGCGAGCCGGCCTACTCGGCCGACGGCCAGTGGTTCGCCTTCTCGGCGCGACCCAAGGTCGGCCTTCGCGGCCCTGACCTGTACGTCTGGCACGTCGGCGACGACGCCGCCACCCAGCTGACGGACGACGGGCTGACCTACTTTGCCGGCTGGTACCGCAACCAGATCGTGGCCAGCACGGTGACGCTCGGGAGCTCGACCACCACCTTGGACGGCGGCCAGGCAGGCGCCGGCTCGGCATCGCCCACTGCGCCCGCTCCCGCGTCACCCGTGCCGGCGAGCGCCCCGGCGTCGCCGGGTGCCGCCGATTCGCCACTCGCCAGTGATTCGCCGAGCGAGCCGGCCGGCGTCGAGCTCCACCCCACGTCGTTCCTGCTTGATCCCACGACGCGGACACGCACCGATTTCGCGCGGCCCGACGTCTGGCTGCCCTCGATCGATCCCACGGGGCACTTCGTCGTCTACTGGTCGGGCACGGTGGCGGCCGATCCCATGACCAGCGCGGCGCCGGCCGGCAGCTCCCCGAGCGGGGTGCCCGTGTTCGTCTTCGGCGGCGTCCGCTCGCTGCGGCCGGCCACCGGCAGCCTGGTCCTCGATGGCTGGACCGCACCGCTCGTGCTCCCGTCGGCGAGCCCTGCCGCGAGCGACGCCGCCCAGTCCGCGCCGCCGCCGACGCCGACCGAGGC
>DASXQE010000034.1:0-21619 GCA_036493155.1 Candidatus Limnocylindrales bacterium | reverse complement strand
CATCCTCGAGATCCGTGCCGGCGCGGGTGGCGAGGAGGCCGCGCTCTTCGCGAACGAGCTGCTGCGGATGTATTCGCGCTACGCCGACCGCCATCGCTACAAGGCCGAGGTCATGAGCCTCCACGAGACCGGCATCGGCGGCGTCAAGGAGGCGATCGTCGAGATCGCCGGCGATGGCGCCTACTCGCGCCTCAAGTTCGAGAGCGGCACGCATCGCGTCCAGCGCGTCCCGGAAACCGAGTCGTCCGGCCGGATCCACACCTCGACCGCGACCGTCGTGGTCATGCCCGAGGTCGAGGAGACGGAGATCGAGATCGACGAGGACAGGGACCTCCGGATCGAGGTCAAGCGCTCCTCCGGGCCAGGCGGCCAGTCGGTCAACACCACGGACTCCGCGGTGCGCATCACCCACCTCCCGAGCGGGCTGGTCGTCGAGATCCAGGACGAGAAGAGCCAGCACAAGAACAAGGCCAAGGCCATGGCCGTCCTGCGGGCCCGCCTCCAGGACGCCGAGCGCCGCCGTCAGCGCGAGGCCGAGTCCGTCACCCGTCGGTCGATGATCGGCGCCGGTGATCGGGCCGACAAGATCCGGACCTACAACTACCCGCAGGATCGGGTGACCGATCACCGGGTCCACGTCGACCTCTCGAACCTGCCCCGGGTCCTCGACGGCGAGCTCGACCGGCTGATCGACACGCTGATCACGACCGATCAGGCTGAACGGCTCGCGGCCCTCGCCGACGGCGACGGCCGAGCGGCCGCCGGCTGAGCGACCGCCCGGACTGCCGGCAGAGCGCGCCCGGCTCGCCGCCCACCGACCATGGCCACCGTCGCCGACCTCCTCCTCGCCGGCCAGGCCCGCCTGCGCGAGGCGGGCTCCGAGACACCCCGCCTGGACGCCGAGCTCCTGCTGGGGCACGTGATCGGACTGGAGCGCACGGCGCTGATCGCCCATCCCGGCGCGCCCGTCGGCGAGGGCGCGGCCGAGCAGTTCCGGGCGACGATCGAGCGGCGCGCGGCGGGCGAGCCGGTGGCCTACATCCGGGGCCTCCGGGAGTTCTACGGGTTGGCCTTCTCGGTCGACTCGCGAGCGCTCATCCCGCGCCCCGAGACCGAGCGCCTGGTGGAGCTGGCCGAGGCCGAGATCGCCGCCCGGCTCACCGCGGCGCCGCGGCCGCCCGGCTCGCCGCCGATCGAGGCCGTGGACGTGGGCACGGGGTCCGGCGCCATCGTCGTGGCCCTGGCGGTCGCCCTCCGGCGTCGAGGCATGCTGGCCGAGGTCCGCCTGCTCGCCACCGATGTCTCCGCGGCCGCGGCAGGCCTCGCCCGCGAGAACGCGGTCGCGCACGCCGTCGCGGACCGGATCGATGTCGCGACCGCCGATCTCGTGCCGGTCGGCGTTGGGCCGTTCGAGATCATCCTCGCGAACCTGCCGTACGTGCGGACCGATGACCTGCCGGGGCTGCCGCGGGCGACGAGCTTCGAGCCGCGCGCCGCCCTGGATGGCGGGCCGGACGGGCTGGCCATCATCCGGCAGCTGCTGGACGCCCTCCGGAGCGACCTGGCCGGGGACGGCGTGGCGCTCCTCGAGATCGGCGCCGACCAGGGCGAGGCCATCGGAGCGGCGGTGGCCGCGCAGCTACCGGGCTGGACCTGCCAGGTGGAGCTGGATCTGGCCGGCCTGCCGCGAATCGCCCGCATCGAACGGCCGGCGCCGCAGCCATGAGCCGGATCGTCCCGGATGGACCGGCCGGGCGCGAGCGCGCGATCCAGATCCTTCGCGGCGGCGGCGTCGTGGCCATCCCGACCGACACGGTCTACGGGATTGCTGCCGCGATGGACGTGCCGGGCGCCATCGAGCGGCTGTTCGCGGTGAAGGATCGGCCCGCTGACCGGGCGATCGCGGTCCTGCTCGCTGACCTGGCCCAGGCGTCGGAGCTCGGGGTCGTCACGCCCGCCGCGCGCCTGCTCGGCGATGCGTTCTGGCCCGGCGGCCTGACCCTCGTCATCGGCCAGCGGCCCGACCGTCCACTCCCGCCGGAGCTCACCGGCAACCGGCCCACGATCGGCGTCCGGGTTCCCGATCACGACGCGCCTCGGACACTCGCCCGGGCGCTCGGACCCCTCCCGACGACGTCGGCGAACCTGTCTGGCGAGCCGGAGCTGCCCGACGCCCAGGCCATCGATGCCCGGCTGGGCGATCGGCTCGACCTGATCCTCGACGGCGGGCCGGCCCGGGGCGGACCCGCGTCCACGGTCGTCGACGTCTCGGGCGAGGCGGCCCGCGTCCTGCGGCCCGGTGCGATCCCGACGCAGGACGTCGAGTGGCGGCTCCGGGACATGGGAAGATAGGCCCGATGGCGGGCGAGGGGCGGCCGGGCAGCGCGATCCACGACGACGGGCAGGCGTGGCAGCCGATCCGTGTGGTCGACCCCGAGTTGTGGGCCGCCATGGAGGGCGAGCGCCACCGCCAGCACGACAAGATCGAGCTGATCGCGAGCGAGAACTACACGTTCGCCGCGGTCATGGAAGCCCAGGGCTCGTGGCTGACGAACAAGTACGCCGAGGGCCTCCCGGGCAAGCGCTACTACGGCGGCTGCGAGTTCGTCGACGTCGCCGAGGTCCTGGCCCAGCAGCGGGCCCTCGCGCTGTTTCCCGGCGCCGAGCACGTCAACGTCCAGCCCCACTCGGGCGCCCAGGCCAACATGGCCGCCTATTTCAGCGTCCTGCAGCCCGGCGACCGGATCCTGGGCATGAACCTGGCCCACGGCGGCCACCTGACGCACGGCTCGCCGGTCAACTTCTCCGGCCGGATGTACGAGGTCCACGCCTACGGCGTCGACCGCCAGACCGAGCGGATCGACTACGACGCGCTCGCCGCCGCCGCGGCGGAGGTCCGGCCGAAGCTGTTGGTGGCGGGCGCGTCGGCCTACCCGCGGATCATCGACTTCGAGCGGATGGCGGCCATCGCCCATGGCGTCGGAGCGCTGCTGTTCGTCGACATGGCCCACATCGCCGGTCTCGTGGCGGCCGGCCTGCACCCCAGCCCCTTCCCGCACGCCGATCTCGTCACCACCACGACCCACAAGACACTGCGCGGCCCACGGGGCGGCCTGATCTTCGCCCGGACCGACCTGCCCTCGGGCGTGGACCCGGCGAGCTTCCCGATGGTCAAGACGACCCTCGCCGCCCAGGTCGACAAGACCGTCTTCCCGGGCGTCCAGGGTGGCCCCCTCATGCACGTCGTGGCGGCCAAGGCCGTGGGCCTGAAGCTCGCCGCGACCGAGGCCTTCCGGGCCGACCAGCGGCGCACGATCGCGAACGCGGCCGAGCTCGCGGACGCCATGGCCGAGCGTGGCGCGCGAGTCGTCTCGGGCGGCACGGACAACCACCTGCTGCTGGTCGACGTGACCCCGCTCGGGGTCAACGGCAGGGAAGCCGAAGCGCTGCTCGACGACATCGGGATCACGGTCAACAAGAACGCCATCCCGTTCGACGAGCTCCCGCCGAACACCGCCTCGGGCATCCGCCTCGGGACGCCCGCCACGACGACACGGGGCTTCGGCACGGCCGAGATGCGCTCGATCGCGGGCCTGATCACGGGCGCGATCGCCGGTCGCGACGACCCGGCCAGGCGAGCGCGGCTCGCCACCGAGGTTGGCGAGATCGTGGCGCGGTTCCCGGTGCCCGGGCTGCCCCCGGACCGCGCGTGACCTTCGTCGCCAACGTCGGGTCCATCCTGCCGTCGCTCGCCGTCGGCTTCGTGCTCGCGGGCGCGATCGCGCTGTTGCTCACCCCGGCCCTCCGAACGTGGATGCGGCGCCGGGGGATCGTCGACCGGCCGGACCAGCGACGGGTGCACCGCCGGCCGCTCCCGCGGGGCGGCGGCATCGCCGTCGTCGTGGCCTTCATGGCCGTCGGCGGGGCGGCCGTGCTGGTGGCGACGTCGCTGCCGGGCCTGGCCGAGGTGCGGCCCATCGCGGCGAGCGACGCCCTGGGGCTCTTCCTGGGCGGACTCGCGGCCGCGGTCATCGGCGCGCTGGACGACCTCCTCGACCTCCGCGCCCGGTGGCAGCTGCTGGGCCAGCTCGTGGTCGCCGGCATCGCGGTGGCGTTCGGCATCACGGTCCACTACATCGACAACCCCGTCGGCCCTGGCAACATCCTGTTTCCGGCCGCCTTGGGCGTGGTTTTCACGGTCATCTGGATCGTGGGGATGATCAACAGCATCAACTTCATCGACGGCCTCGACGGGCTGTCGACGGGCATCGGCCTCATCGCCGCCGTGACGCTGGGGGTGCTCAGCCTCTCGACCCAGGTCGGGCAGCCGCTGGTGGCCCTGCTGTGCTTCGTCCTGGCAGGCGCGCTGCTCGGCTTCCTGCGCTGGAACTTCCACCCGGCGGTGATCTTCCAGGGCACCTCGGGGGTCATGTTCCTGGGCTTCACCCTCGCGGTCCTCGCCATCCTCGGAACCGCCAAGGTGGCCGTCGCGCTGCTCGTCCTGGGGGTGCCGATCATCGACACGTTCTGGGTCATCGTCCGGCGGATCTCACGCGGCCGCTCGCCGTTCAGTCCGGACCGTGGCCACATTCACCATCGGCTGCTGGACCTGGGACTTTCGCACCGTTCCACGGTCCTCCTGATCTACGCAATCTGCGCGACGCTGGGCGTCGTGTCCCTGCTCGCGTCCGCGGAGGCCGTGCTGTACACATTCCTGGGAGCGGTCGTCGCGTTCGGGCTGGTGGCATTCGCCGTGGCCCGGGAGCCGCGTGAGGCGCTCGAGTCGACCACCTACGACAACGGAGACGCATGACCCTGCGCCGGGGCCAACGGCCCGACCCGAAGGACGAAGCCGCGAAGCTGTCCGACGACGACGTCGAGCGGCGGCTCGGCGGCGACGCCGGTCTGGGCGGCCCGGTCGCCGAGCGGGTGCCGCCTCCCCCGCCGCCCACGCCACCCGGGCCGCCGACGATCGCGCTGGCGGGCGCCGCGGGCGGCGGCCGCCGCGGGGGCGTGCTGTGGCGCGACGTCGGCCTCGTGCTGGTCCTGCTCGCCTTCCTGGCGATCGGCGCCCGGGTCGTGCTGCCGGACAGCTCGACGGCCAGCGCCACGCCGACGCCCGGCGCGAGCCTCGTGGCCGTGGCGTCCCCGAGCGTCGCACCAACCGCGCTGCCGACGCCCCCTGCCAGCCCCAGTCCGACGCCGCCGGCCCTGCCGTCGGACGTGATCCCGAGCCTGCCGCCGGAGGCCACGCCGACGCCCGCCGCGACCTCCAGCCCGACGCCCACACCGACGCCTCGGACCACCGCTCAGCCCACGCCGCACCCGACCGCGACGCCGGCGCCGCAGACGGCCACGGTCACGGTCTCGTTCCTGATGAAGAACCTGTTCGGCGGCAACGACGTCCCGGCGTCGTGGACGGTCCACGTCACGGGGGCCGGTGCCTCGCCCGCGTCGTTCCTCGGGACGTCGGCCGGGACGCCCGTCCGCGTGAACGCCGGCCAGGCCTACTCGATCACCACGACGGCCTCGACCTCGGGCGGCTACAGCCAGCTGCTCTCGGCCGACTGCGCCGGCGCGCTGCCGGCGAGCCAGAGCGCCCAGTGCACGATCACCGAGACCGACATCGAGCCGAAGCTCCAGGTGTTCGTCTCCGGCCTGCCTGACGCCTCCGTGACGACCGTCAGCGTCGCCGGCGCCAACCCGTCCAGCTCGTCGTTCCCCGGCAGCGCCTCGGGCACGAGCCTCCGCGTCGAGTCGAACGCCTCGTATGCGATCTCGGCCAGCGCCGTGGACGGCTACAGCCAGTCGTCGAGGTACGGAACGTGCATCGGGCCGCTCCGGGAGGGCGCCTCGGTGCAGTGCATCCTGTACTTCACGAGCACCGCGGCCGCCGCACCGGGCGGTCCGGCGAGCGCGATCGCCGTCCCGCCGCTGGGCCTCCTCCTGCCGCTGGCCTCGTTGGGGCCGCGCGCGTTCGGGCCACGCCGCGCGGCCCGGCGCCTGGCCGTGCGCCGTCGCCGTCCCGTCGGCGGCCCGCCGCACCGTTGACCGATGGCCCGTGTCACCCACGCGGTGCCGCCGCGCGAGCGAGCACGCCGGGCGGTTGCGCGTGACACCGCCACGATCCTCTCGGGCGCGGCGATCGCCCTGGCGCTCGCGCAGCTCGCCGGGCTGACGAATCCGGTGGCGATCGTCTCGTCACCGACGCCGGCCGGCTCCGAGGAGGTCATCGGCGTGGCGAGCGTCGGGGCTGTGCCGACGCTGCCCGGCCTGGCCACGATCGGTCCCATCGTGAACGCGAGCGCGGGCCTCGACGCCACCCCGACCCCGATCCCGATCATCACGCTCGGTCCGCCGAGCCCCAGCCCCTCGGAGTCACCGCGGACGTCTCCCGGCGCGACGCCAAGGATCACCCCCCGACCCACCGTCAAGCCGAGCATCAAGCCGTCCGGCAGCCTGCCGCCGCCGCCCCTCGTGGTCGACTTCACGTGCGATCAGCCGACAGGCACTTACACCGCGGCCGTGAGCGGCACGTGCACCGCGGTCGTCACCGGCGCGGTCGGGACGGTGTCCTACGCTTGGAGTGCCGACGTCTCGCCTGGCGCGCCCGGGCTCGCGACATTCACGTTTGACACCAACGGCGATTATTCGATCTCGTTGTCGATCACGGACGGCCTGGGGCGGTCGGCCGGACCGGCATCCCAGTGCTGCTGGAGCGTCACCGTCGCCGCGTCCCCGTGAGGAGGCCAATGAAGCACCCGCGCCTCGCCGTCGGACTTGCCATCGGGGCCCTCGTCGTCCTCGCGGGCACGGTCCTGGCCGACCTCCCGTCCGCCCACGACCAGACGCTCTCGACCCCGCGCGGGATCGCCCTCGGGATCACCCTCACGGGCACGGCCACGAACGGCACGGCCGATTGGCAGGTTGACACGGCGCCGGCGCACGGCAACCTCGACGTGGGCAGCGGCGTGATGACCTGCGATGGCAGCGTCCCGCCGGCGTGCACCTCGGGCCTCGTCACGTACACGCCCACCGCGGGCTTCGAGGGCAACGACAGCTTCACGTTCACGGTCCACAGCGACCCCGACGGGACCTCCGGCGACGGCACGATCTCGATCGCGGTCGGCTCGGCACCGGTCGCCAACCATGACCCCGACGTCGCCTGCTCCAGCAATCCACCGGTCCTGTCGGGCCAGTACGTCACGCTCGAGGACACGCCCCTGACGGTCCCGGCAGCGGCACCCTGCGGACTCCTCGCCAACGACACCGACGCAGACAGCGGTGACACCCTGACGGCCGCGCTGGACAGCGACGGCACGATCGGCAACGCCACGGTCGGCTCGGCGGGCGGATTCACCTACAGCCCCGACGCGAATGCCCACGGCGATGACACGTTCAGCTACGACGCCAGCGACGGGACGCTCAGCTCCCAGGCCACGGTCGACGTCCACGTGATCCCGGTCAACGACGTCCCGAGCTTCACCGCCGGCGCCGGCCAGACCGTGCTCGAGGACAGCGGCGCCTTCAGCCTGCCCGGCTGGGCCACGAACCTGAGCGTCGGGCCGGCCGACGAGCAGTCGACGCAGACGCTCTCGGTCCTGCTCGATTCGAACGACAACAGCGGCCTGTTCTCCGCGGCACCGGCCGTCTCCTCGACCGGCACGCTGACCTTCACCCCCGCCGCCAATGCCAACGGCGTCGCCCACGTGGTCTTCAAGGCCCACGACAACGGTGGGACATCCAATGGCGGCGTCGACACGTCCGCGGGCCAGGCGGTCACGATCACGGTCACGTCGGTCAACGACGCCCCGAGCTTCACGGCGGGAAGCGATCCGACGGTCTTCGAGGACAGCGGCGCGTTCAGCCAGCCGACCTGGGCGACCGCGATCACCGCGGGCCCGAACGAAGCCGGCCAGAGTGTCTCGTTCCAGGTCACCTCGAACGACAACCCCGGGCTGTTCGCGGCCGGCCCAGCGGTCTCGGCGAGCGGCACCCTGACCTTCACGCCGGCCGCCGATGCCTTCGGTGTCGCGAACCTCACGATCGTGGCGAAGGACAGCGGCAACACCAACAACGGCGGGTCCAACACGTCCGCGGGCGCCGCCGTCGTGGTGACCGTCACCGGGGTCAACGACGTGCCGAGCTTCACCGCTGGCGCGAGCCCGACGGTGCTCGAGGACAGCGGGGCCTACAGCCAGCCGGGCTGGGCCACGGACGTCAGCGCCGGGCCGAGCGAGGACAGCCAGGCGGTCGACTTCGAGGTGGCCTCGGACGACAACACCAGCCTCTTCAGCGTCCTGCCGGCGGTGTCCGCCTCGGGCACCCTGACGTTCACCCCCGGTGCCGACCAGCGCGGGGTGGCCCATCTCACGATCCGGATCCACGACGACGGCGGCACCGCGAACGGTGGCGTCGACACCTCACAGACCCAGTCAGTCACGATCACGATCACCGGCGTCAACGATCCGCCGAGCTTCACGGCGGGTGCCGATCCGATCGTCCTCGAGGACAGCGGCGCATTCGCCCAGGCGGCGTGGGCAACCAACCTGAGCGTCGGTCCGAACGAGGCCGGCCAGACCCTGTCGTTCCTCGTCACGGCCGACGACAACACGGCGCTGTTCTCGACGCAGCCGGCGGTGTCGCCGACGGGCACCCTGTCGTTCACCCCGGCGGCGAACCGGAATGGCGTCGCCCACCTGACGATCGTGGCCAAGGACAGTGGCGCGACGACCAATGGCGGCTCGAACACGTCGCCGGGCGCCTCCGTCACCATCTCGGTGACCGGGGTCAACGATGCGCCCAGCTTCACGGCCGGCAGCGCGCCGACCGGCCTCGAGGACACGGCCTTCAGCCAGTCGGGCTGGGCCACGGCCATCAGCGCCGGTCCGAACGAGTCGCAGACGCTCAGCTTCGTGCTTGACTCGGACGACAACCCGGGCCTGTTCGCGACCGCCCCGGCCGTCTCGGCCGCCGGCAAGCTGACCTTCACCCCCGCAGCCGACGCCAGCGGCGTCGCGCACGTCGCGTTCAAGATCCATGACAGCGGCGGCACGGCCAATGGCGGCGTGGACACCTCCGCACCACAGTCGGTCACGATCACCGTCACCGCGGTCAACGATGCCCCGAGCTTCACCGCCGGCGCCGATCCGACCGTGGCCGAGGACAGCGGCGCGTTCAGCCAGACCGGCTGGGCGACCGGCATGACCGCCGGACCCGCGGATGAGCAGCTGGTCCAGAGCGTGACCGGCTTCGAGGTCACCGCCAACGACAACCCCGGCCTGTTCGCGGTGGCGCCGGCCGTGTCCGCGAGCGGCACGCTGACGTTCACGCCGGGGACCAATCGCAACGGCGTGGCCACGATCACGATCGCCGCGGTCGATGACGGCGGGACGGCCAACGGCGGCGTCAACACGTCGGCCGGCACGGTCGTCACGATCACCGTCACCGCCGTGAACGATCCGCCGACGGCCGTGGCCGACACGCTGACCGTGCCCGAGAACGCCGCGGCGACGACCGTCGACGTGCTCGCCAACGACAGCGCCCTGCCCGACGCGGGCGAGGTCCTGACGATCGTCTCGACGCCGACGGCGCCCACGTTCGGCTCGGTCACGATCGCGACCGACGGGCTGTCCCTCAGCTACAAGCCCAAGGCCGGCTACTACGGCCCGGACTTCTTCACCTACACGATCCAGGACCCCGGCGGCCTGCAGGCCACGACCCACGTCGACGTGACCATCACCAAGGACACGACCGCCCCGACGGTGGGCCTGCCGGTCGAGGGCATCCCGGTCGTCCGGACGATGACGTCGAGCGGCCTCGCCGGCACGATCGCGTGGACGGGCAGCGATGCCGGCGTCGGCATTGCCAAGTTCGAGCTCCAGCGATCGGTCAACGGCGGAGCCTTCACCGGCGTGAGCCTGTCGACGCTCACCGCCAAGTCCTATGCCACGACGTTCACCGTGGGCAGCAGCTACCAGTTCCGCGTCCGCGGGACGGACAAGAACGGCAACGTCAGCGCCTGGAAGACCGGTCCCACGTTCGTCCAGGCGCGCTACCAGGAGGCCAGCGGCTTCATCACCTACAGCAGCGGCTGGACGCTCACCAGCGACCCCGGCGACTCCGGCGGCGCGGCGCGCTACGCCACGGTCGCGGGCAAGTCGGCCAGCTTCACCCACACGATGCGCGACGTCGCGTTCGTCGGGCCGCGCAGCAGCACCCGCGGCTCGTTCGACGTGTACGTCGACGGGGTCAAGGTCGGGGCGGCGGCCATGAAGACCACCACCACGGCCTACGGCCAGGTCGTCTGGTCATACCACTTCAGCAAGATCGGGACCCACACGATCAAGGTCGTGCTGTGGGGCAATGGCCGGGTCGACCTCGACTGCTTCGTGATCCTGACGTAGGCCTCGGCGCGCGTCCGGGGGACGTCCGGCGAAGCGGGCGGCCGCCTGCCACGGACCGTGGCGACCCGCCCGGGAGCCGCTGCTATACTCCCGTGGCTTTGCGGGGTCGCCGATGATCGAGCCCGGGAAGATGGGTGCCTATCTCGCCCTCTTCTCCGAGATCGGAGCCGTCCTCCTGATCTTGACGCTCGGCGGCGCCCTCGCGGGTCACTGGGTCGACGATCAGCTCCGGACGTCACCGGTCTTCCTTCTGATCGGCGCCCTGGGCGGATTCGGAAGCGGCTGGCTGGTCGCCCTCCGGATCATCAACCGGTTCCTCGCGAGATACGACTGACCATCAACTGGAGCACGAGCGCGGTCGCGACCGCGCTCATCGTTTGAGGTGACAGTGACGAGCCCTGCCCCGCTCGCCACCGGCGATGGCGGCACGACACCGACGCGATCCAGGCGTGGCCTCTGGATCGCCATCGCCGCCGTGATCGTCGTCGATGCCATCGCCTTGGCGGTCGCCGCCCCGGCCGGCTTCCCCGACCCGAAGGTGACGATCCTCCAGAACCTCGAGCCGGTTCCACCGACGGTCGTGTGGGACCTGGCGCCGGGCGGGCCGGCCGCGACGAGCCCGCTCGTGGTCGAGTTCCACCCGAGCATCACATCGAGCATCGTCGCGTCCTGGATCGTGATCGTCGCGCTGCTCATCGGGGCGATCCTGATGACCCGGCGTCTCGGCCTGGTGCCGGGGAGGGCCCAGAACGCCTTCGAATACATCTACGAGGCCTTCGCCGGCTTCGCCGAGGGCCTCGGCGGCTCGCGGGCCCGTCGCTACACGGCCATCTTCGCCGCGTTCTTCCTGCTGATCATGTTCGCCAACTGGACGGACCTGCTGCTGTTCGGCGACAAGGTCAGCGCGCTACGGACGCCCACCAGCGACATCAACATCACGATCGGGATGGCGGTCGTCGTGTTCGTCGTGACCCACGTCGAAGGGGTTCGGGCGCTGGGCTTCGGCGGGTACATCGGCAAGTTCATCAATCTGTCGGGCTTCAAGCGCGGCCTGGCCAACGGCTTCATCGACCTGTACGTCGGCCTCATCGAGCTGCTGCTCGAGTTCTTCAAGCCCGTGACGCTGGCGTTCCGGCTCTTCGGCAACCTGTACGGCGGCGGGATCATGCTCGGCGTCTTCACGGCGCTGATCATCGCCTTCGTGCCGATCCCGTTCATCGCGCTCGAGGGCTTCATCGGGTTCATCCAGGCCCTCATCTTCGCGTCCCTCACCCTCATGTACGTCCTGACCGCGACCGAGAGTCATCACAGCGATGAACACGAGGCGCGGGCGTTCGGCGACGAGCCGGAGGGCAACATGCTGCCCACCGACGCCGGTGCCATCGCTGCGGGAGCGGGCCACTGAACGGCCAGCCACTGCGAGCAGGACCGACCGTCATCGCGATCGTCTTGGGTAACGCGCCCGCAAGGGAGGAGTTTCGGAGGTTGTTCTCGAAATGGAAATGATCGGAGCAGGGCTCGCGGCTCTCGGAGTCGTCGGCCCCGGCATCGGCATCGGGATCCTCACCGGCCTGGCGACGACGGCCATGGGCCGGAATCCCGACGCCGCCGGCACCATCCGGGCGACGTTCATCCTGGGCGCGGCATTCGCCGAGGGCCTCGGGATCCTGGCGTTCGTCGTCGGCGTCCTCATCGTCTTCCTGAAGTAGGCATGGCGGTCTTCGCCGTTGCGGCGGGCGCGCACCTCGCGCTCCCACCGATCGCGGCTGCTGAGGGACAGCCAGGACTCGTGTTCAACGGGTTCTGGATCGTCGTTGCGGCCGTGAACTTCCTGTTCTTCCTGTACGTCGTCCAGCGCTTCGCGTTCGGGCCGGTGAGCGCCATGCTCGCCCAGCGCCAAGAGCGGATCGAGCAGGGCCTCAAGGACGCCGAGCAGGCCCGGGCCGACCGGGCCAATGCGGAGCAGGAGCGGACCGCCGCCCTCAGCGAGGCCCGGCGTGAGGCCAACGACATCCTGGCCCGAGCCCAGAAGGTCGCCCAGGAAACCCGCGACGCTGACATCGCCGCGACCCGCGAGGAGCTCGAGCGGCTGCGCGCCCGGGCGACCGAGGACATCGAGGGCGAGAAGGCCCGGGCGCTGGCCCAGCTCCGCGGCGAGGTCGCCGACCTGGCGCTCGCGGCCGCGGGCAAGGTCGTCCGGGAGTCGATGACGGGCGAGCGCCAGCGGCGCCTCGTCGAGGAGTTCCTGGCCGCCGAGGGCCAGCAGTGACGAGCGGACGCGGACGGGCCGCGCTGGCCCGGATCAGCGAGGCCGCCTGATGGCTCGACCTGGCACCGCCGCCCGCCGCTACGCGGAGGCCGCGTTCGAGCTGGCGTCGCGTGACGACGCGCTCGATGCCTGGGCGGCCGGCCTCCAGCTCGCCAGCCAGCTCGTCACCGACGAGCGGGTGGCGGTGGCGCTCGACAACCCGGCGCGGCCGTATCCCGAGCGATTCGCCTTGCTGGAGCGGCTCCTCAAGGGCCGCGCGCCCGACGGGGTGCTCCGGCTCGCCGCGCTCCTGGCCGAGCGCGGCCGGGTCGATCGGCTGCCGGACGTGGCCGCCGGCTTCCAGCGCCTGCTGGACCTGCGGCGCGGGATCGTCGAGGCGCGGGTGACCAGCGCCGCGCCACTGTCGCCCGACGAGACGCAGGCCGTGCAGGCCTGGGTCGCGAAGACCACCGGCAAGCAGGTCCATCTCACCGCCAATGTCGACGAGGCGCTGATCGGCGGCCTGACCGTCCGCGTCGGCGACACCCTCATGGACGCCAGCGTCCGCGGCCGCCTGGAGCGGCTCCGCACCGAGTTGATCACGGGCGCCCGAGCCCGCTAGCCCGAGCCCCGAGGAGTAACGCGATGGCCATCAAGTCCGACGAGATCGTCAACATCATCAAGTCGGCGATCGACTCGTTCGACGCCCAGAGCGAGACCCGGACCGTCGGAACCGTCGTCGAGGTCGGTGACGGCATCGCCCAGATCTACGGCCTCGAGAGCGCCCTCGCCTCGGAGCTGCTGGAGTTCCCGAACGGCGTCATGGGCATGGCCCTCAACCTCGAGGAGGAGACCGTCGGCGCGGTCATCCTCGGCGACGCCGCCGCGATCAAGGAAGGCGACACCGTCAAGACCACCGGCCGCGTCGTCGAGATTCCCGTCGGCCAGGCGCTCATCGGTCGCGTCGTCAACCCGCTCGGCCAGCCGCTCGACGACAAGGGCCCGATCGAGACGACCAAGCGCCGCCCGGTCGAGCGGATCGCCCCCGGCGTCATCGTCCGGCAGTCGGTCGACACCCCGGTCCAGACGGGCGTCAAGGCCATCGACGCCCTGATCCCGATCGGCCGCGGGCAGCGCGAGCTGATCATCGGCGATCGCCAGACCGGCAAGACCGCGATCGCGATCGACACGATCATCAACCAGAAGGGTCAGGGCCTGGTCTGTATCTACGTGGCGATCGGCCAGAAGCTCTCGACGGTCGCGCAGACCGTGGCCACCCTCGAGAAGTACGGCGCGATGAACCACACGATCGTGGTCGTCGCCGGCGCCGAGGATCCCGCCCCGCTCCAGTACCTCGCGCCGTATGCCGGCGCCGCCATGGGCGAGGAGGTCATGGAGTCGGGCGTCACGATCGACGGGGTCGAGGTCAAGGACGCGCTCAACGTCTACGACGACCTGTCGAAGCACGCCTGGGCCTATCGCGAGATGGCCCTGCTCCTCCGGCGCCCGCCGGGCCGCGAGGCGTATCCGGGTGACGTCTTCTACCTCCACTCCCGGCTGCTCGAGCGGGCGGCCCGCCTGAACGAGGAGAACGGCGGCGGCTCGCTGACGGCCCTGCCGATCATCGAGACCCAGGCCAACGACGTCTCCGCGTACATCCCGACGAACGTCATCTCGATCACCGACGGCCAGATCTTCCTCGAGACCGACCTGTTCAACGCCGGCCAGCGGCCCGCCCTGAACATCGGCATCTCGGTGTCCCGCGTCGGCTCGGCGGCCCAGACCAAGGCCATGAAGAAGGTCGCCGGCCCGCTCAAGCTGGACCTGGCCCAGTACCGCGCCCTCGCCGCCTTCGCCCAGTTCGCGAGCGACCTCGACAAGGCCACCCGCGACCAGCTGACCCGGGGCGAGAAGCTGTCCGAGGTCGTCAAGCAGCCGCAGTACCAGCCGCTCGCGGTCGAGAAGCAGGTCGCGATCCTGTATGCCGCCACGCACGGCCAGCTCGACGACGTTCCGACGCCGCGGGTCAAGGAGTTCGAGGCCGGCTTCTACCGCTTCCTCGAGACCGAGCGCCCCAAGATCCTCCAGGAGCTGGGCGCCACGAAGGCCCTGAGCGACGAGCTGTCGACGGCCCTCGACGAGGCGATCGCGGAATTCCGCAAGAGCTTCCTCGCATGACGCGGCTGCCACGTGGCTAGCCAGCGCGACATCCGGCGCCGGATCGGCGCCGTGAAGAACATCCAGCAGATCACCCGGGCGTTCCAGTTCATCGCCGCCTCGCGCCTGCGACGAGCCCAGGAGGCCACGCTGTCGGCCCGGCCGTACAGCGAGAAGATCGACGAGGTCCTGGCCGACCTGGCGGCGGTCCTCGGCGCCGAGGACCACCCGCTCCTGGCCGATCGCAGCAAGGACGGCAAGCGGCTGCTGCTGCTCTTCACCACGGACCGCGGTCTCGCCGGCCCGCTGAACACGAACACCATCCGCTTCGCGGCCCGCGAGATCGCCGAGCATCCCGGCGACCTCGCGACGATCACGATCGGCCGCAAGGGCCGCGACGCGATGCGCCGCGCTCGCGTCCCCGTGGAGGCTCACTTCGCCGGCTTCGGCGATCGCCCGACGTTCGCGGACATCCTGCCGCTGGCGCGCCTCGTGACCGAGGACTACCTGTCCGGCGAGTACGGCCGGATCGACCTGCTGTACACCCGCTTCGTCTCGACCCTGGTCCAGCGCCAGGTCCTCGAGCAGCTCCTGCCCGTGAAGGCCGCGGAGGACACCGACGGCATTCCCGGCAACCAGTTCATCTTCGAGCCGGCCCCCGCGGTCGTGCTGGAGCAGCTCCTGCCGCGCTACGTCGCGACGCGCATCTACCAGGCCGTCCTCGAGGCCAAGGCCAGCGAGGAATCGAGCCGGATGGTGGCGATGAAGAACGCCACCGAGAACGCCCAGGAGCTCATCGAGGACTACACCCTGGCCTACAACAAGGTCCGCCAGGCCAACATCACCCGCGAGATGATCGAGATCGCGTCCGGCGCCCGGGCCGGCTGACCCCACCGGACGACAGGAGGAACCGCACCACCATGGCAACCGCAACGGCGCCCAGTGCGATGGGCCGCGTCGTCCAGATCACCGGTCCGGTCGTGGACATCGAGTTCCCGGCGGGCCAGCTGCCGGCGATCTACAACGCCGTGGCGCTCGAGCGCGAGGGCCAGGATTCGCTCGTCTGCGAGGTCCAGCAGCATCTCGGCAACAACTGGGTCCGGTCGGTCGCGATGACCTCGACCGACGGCCTGGCGCGCGGCACGAAGGCCGTCGATACCGGCGGTCCCATCACCGTGCCGGTCGGCGAGGCCACCCTCGGCCGGGTGTTCGACGTCCTGGGCCGGCCGATCGACAACAAGGGCCCGGTCAACGCCGCCGAGTCGCTCCCGATCCACCGCGACCCGCCAGCCTTCGAGGACCAGACGACCGAGATCGAGGTCTTCGAGACGGGCCTCAAGATCATCGACCTCATCTGCCCGTTCAAGAAGGGCGGCAAGGTCGGGATCTTCGGCGGCGCCGGCGTCGGCAAGACCGTCATCATCCAGGAGCTCATCCGGAACGTCGCCCAGGAGCACTCGGGCTACTCCGTCTTCGCCGGCGTCGGCGAGCGGAGCCGCGAGGGCAACGACCTCATCCACGAGATGACCGAGTCGGGCGTCATCAAGAAGACGGCCTTCGTCTTCGGCCAGATGAACGAGCCGCCGGGCGCGCGCCAGCGGGTCGGCCTGACGGGCCTGACGATGGCCGAGTACTTCCGGGACGTGGAGGGCCGCGACGTCCTCCTGTTCATCGACAACATCTTCCGCTTCACCCAGGCGGGCTCCGAGGTCTCGGCCCTGCTCGGCCGGATGCCCTCGGCGGTCGGCTACCAGCCCAACCTCGCGACCGAGATGGCGGCCCTCCAGGAGCGGATCACCTCGACGAAGAAGGGCTCGATCACCTCGCTCCAGGCGGTGTTCGTCCCGGCCGACGACTACACCGACCCGGCCCCGGCGACGACCTTCGCCCACCTGGACTCGACGATCCGGCTCGAGCGCAACATCGCCGAGCTCGGGATCTACCCAGCCGTCGATCCCCTGACCTCGACGTCGCGCGTCCTGGACCCGCTCATCGTCGGCCAGGAGCACTACGACGTAGCCCAGGAGACCAAGCGCGTCCTGCAGCGCTACCGCGACCTCCAGGACATCATCGCGATCCTCGGGATCGACGAGCTGTCCGAGGAGGACAAGTCGACCGTCGCGCGAGCCCGCCGCCTCCAGCGGTTCGCAAGCCAGCCGTTCTTCGTGGCCGAGGTCTTCACCGGCCGGCCCGGCCAGTACGTGCCGATCAAGGACACGGTCGCGTCGTTCAAGGGCATCCTCGAGGGCGAGGGCGACACCCTGCCGGAGCAGGCCTTCTTCCTCGCCGGGACGCTCGACGACGCCAAGGCCAACGCCGAGAAGCTGGCGTCGTGACGGCCACGCGCGCGAGGGGCCGACGCATCGTCCGGCGGCGAGGCCGCTAGATGCCGCTGCAGCTCGAGATCGTCACCCCCGAACGGCTCGCGTACAGCGAGTCGGTCGATGAGGTCGTCGTGCCCGGCAGCGAGGGCGAGCTCGGCATCCTGCCCCATCACGCGCCGCTGCTGGCGATGCTCGGCGTCGGCGAGCTGCGGATCAAGAAGGCCGGCGCCGAGGAGTCCTTCGCGATCGCGGGCGGCTTCGTGCAGGTCCGGCCGGACAAGGTCGTCGTGATGGCCGAGATGGCCGACATGGCGTCGGACATCGATCTCGAGCGCGCCCACGAGGCGAGGCGCGAGGCCGAGCGAGCGCTGGAGACGGGCTACGTGGAGGGCGCCGACCTGGTCGCGGCCCGAGCCGCGCTGCAGCAGGCGCTGCTCCGGATCCGCGTCGCGGAGCGGCGCCACCGCGAGGGTCCGCGGCGCCCTCGGACGAGCGGCTAGCGGGACGTGGCCTTGGTCCTCGGCGGGCGAGCCGCGTATCGCGCCCGAGGTCGGCGGAGCGCAGGATTAGGCCGTGGCTGACGCAAAGCCGTTCCACTGGGAGTACGAGCCGCCCAAGGTCCCGCGCGAGCGCTACCTCGTGACGGGCGGCCGCGCGCTGGACGGCACGGTCCGGGTCAGCGGTGCCAAGAACGCCGCGCTCAAGATGCTCGCCGCCGCCACGCTCACTGGCGAGCGCTGCCGGCTCACCAACGTCCCCGAGATCGAGGACGTCCGGGCGATGACGGACACGCTGCGCGACCTCGGTGTCGTCGTCGACCATCCCGAGCCGAACGTCTACGAGATCTCGGCGGGTGACGTCGACTGGCTGTTCGTGCCCCTCGAGGCGGCAGCCAAGATGCGCTCCAGCTTCATGCTCCTGGGGCCGCTCCTGGCGCGCTTCGGCGAGGTCATCATCTCGAACCCCGGTGGCGACCGGATCGGGCGGCGGCCGGTCGACCTCCACGTCGAGGCGATGCGTGCCCTCGGGGCCGAGATCGAGTACCGCTACGGCTACTACTACGCCAAGGCCCCCGGCCGCCTCCGCGGCACCGAGATCCGGTTCCCGTTCGTGACGGTCATGGGCACCGAGAACGCGATGCTCGCGGCGACGCTGGCCGAGGGCCACACCGTGATCCGGCCGGCGGCCCAGGAGCCCGAGGTCGACGACCTGATCGCGTTCCTGAACAAGATGGGCGCCGAGGTCGAGCGGACCTACGTCGACACGATCGAGGTCCACGGCAAGAAGCGCCTCCGCGGCGCGGAGCACAACGTCATGCCCGATCGGATCGAGGCCGGCACCTTCGCCATCGCCGGTGGCGTCACCGGCGGCCACGTCGTCCTGGAGGGCGCCGACTGCGACACGATGACCGCGTTCGTGGAGGTCCTCGGCCGGACCGGCATGGGCGTCAGCTGCGGCGCGGGCCGGATGGAGGTCGATGCCCGGGCCGTCGGGCCTGGCGCGCTGCACCCGGTGAACCTGGAGACTGCGGCCTACCCGGGCTTCGCCACGGACATCCAGCCACCGACCGCCGTCCTGCTGACCCAGGCCGCCGGCCGCTCGCGGGTCCGGGAGACGATCTTCGAGGATCGCCTGGAGTGGCTGGCCGAGCTCCGCAAGATGAACGCCAAGATCGAGCTCAAGGGGCCCCACGAGGCCTGGATCGACGGTCCGGCCCAGCTCAAGGCCGCGAGCGTCGAGATCTCCGACCTGCGGGCCGGAGCCTCGCTGATCCTGGCCGCGCTCGCGGCCGAGGGAACGTCGTCGATTGGCGGCGCACACCACGTCCAGCGGGGGTATGAGAACATCGAGCGCAAGTTCCTGGACCTCGGTGCTCGGATCGAGCGCGTCCAGGAGGGGGAGCTGACCGCGACCGCATGAACATCGGAATCGATCTCGGCACGGCCAACGTCCTCGTCCACGTCGAGGGCCGCGGCATCGTCATCCAGGAGCCGTCCGTCGTCGCCGTCGACGACGATGGCCGGATTCGCGCGGTCGGCGAGGACGCCCGCGAGATGATCGGGCGGACGCCCGGCAACATCCATGCCATCCGGCCGATGAAGGACGGCGTCATCGCCGACTACGTCATCACCGAGGCGATGCTGCGGTTCTTCATCAACAAGGCGATGCAGGGCCGGATGCGGCTCCGCCTGAACGGACCCCAGGTCATGCTCTCGGTGCCCGCCGGCGTGACGTCGGTCGAGAAGCGCGCCGTCAAGGATGCGGCCCTCAAGGCCGGCGCCCGCGAGGCGTTCCTGATCGAGGAGCCGCTCGCGGCGGCGATCGGGGCCAACGTCCCGATCTCCGGGCCGAGCGGCAACATGGTCATCGACATCGGCGGCGGCACGAGCGAGATCGCCGTCATCGCCCTGGGCGGGATCGTGGTCTCGACGTCGCTCCGGGTGGGCGGCAACCGGATCGACGAGGCGATCGCCTCGTACATCCGCAAGAAGTACAACCTGATGATCGGCGAGCGGACCGCCGAGGAGGTCAAGATCGAGATCGGGACGGCCCTGCCGCTCGAGCGCGAGCTGTCGATGGAGGTCCGCGGCCGCGACCTCATCGCCGGCCTGCCGCGGACGATCCCGATCACCAGCTCGGAGGTCATGGAGGCCATCGAGCTGCCGCTCCAGCAGCTGGTGGCGGCCGTCCGCTCGGTCCTGGAGCAGACGCCGCCGGAGCTGTCCAGCGACATCATCGACAAGGGCATGGTCATGTCCGGCGGAGGCGCGCTGCTGCGCAACATCGACAAGCTCCTCACCCAGGTGACCGGCGTGCCCTGCCACGTGGCCGAGAACGCCCTCAACTGCGTGGCGCTCGGCACCGGCGAGGCCCTGAAGCACTACGACTTCTTCAAGAAGTCGCTGGTCCAGAGCTTCTAGCCGCTCCGCGGCTGCCGCCCGCCCTGACCACCCGTTGCCCATGGCGCCAGGCATGACGACCGACGCCCGTGGCGGCTCGGACGCCCGTGGCGGCTCGCCGGGCTCAGGCGGCTTGGACGCCTCCGGCGGCTCGCCGGGCTCGGGCGCCGGCCAGGCCTTCGTCGACCTGCACTGCCACACCTCGGCGAGCTTCGATTCGCTGGCGTCGCCGCGATCGATGGCCAGGGCGGCCGCGGCCCGCGGGCTGACCCACCTCGCCATCACGGATCACGGCACGATCGATGGCGCGCTGGCCGCGCGTGACGCAGCCCCCGACGGCCTGACGGTCCTCATCGGCGAGGAGATCCGCACGCTCGAGGGCGACCTCATCGCGATGTTCCTGGAGCGACCGGTCCCGAACGGCCTGGCGGCCGTCGAGGCGATCGCGGCGGTGCGAGACCAGGGCGGCCTCGTGGGCATCCCGCACCCGTTCGACCGGTTCCGGGGATCCATGGGTCGCGCCGGAGCTGGCGCGCAGCTCGACGGCGTCATCGGCCTGGCAGGCTCGGTCGATTGGATCGAGGCGTGGAACGCCCGGATCCTCGTCGGCGATGGCAACCAGCGGGCGGCCGAGCTGGCGCGCTCGGCCGGGCTCCCCGGCGTCGCGGTCTCGGACGCCCACACGACGATCGAGGTCGGCGTGGCCTCGACGGTCCTCCAGGGCGATCCCTCCACGGCTGCGGGCCTGCGGGCGGCGCTGCGCGGGCCGATCGGACTCCAGCCCGGGCGCGCGTCGGTGTACGCCCGGCTCGCGACGCCCGCGGCGAAGCTCCTCAAGCGAGTGGCGGCCCGATGACCATCGATCCCGCGACCGCGCCACCGGACGAGGGCGGGTCCGCGCCGATCTCGCTGTCGAAGCGGCTGCGGCAGCCCCGCACGATCGTCTCGATCGCCGTGCCCCTGATCGTCATCGGCGCGTTCGTCTACCTCAATCGCGCCACGCTCGGGACCGTGCCCGGGCTGATCTTCTCGGCCAACCCGTTGCTGTTCCTGGCCGCCTTCGCGATCTACTACGTCGGGTTCCCGCTGCGCGGCTATCGCTGGCACCGCCTGCTGCGCGGCACCGGCACGAACATCTCGACGAAAGACGCCACCGAGATCCTGTTCCTGTCGTGGCTGGTGAACTGCGTGGTGCCGGCCAAGCTCGGCGACGTCTACCGGGCCTACCTCCTCAAGATCAACTCGGATGCCTCGCTCTCGCGGACGTTCGGCACCGTGTTCATCGAGCGAATCCTCGATCTCATCGTCATCGCCCTGATGGGCCTCGGGGCCGGGTTCTGGAGCTTCCGGAACGGCCTGCCGCCCTCGATCCAGCTGGTCGCGGCGCTGGGGGTCGTGGTGGTCCTCGTCCTCGGTGGCGGACTCCTCTCGATGCGCAACTTCGGGCGGTCGATCATCACCCGCCTGCCGCTGCCGCACCGGTTCATGGAGCTGTACGACCGGTTCGAGGAGGGCGTCTTCGGGGCGATCGCCTCGAACGGCCTGCCGCTGCTGATCGTGAACACCGTCCTGATCTGGTCGACC
>DASXQE010000033.1:0-15733 GCA_036493155.1 Candidatus Limnocylindrales bacterium | reverse complement strand
GCGCGGCTGTCGACGACGATCGGGATCGCGGCCGTGTCGCCGGCCGCGCCGCCGGCCAGGGCGAAGAGCATCCCGTCGCGGTCGACGAGGAAGGTGACGTCGCCGACCCGCCAGCCAAGGATCGGCTGGCGCTCGGTGACGCGGACGTCGAGGGTCCCGGGCAGGTGGACCGAGACGTCGGCCGAGGCAACGGCGGGCAGCTCCTCCAGCCGTGCGGCCAGGCTGCCGGTCGCGAGGGCGAAGGCGTTGACGCCGGGTTCGACGCCGAGCCAATGGACCAGGGCGTCGCGTGTCGTCCACGACAGCGGCGAGACGTCGATCCGCTGGATGGCCGCGGCCGGCGCGGTGGTCAGGCCGTCCAGCGCCAGCAGGCTCGCGACGATCGCCAGCAGGGCTGCTGCCCGGGCCGGCCCGAATCCCGGCGCCAGGCCGAATCGGCCGCGACCCTCGAACGCAGATCGCCGCGTGCGGCGGGTGCCCGCGACGTCGGGGCTCACCGCGGCAGGTCGTCGGGCGTGAGCCGCGCCGACGCCCGACCGGCGTGGCGCTCGAGCGCCAGCTCGATGACGCGGAGGCAGACCGCGGTGAAGTCGAGGCCGGCCTCGGCCGGCAGCGTCGGGAACAGGCTGATCGGCGTGAAGCCGGGGATGGTGTTGATCTCCGAGAGATAGATCGCCTCGTCGCGCACGAGGAAGTCGACCCGGGCAAAGCCCTCGCAGCCGAGTGCCCGATACGCGTCCCGCGCGAGCTTGCGGATCAGCTCCCGCTCGCGCGGCGAGACCTCGGCCCGCGTCGTCGATTCCGACAGGCCGGCGACGTACTTGGCCTGGTAGTCGTAGAACTCGTGACCGGCCACGACCTCGCCCGGCCCGTACACCCCGAGCGGCGGCTCCGTCCCGATGATTGACACCTCGAGGTCGCGGGCGCGGGGCAGGTAGCGCTCGGCCAGGGCCACGGTGTCGTAGCGGAACGCCAGGTCCAGCGCCGCGGCGCGCTCGTCCGGGCCGTGGGCCAGCGTCATCCCGACCGACGAGCCGAGCCGCGCCGGCTTGACCATCAGCCGTGGCTCCCCGTTCGCGGCGGCGAACGCCTCGAGCTCGGCCAGGATGGGGCGGGGATCGGCTCGCCATGCGGCGGCCCTGACCTCGCGCCAGTCCACGACCGGCAGGCCCAGGCCCCGCCAGATCCGCTTCTGGAGGACCTTGTCCATGCCCAGGGCCGACCCGAGGACACCCGAGCCCGTGTACGCCAGGCCCGCCGCCTCGAGCAGGGCCTGGACGGTGCCGTCCTCGCCGAACGGCCCGTGGAGGGCGATGAACACCACCGGCGCGGGCTCGCTCGCGGCCAGCCGGTCGAGCGCCGCACCGACCGCGATCGGCCCGTCGGCCCCCATCGTGCGTGGGTCGTCATAGGCCGCCTGGGGCCGCCCCTCGCGGCGATGGTCGGGCGGCAGCCACCACCATTTGCCATCGAGGTCGATGACGACCTGCTGCACCGATCGGCCCACGCCCGCGAGCGCGTCCGCGATCGCGGTCCCGGACACGATCGAGACGTCGTGCTCGGCGGACGGGCCCCCCAGGAGGACCACCACGGGCGGGTCGGCCCGCCGGTCGATCGGTGGATCAGACGGGCGCGCCGTCACGCGTCGTCCTCTGCCGGCCACGGCCAGCCCGACCAGTCGCCGACGAACTCGACCTCCGGGCGGAGATCGACCCCGGTCCCGGCCAGCACCACGGCATGCACATGGTCGATCACGCGCCGGACGTCGGCCGCCCGGGCCTCGCGGCCGGCGATGACGAAGTTGGCGTGCTTCTCGCTCACCCGCGCGCCGCCGATCGCGAAGCCCTTGAGCCCGGCCTCGTCGATGAGCCGCCCCGCGGACGGGCCGGCGGACGGATCGTCCGAGGGGTTCCGGAACGTGCTGCCCGCGGACGGCAGCCCCAACGGCTGGTGGGCCTGGCGCCAGCGCCGGATGTCGTCGAGCCGCTCCTTGATGACCCCCGCTTCGGCCGGCCGGAGCACGAACGTCGCGCCCAGGACGATCTCCGGCGCGGCGCCGGCGTCCGCCGGGCGCTTGAACCGGCTATCGCGATAGGCGAGCCCCAGCTCATCGGCGGCGAGGCGGGCCTCGCGGCCGTCGGACAGGAGGACATCGGCCGATTCGATCACGGATCGGACATCCGAGCCGTGCGCGCCGGCGTTGGCCCAGACCGCGCCGCCGACCGTCCCCGGGATGGCGAGGCCGAACTCGAGCCCGGAGAGCCCGGCCTGCTGCGTCTCAGTCGCGGCCCGCGCCATCGGCACGCCCGCCTCGGCCCGATAGCGGTCACCCTCGATCCGCGTCGCCTCGGCACGGACGTGGACCACGAGGCCGCGGATGCCCCGGTCCGACACGATGACGTTGCTGCCCCGGCCCAGGACCAGCAGCGGCAGGTCGCGGCTTCGCGCGAAGCGGACCAGCGCTCGCAGCTCGAAGGCGTTGTGGGCCGTGACCAGGAGGTCGGCGCGACCACCGACCCGCATCGTGGTGAGCCTCGCCAGCGGGGCGTCGCGCTCGGCCTTGACGCCGATACGCCGGGCGATGTCACCCGCGAGCGCGGTCACGCGGGAACGCCCCGGGATCGGGCCTCGATGGCCCTCGCCGACGGCAGCGCCTCGCGACGCGCCATGGCGAGGAGCAGATCGGCGACGGCATCGGCGGCTCCGGGACGGCCCTCCGCCCGCGATGCCGCGCGCATGGCCTCGACGGCGGCCGGGTCGTCCAGGATCGCCACGGCATCCAGGAGCGCGGCGGCATCGAACGCGTCGTCCTCGATGAACCGCGCAGCGCCCTGTGCCGCCAGGCGCTCGGCGTTGGCGCGCTGGTGGCCCGCGGCGTGGGGATACGGGACGACGACGAGCGGCAGGCCCAGCGCGGTGACCTCGGCCAGCGTCGAGGCGCCGGCCCGGCCCACGACGAGGTCGGCCGCCGCGAGCGCGTCGATCATCGATTCACGCAGGAACGCCTCCGGGCGATAGCGGCCTCGGAGGTCGGGTGCGAGCCGCTCGCGCCCGGCGAGCGCCGCCGCGTAGCCGTCGTGGCCGGTCACATGGAGCAGGTGGACCCTGGCCACGAGCTCGGGCAGCGCCCCGGCCACGGCATCGTTGAAGCGGCGCACGGCCTGCGAGCCGCCGAAGATCAGCACGAGCGGCGCCTCGGCGGGGATTCCGAGGCGCTCGCGAGCGGCGGCGCGTGACGTCGACCTGACGTCCCGGATGGGCGTGCCGGTCTCGAAGCACGGCAGCCGGCGGGGCATGTGCCGGCAGGTCTCGCCGAGGCTCACGGCGACCGCCCCCGCCAGCCCGGCGATCGTGCGGGTCGATCGGCCCGGGTAGACGTTGCCCTCCCACAGCAGGACCGGGATCCCGAGCGGGCGCGCGGCCAGTACGACCGGGATGGCGACATAGCCGCCGGTCGTGAAGATGGCCGCCGGGCGGTCGGTGGCGAGCATCGCCGCGGCCTGGGGCACGGAGATGGCGAGACGTGCGGGGTCCAGGACGAGGTGGACGTCGGCCTCGACGGTCCGCAGGGACCGGAGGGCCAGGCGCCGCAGCGGAATCCCGGTGTCGTGGAGGATCGACGCCTCGAGGCCTCGATGTCCCCCGATCCAGGCGAGCTCAGCCTCGGCGTCGCGGCGTCGCAGGGCGTCCGCCACCGCGAGGGCCGGGTAGATGTGGCCGCCCGTTCCCCCGCCGGCGATCAGCAGGCGCATCGGTCCTCCGCTGGATGGATGGCTGGCGCTGGGTGGCCGGCTGGCGCTGCGCCACCGGCTCGATCGGCTGGCCGATCGGAAGGACGGCCGGCCCTTCGACGGTCTCGCGCGAGATCGCGAGCAGGACCCCGACGGCAGCGAAGCTCACGACGAGCGACGTGCCGCCGGCGCTGACGAACGGCAGCGTGATGCCCGTGACGGGCAGCAGCGCCACGACGACGCCGATGTTGATGAACGCCTGGAAGCACAGCCAGATCGTGATGCCCGCGGCCAGCAGGGCCCCGAACGTGTCGGGCGCGCGACGCGCCGTCCGGATGCCGGCGTACGCCAGGATCAGGAACAGGGCGATGACGATGGCCGCGCCGACAAACCCGAACTCCTCGCCGATGATCGCGAAGATGAAGTCGTTCCAGGCATTCGGCAGGTACAGCCCGCCGGCCAGCTTGCTCTCGCCCAGGCCGCTGCCGAAGATCCCGCCGAGGCCGAGGGCGAGGAGGCCCTGGATGGTGTGGAACCCGGCGCCCAACGGATCGGCCCACGGATCGAGGAAGGCCTTGATCCGCTCGGCCTGGTAGCCACGCAGCCCCAGGATCAGGACGCCGAGCGCGCCGCCGCCGGCCAGCACCCCGAACTGCCACAGCCGGGCGCCGGCCAGGAAGAACAGGCCGAACGCGGTGATCCCGATCACGACGGTCGTCCCCAGGTCGGGCTCGAGGAAGACCAGGCCGATGACCGGCAGGGCAATGACCAGGAACGGCACCGTGCCGGACCGGAGGCCCTTGATCAGCGGCCCCCGATTGGCCAGCCAATGCGCGAGGTAGATGATCAAGGCGAGCTTCGCGATCTCGGCCGGATGGACGGCCGGCAGCGGCCCGACGACGAGCCAGCGGGCCGAGCCACCGACGACCCGGTTGAAGGCCGGGACGAACACCATGACCAGGAGCACGAGCCCGAGCACGTAGCCAGGCAGCGACACGAGCCGCAGCACGCGGTAGTCCATCCGCATCGTCAGGACCATCGCCGCCAGGCCGACGGCGCCCCACAGGATCTGCGGGCCGACGATCGCGAGGGTGTTGTCCTGCGAGATGTAGGCCCGCAGCGCGGACGACGAGTAGACCATCAGGATGCCGATCGCGGTCAGGGCCACGACGGCCACGAGGATGGCGTAGTCGGGCTGGTGCCGGATTCGCTGGAGGACGTCGCGCCCGCCCCGTGCGGCCGGCCGCTCCCAGGCCGGGTTCGCCGCTGCCGTGCCGGCCGCGACGGGGTGGCCCGCGAGAACGCCAGCCGCCGCGAGCTCCGCCGAAATCGCGGCATCGGAGCGGCCTGCGATCGGGCGGCTGCGCTGGTCGCCGGTGAGGCCGCGGCCGGCGCCACGACTGCCGCCGCCGGCGCGCGCCCCGGAGAGCGGTCGACCACCGGCCTTCGGGCTGGCCCCCAGCCAGGGCAGGCGGGCGAGGTTCATCGCGCTCCCTCCGATGCGCTGCGGCCGGCCGCGATCGCCCGGACCGCGGCCTTGAAGGCCCGCCCGCGGGCCTCGTAGTCGGCGAACATGTCGAAGCTGGCCGCGGCCGGGCTCAGCAGCACGACCGCCTCGCCGCCGGAGGGCCGAACCGCCTGGGCCAGCGCCGTCGCACGATCCACGGCCGCCTCGAGCGTCGGCGCCCGCTCCGTCGAGCCGAGGCCGCGATCCCGGAACAGCGCCTCCAGGGCCGGACCGCTCTCCCCGATCAGGACCGCCGCGTCCGCCCGCTCCGCGACGACGCCCGCCAGCTCGGACAGGTCGACGCCCTTGTCGCGGCCGCCGGCGATCAGCACGATCGGCGCGTCGAAGGCCCGGAGCGCCGCGATGACCGCGTCGGGCTGCGTGCCCTGCGAGTCGTTGACGTAGCGGATGCCGTCGACCACGGCCACCGACTCGAGCCGGTGCTCGACGCCGCGGAAGCGCGCGGCGGCCGCGCGGATCGCGTCCGGGGCGACACCGAACAGCAGGGCGACCGCGACGGCGGCCATGGCATTGCTGACGTTGTGGAGGCCCGGGATCGGCAGCTCGCCGATGGGCAGGATCCGGCCGCCGGGTCCCGTCGCCGCGGCGCCGCCGCCGGCCAGGGGCAGCCGCTCGACGCCGGCCGCGACGATCCAGTCGTCGACGACGCCGAGGCCGCCGGCCATCGGCCGCTCCAGCCGGTACAACACGGCCGGCGCCGTGCCGAGACCCGCGTACGCGGTGACCACCGGGTCGTCGGCGTTGAGCACGAGCGCCCCGTCGGGATCGACCAGCTCCGCCAGGCGCCGCTTGACGCGGCGGTAGGCCGCGACCGACCCGTGACGGTCCAGGTGGTCGGCGGTGACGTTGGTGTAGACGGCGACGGTCGTGCCACGCGACAGCGTCGGCAGCTGGAGCTCCGAGAGCTCGAAGACCACCCGGTCGTCAGCGGTCAGCTCGGGCAGGCGTTCGACGATCGGCCTGCCCATGTTCCCGCCCAGGACGGCGCGGTGGCTGGGATCGGCGGCCAGCAGGGCGTGGGCCAGCGCCGACGTCGTCGTCTTGCCCTTCGTGCCCGTGATGCCGATCGTCGGCGCGGGGCACAGGCGCAGGAACAGGTCGGGCTCCCAGAGGATCGCCGGGGCGGTCGGGTCGCCGGCGCGGCGACGATCGGCCAGGCGGAGCAGGGCCGCGCGCAGCACCGGCTCCGTCGTCGGGTAATCGGGGTTGATGGACGGCGACGACGTGACGAGCGCGGCCCCCGCCCACGCCGTGGCGGGGTCGACGTCGGGTCCAAGCAGGAGCCGGACCGGGCGGGCCTCGAGCGCGTCGATCGCGGCGGCGAGGTCGGCAGCGGGCCGCCCGTCGTAGATCGTGACCGCGGCCCCCGCGTCGGCCAGGAATCGAGCCAGGGCGATCCCGCTTCGGGCGAATCCCAGGACGGTCACCGGCCGGCCGCGCAGGACGCCCGCCCGAATCGCGGCCATCGACAGGTCGTCCGGCTCGATCGGCGTCGTGCTCGGAGCCGTCATCGCCGCCACCTCACACCAGCCGGTCGATGGACGCCAGGAACAGCGTCACGCCGATGAGCCCGGCGATGATCCCGACGATCCAGAACCGGAGGGTGATCTTCTCCTCGTCCCAGCCGAGGATCTGGTAGTGCAGGTGGATCGGGCTCATCCGGAAGATCCGGCGGCCGTGGGTCAGCTTGAAGTACGCGACCTGGAGGACGACCGAGCCGGTCTCGATGACGAAGATCAGCCCGATGATCGGCAGGACGAGGATCTGGCCCGTGATCAGGGCGGTGACGGCCAGCGTCGCGCCCAGCGCCAGCGAGCCCGAGTCGCCCATGATGATCTGGGCTGGGTGGACGTTGAACCACAGGAAGCCGAGCAGCGCCCCGACGATGAGGGCGCACAGCGTCGCGAGGTTCGGCTGCGTCGGCTCGTTGAGCAGCGCGATCAGCAGGTAGGCCACGAACGCGAAGACCAGCGTGCCGCCCGCCAGCCCATCGAGGCCGTCGGTGATGTTGACGCCGTTGGCCGACGCGATGATCGCGAACGCCGCGAACGCGATGTACAGCCACGGCTCGACGTGGACCGGCCCGACGAACGGGACCGCCAGGCTGTCGATCGCGTAGGTCTGCTGGATCTGGTAGGCGGCGATGCCCGAGACGACCACGAGCCACAGCATCTTCTGGCGGGCGCTGATCCCCTCCCCCGTCCGGGCATTGAGGTAGTCGTCGACCGCCCCGAGCAGGCCCACGAGGAGCAGCGTCGCGAGGGGCGCGATGATGCCGCCCGGGGGCAGGCGGCCCTGCAGGAAGAAGAACAGCGCCAGGACGACCAGGATGACCAGCAGGCCACCCATCGTCGGCACGCCGGCCTTGACCTGATGGCTGTCGGGCAGCTCGGCCATGATCTTCTTGCCCATGCCCAGGAACCGGAGGAACCGGATGTAGGCGGGCATGAGGATCACCACGACGGCGAAGGCCAGGAGCAGCGCCTGGATCAGCTCGACGCTCATCGCGCGCCTCGGGCGATCACCGGCCCAGCTCCTCGCCGTGGGCGATCAGGCCCTCGACCAGCCGGTCCAGCTCGATGCCCCGCGAGGCCTTGACGAGCACGACGTCGCCGGGCCGGAGGCGCTTGCGGAGCAGGTCCAGCGCCGCGTCACGGTCGCGGACCTCGAGGATGCGGGAGGGATCCAGGCCCGCGTCGCGGGCGCCCGCGGCGATTCCCTTGGCGCCCGCGCCGACGACGACCAGGACGTCGCTCGTGGCCGCGGCGGCGGTGCCGACGTCGCGGTGCCCGCCGGCGGCGCCGCGGCCCAGCTCCAGCATCTCGCCGAGGACGGCAATGCGGCGACCCGGCAGGCCGGCCAGGAGGTCCAGCGCGGCCACGACCGACGGCGGCGAGGCGTTGTAGGCGTCGTCGATCAGCGTCACCCCGCCCACCCGATGGACCTCGCCGCGGTGCGGCGCGCTCCAGCCCCCCGCGAGCGCGGCGACGATGGCCGGTCCGGCGAGGCCCGCCGCGTGGCCGACGGCGGCGGCCGCCAGGGCGTTGTGGACCGAGAGGCGGCCGAGGCTGGGAATCGTCGTCGCCAGGCGCTGCGGGCGGCCGCCGCCCAGGCCGGGCAGCCGGAGCGTGAACCGCATCCCGCCGAAGCCCGCCGAGGCGACCTCGTCGGCCGTGACGTCGGCATCGGCCGAGAAGCCGTAGCCGAGGACGCGCGCAGCCGTCTTGTCGGCCATCCGACGGACCCGCCGATCGTCCTGGTTCAGGACCGCCACGCCGTCGGACGGCAGGGCCTCGACGAGCTCGGCCTTGGCCTGCTCGATCGCGGCCAGGGAGCCCATCCGGCTCAGGTGGACGCCAGCCACGGCGGTGACCACTCCGACCCGGGGGCGAGCCATCCGCGCCAGGTCGGCGATCTCGCCACCGGCCCACATGCCCATCTCCAGGATCGCGGCGCGATGCTCGGGGCCCAGCCGCAGCAGGGTCAGCGGCAGCCCGATCTCGTTGTTCTGGTTGCCCTCGTTGCGGAGCGTCGGCATCGCGGCGCCGACCACGGCGACGATCGCCTCCTTCGTCGAGGTCTTGGCGAAGCTGCCGGTGACCCCGACGACCAGTGGGTCGAAGCGCGCGCGCCAGCCGGCGGCGATCGCGCCGAGCGCGATCAGCACGTCGGGCACCTGGAGGATCGTCACGTCGCCAAGCGCCTCGGCCTGCGCGGCCGCGGGCGGGTGGGCCACGACCAGGGCCGCCGCGCCGCGGTCGACCGCCTGGCCGAGGAACCGATGGCCGTCGGTCCGCTCGCCGGCCAGGGCCGCGAAGAGCTGGCCCGGCTCCACGAGCCGGGAGTCGACGGCGCCGCCGCGGACCGGCCGCTCGGAGCGCCGCAGGAGGCGGCCGTTGGTGAGCCGCCGGAGGTCGTCCGCGGAGAGCGCCGGCGCATCGAGGCTCACGGCTGGAAGTGTCGCATAGCGCCCCCGGCTCGCCGTGTCAGGGATCGGCGTCCAGGTGGCCGGGATCATCCGCCCAGCCTGGTCGAGGACTGGTCCTCCGGCAGGAGCGGCGAGACGAGCCCGGGCGTGCTCTCGGCGTCCGTGGCGATCCGCCGGAACAGCTCCGTGGACTTGACCGACAGGATCAGCGAGCCGGGCCCGGTGATCGCCGGCCGCGCCCCACCGAGCTTGACCGCGATGACGAAGTCGGGATGACCGACCTGGCGCCCGACGTAGCCGATGAACGAGAAGTTGTCCATGGTGGGCGACCAGCGGTGGTGGACGGAATCCCAGATCTGGGCCGTCCCGGTCTTGCCGCCGAGCCAGTAGCCCGGCATGACGACGTCGGCCTTGTACCAGTTGGTCGAGAGCACGTGGTGCATGAGGCCCTGCAGCTCGGGTGTCAGCGCCGCGTCCATGACCTGGCCGTGCGACGGGACGTTCGTCGGCTGGCCGTCGATCGCGCCGACGACGTGCGGCTGGACGAGCGTCCCGCCGTTGATCATCGCGGCATACGCCGCCGTCAGCTGCATCGGGGTGACCGCGATGCCCTGGCCGAACGCCCCGTTGGCGAGATCGATCTGGCGCCACGCGGTGATGGCCGGGTCGTTGACGAGGCCGCCGACCTCGCCGGACAGGTCGATCCCGGTCTTCTGGCCGAACCCGAAGCGGGTCCAGACCGAATGCAGGATCTCCGACGAGTCCGAGAGGCTCGGGCCGAGGCCGAGCGCGACCTTCGCCGCGACGACGTTGCGCGAGTAGGCAATCGCGTCCTCGAGCTTGAGCTTGCCCATGGCCCGGCCGTCGGCGTCCTGGATCCGGGTCCGCCCGCCGTCGAGCCGCATCGAGCCGGTGTCCCGGAAGACCGTCGACAGGTTGGCGGTCCCGGTCTCCAGCGCCGCGATCGTCGTGAAGAGCTTGAACACCGAGCCTGGCTCGTAGACCTCCGAGATCGAGGGATCCAGGAAGATCGACGGGTCGGCGTTGGCCGTGGCCTGGTAGTTGCCGGCGTCGTACGTCGGGTAGCTCGCGTCGGCGTAGATCGCGCCGGTGTAGGGGTCCATGACCACGACCGAGACCTCGTCCGCGCGGTCGGCGATCTGGGCGGCCATGACCTCCTGCTCGACCATGAGCTGCAGGCGGGCATCGACCGTCAGCTGGAGATCGTCACCGGCGGTGCCGGCCGTGACCGTGTGCTCGGTGTCGGCCATCGGCTGGCCGTTGGCGTCCTTCTCGGACTCGACGACCTGGGGCGTCCCGGCCAGGAGATCCTGGTACCGCTGCTCGATGCCGTACTGGCCGACGCCCGTGGCGTTGACGAACCCGAGGAGCTGCGCGGCGAGCGTGGAGTCGGGTGCGCCGCCCGGCTGGTAGGACCGGCTGTAGGTCGTCTCGAACGCCAGGCCCGGGATGCTCGCGGCGTCGGCCGCGCTCCGAATGGTCTCCGCGGTGGAGGGCGAGAGGTCCTGCGCCAGCACGACGTACGGCTTCTGCGACGCGAGCTTGTCCTGCAGCGCGCCAATGTCGTCGGGGCCGAGGGCCAGGATCGGCGTCAGCAGCCCGACGAGCGCCTGCTGCTGGTCCGGCGTCAGCTGCTGCGCAGAGCCGACGAGCCGCTCTTTCGTCACCGTCCCGGCGAGGAGGACCGTGCCGCTGCGGTCGTAGATGTCGCCACGCTTGCTCGGCAGGGTCCGGGTGTCCTCGAGCTGCCGCCGGGCGGCATCGACGAGGCTGTCGCGCTGGCTGACCTGCCAGTAGCCGAGGCGCACGACGAGGGCGCTGCCGAGCAGCGCGAACACGACACCGAGCAGGAGCAGGCGGCGACCCGAATCGGTCCGACCGGACATGCGACGGCCTCCTCAGGTCCCTAGCGGGCCGGGATGACGAGCGGGACGCCCAGCTGGCCGAGGCCGCCATCGAGGGCCTCCTGGCGGATCGCGGGCTCGCCCGCCAGGCGGTTCAGGTCGGAGCGCAGGTCGACGCTCAGTGCCTCCAGCCGATCCTGCTCCGAGACGAGCCGGACGATGTCGTAGTTCGTGGCCTCGACCCGGACGCTCTGGGTCAGCCACAGGAACGCGCCACTGAACGCCACGACGATCCCGGCGAGGACCAGCCCGACCCGCGGCGTGGCCGGCCGGATGACGCCGACCCGGGCCCTGCCGGTGCGCCGATTCAGGGTCGCGTGCGGGATCGCCGGCGCGCCGATTCGCGGCAGGGCCACCGGCCGCGCCGGACGGAGGATCGCGGGCAGGGCCAGCGTCGAGCGCGGCCGAGCCCCCTGGTAGACGGCCATCAGTCGGAGAAGCCGTAGCGGACGCGCGCCGCCCGCGGATCCATGAAGGCCAGCGGATCGATCTCGAAGGTATCGGGCTGGTCGGCCCAGTCGCCCTCGACCCGGCCGCGATCGAGGCGGCGATCGCTCCGCTCGTGCAGCTCGTGCTGGCGGCGGCCATAGGTCCGGCGGCGATTGCTCTTGTGCTTGCTCACGGGGACTCCTCCTCCCTCGGTGAACGACGACGACGGGGCGGCGACGAGGCGGCGATCGAGTTCGCGGCTAGGCGGTCACGCGGCGAGGCGCTCGGCAGCCCGCAGCCGGGCGCTCCGAGCCCTGGGATTGGCGAGGACCTCGGCCTCCTCCGGCACGAGACCCTTGGGTGTCACGAGGCGCAGCCGCGGCTGCCGCCCGCAGACGCAGACCGGCGCCTCGGGCGGGCACGTGCACCCGCGGCGCTCGGCCTGGAAGAAGCGCTTGACGATCCGGTCCTCGAGCGAGTGGTAGCTCAGCACGACGAGGCGGCCGCCCGGCCGCAGCAGGTCCACGGCAGCGGCCAGGCCTTCCTGCAGGGCGTCGAGCTCCTCGTTGACGGCAATTCGGAGGGCCTGGAAGACGCGGGTCGCGGGATGGACGCGGCGCCGGCCCGGAGCGCGTGACGGCGCGACGCGTTCGATCAGGCCAGCGAGGTCCGCGGCGGTCTCGACCGGGGCGACCCGCCGCGCCTCGACGATGGCTCGCGCGATCCGCCCGGCGAACGGCTCCTCCCCGTAGCGCCGGAACAGCGCGGTCAGCTCGCCGGCATCGAGCGTGGCGAGCAGGTCGGCGGCCGCGAGCCCGCGCATGACGTCGAAGCGCATGTCGAGCCGGCCCGCTGTCCGGAAGCTGAACCCGCGGTCCGCGTCGGCCAGCTGATCGCTGGACAGGCCGAGGTCGAACAGGCAGCCGTCGACGGCCGCGAACCCAGCCGCCGGCGCGACCACGCCGAGCGCCCGGAAATTAGCCTGCCGCAGCTCGAGCCGAGCACCGAAGCGGCCGGCCAGCCGCTCGGCGATCCTGGCGATGGCCGCCCCATCGGCGTCGAGGCCGAGGAGGCGGCCATCAGGGTCGGAGGCGGTGAGGATCCGTTCGGCGTGGCCTCCACCGCCGGCGGTCGCGTCGATCGTGTCGCTGCCCGGCCTGGTGGCGAGCATCGCGAGGACCTCGACCGGCATGACCGGCAGGTGGGTCGTCGGGCTGGGCATCGCGGCTAGATCCCGAGCCCGGCGATGGCGTCCGCGAACGCCTGGGGATCGGCCATCGGGCGCCGGTAGTCGGCCCACCGCTCGGGGTTCCAGATCTCGACGTGGTCCCGGACTCCAACCACGACCGCGTCGCCGGTCAGGCCGGCCTCGTCGCGGAGGTAGGCCGGCAGGAGCACGCGGCCCTGGCGATCGATCTCGGCCTCCAGGGCGCCGCCGAAGATCTGGCGCTCGAAGAGCCGCGCCCGCGGGTCGGTCAGCGGCAGGCCGGCGACGAGCTCCTGGAGATGGTCCCAGCCCTGACGGGTGTGGATGGCGAGGCAGCCATCGATCCAGCGGGAGGCGTGCGCACCGGCGTCCAGCTGGCTGCGGAACTTCGCGGGAACGGCGAGGCGGCCCTTCTCGTCGACCGTGTGCCGGTACTCGCCGGTGAACACTCGACCGCCCTACCCCTTGCCCTGCTCCGGATTCGACGAGCCCGCGGGAACCGCGGGCTCGTCATCGGTGGTCGCGGCGGCCGAAGTGCCCGTTCGAGCGCCGCTGGTGGACCGGGTGGTGACCGGGGAGGCTCTGACGACTCCCCACTATTCCCCACTTCGCCCCACTTGCTGGGCATTCTAGGGCTCGCGAATCGGTCGTCAAGGGGTCAAATGCAGATCCGTGCCGCCCGGCCGCGGCGGCTCCGGGATGGGTCTCGGCCGGGCGCGCGACGCGCCCCGTGGTCAGCCGAGGTAGCGGGGCAGCCGCACCAGCGTCCCGGGGCCGAACGCGTTCGGGTCGAGGGCCGGGTTCAACGCCTCGATGCCCGTGACCGTGATCCCGAACCGTGCGGCAATCCGTGACAGGGTGTCGCCGGATCGGGTGACGTACAGCCGGCAGGGCGCGCCATCCGGGCAGGGATCCAGGCGCGCCTCGGGGTCGCGGCCCAGGTACAGCGTCTGCCCCACGACGATCACGCCCTTGTCGGCGACCTCGGGGTTCAGGGCATCGGTGATCCAGAGCAGCAGCCCGAACCGGTCGTTGACCGCGGTGAACGAATCGCCGATCCGGACCGTGTACTCGTAGCAGCCGGGGTGGTCAGGGCAGGCCGGGAGGGCAGTGAGCGGATCCGCGGGACTGCTCGGTCCCGGCGTGGGCCCGAGGCTCGGAAGGACGGTCGCGGCCGGGCTGGCCGTCGGGCCGGGGGCACTCGGCTCGGGGCTCGTGACAAGACTTGGCGCGACGCTCGGCGGAAGCGTCGCGGGCGCGGACGTCGCGGGGGCGGGCGTCGTGGGGGCCAGGGTGGGCGACGTCGAAGCCAGGGCGATTCCTGGGCTGCCTGTCGCGGCGACTGGCAGCTCGAGGCCGCCTCGGGCGCCGACGAACGCCATCGCAACGCCCCCGGCGAGCACGACGAAGACCACCGCGGCCGCAACCGCCGGCGTCAGGATGCCCTCGCCCCAGCGCGATCCGGGCCCGCTCACCATCCTCCTCGACCAGCCCGTGACCGGGCGACCTGGCCCGGGATCCGACCGCCGATTCGGGCGGTGCCGGCGGCGAACTCTAGTACCTTTTCCGCGTAGCAGGTCGCTTGCGACGAGTGCTAGGCTGCCGCCCGTCCGCACGGTCCGTGCGGCGGAGACCGTCCGATCGAGGCGCCACCACCCGCCATGGCCATGCCGCTCAGCGTGGAGCCGCTCGCGACGCCGGATCCGCTGCGGCTTGCCCCGCACCGGATCAAGCGCTGCACCTTCCGGCGAATGATCAAGGTCGATGCCGGCCGGGAGCGGGTCTACGACGTCGAGTGCCTGTACCCCGATCGCAAGGTCCCGATTCCGCTGGGCGACCTCGAGAGCGCGACGCCGATCTGCAACGCCTGCGCGGCGCTCCACATCTTCCGGCCGGACGAGGACTGAGGCCCGCCGGCGCTCGCCGCGCCGATGCCGTCGCGCTCGGGCCGAGGATCGTTGTCAGCGAGCCGGCCTGTAAGCCGAGTTCTGTGCCAACCGGACGAGCCGGCTGGCGATGGCCATCCATCTGAGGCCGGCGGTTGCCCGACGGCTCATGCGGCCGACCCGAGGGCTGGGCAGCGCGCCTGAATCCCGGCGAACCGGGAACGCCCTCCTATTTGGCCTTGCTCCAGGTAGAGCTTGCCGCGTTTCACTCCGACGCCGGCCGAAGCCGGTGTCGGCATCGTCACTGTGGCGCTGGTCCTCGCCTCGCGGCGGACGGGTGTTACCCGCTACCCCTGCGCTGTGGAGCTCGGACTTTCCTCACGCCGCCAGACTTGCGCCCGACGTCGCGCGGCCATCTGTCCGGCTCGCTGACCGGGAGAGTCTAGCCGGGACGCCGGACGACGGCCGCCGGACCGCCTGCCTGGGCGCGATCGATGGCCTCGTTGGCGAGGGCATCGGCAATCGTGTTCTGGGCCCGCCGGACGTGGGCCGCGGTCCAGCCGCGCGGCAGGCCATGCAGCACGCGGAGGGCCTCGGCCCACAGCGGCCGGAGCTTCGAGTCCTTGACGCGCCAGCGGCCGTGCAGCTGCTCGACGATGAGGTTCGAGTCCAGCAGCAGCTCGAGGCGCGCCGCGCCGAGCTCCCGGCCGAGGGTGACGGCCCGTACGACGCCGGTGTACTCGGCGACGTTGTTGGTCTGGATCCCGAGGTATTCCGAGATCGTCGCGTCGGGCGCGGCCAGCGGGTCGCGAGCGTCGGGCCGCTCCAGGCGGAACAGGGCCGCGCCGAGCGATGCGGGTCCGGGGTTGCCGCGCGCGGCGCCGTCGGTCCGGACCACGAAACCGCCCAACTCGGCCGGTCGAGTCGCGCGCCCGGGTTCGCCGGCCATCGGGCCCCCGTCGTCCAGCCCGAAGCCCAGCTGGTCGCTCAGGCGGCCGACTCCGTGCCGGATCGCGCGGGAGCGGCGCCGGCCGTCCGCGGGATCGCGACCTTCCGCATCTCGCTGGAGACCTCGAGGATGGCCTGGGTGATGTGGATC
>DASXQE010000032.1:0-7891 GCA_036493155.1 Candidatus Limnocylindrales bacterium | reverse complement strand
GGCGGTGCCACGTCGGCGCGAGCGGCCGCTCCCTCGCGTAGTCGGCCTCGGCGGGGTACAGGTACAGGTTCAGATAGGGCGATTCGTGGATGAAGTCGGGCCCCATCTCGCCCCAGGTCAGGCCCGGCGCGCCTCGCTCGCGGCAGTAGGCATCGAACGCCGCCCACATCGGTCGATGGGTCCGCTCGACCTCCTCGAGGAACGCCGGCCACGCGGCCTGGTCGGCCACGGGGTAGCCCGACGAGAAGGGCGGAATCGCCCGGTCTTTGATGTCGGCCGGGTTGCACGAATCGATCCGGACCCACGGCCGGCCGCTGGCCGGGAGCGCCGGGAACGCGACGACGTTGTCCTCGACGATGACCGCCGGATCGAGCTCGTCGATGATCTCGACCAGCCGGTCGTCCACGTACCGGGCGCCGTCGATCAGGGCCTGGAACGTCGGGGCGATGAAGCCGCCCAGCTGCTCCAGCGTCGAGGTCCGGAAGACCGGCGCGGTCTCGGCGATGAAGTCGATCCAGAACTGGCCCGGCGCCTCCTCGACCTCGGGCGCCGGCGCGAGGCGCATCCGGCGCTCCTCGAAGCCCTGGGCCTCGAGTGTCCCGGCGAACGATTCCTCGACGATGAACACGACCCGATGGCCGCGCTCGCGGAGGACCTGGCCGATCCCGACGCAGTTGTTCGTCGGTCCGAAGGCCCCCTCGGGGAAGAACACGATCGTCCGGGCTGGGTCGGGCACGGGCGACATGATGCCCTCTACCATCGGCCGATGCCCGAACGCCCCGATCCGCGTGCCCTCGCGGGCTGGCATCCCGAGCCGGAGCTCATCGTGCTGGGCGACGAAGCCGCGTCGCGCGAGGCCCTTCGCGCCGCCGGCGCCGCGACCTGGGAGACCGCGCTCGACTACCTCTACGAGCACGCGTTCGTGCGGACGATGGGCCTGCCCACCGACCACGACGGCCTGCGAGCCGCGTTCTTCGGCGAACGCGGCGGGCCGGCGCCGGCCCCGGCCGATCCCGTGCCGCTCGCGGCCGTCCTGGCGGAGTTCCGGGACCGCGTCGCGCCGCACACGTTGAGCGCCTACCACCCGCGCTCGTTCAGCTACTTCACGCCGCCGCCGCTGGTGGCCTCGATCGCCGGCGAGATCCTGTCGCAGGTGGCCCAGCAGGGCATCGACGTGTGGCATGCCGGCCCGGTCGGGGCGTTCGTCGAGGAGGAGGTCGTGCGCTGGCTGTGCGACCTCGTGGGCTACGGCCCGGCGAGCTTCGGGCTGCTGACCTCCGGCGGCGTCATGGCCAACTTCATCGCCATGGCCGTGGTCCGCGACGTCCACCTCGCCCGGCTGCTCGGGAATCGCGCCCGCGGCCTGCCGCCGCGCGGCCGGGACCTCGAGGGCGTCCGGGTCTACGCCTCGGACCAGACGCACTTCTCGATCGGCCGGGCGCTGGACGAGCTGGGCTTCCCGCCCGACACGCTCGTCGTCGTCGCGTCCGACGAGGCCTTCCGGCTCCGGGCCGAGCCGGTCGCGGCGGCCGTGGCTGCCGATCGCGCGCGCGGCAAGCTGCCGCTGGCGATCTGCGCCGTCGCCGGCTCGACGAACACGGGCTCGGTGGATCGACTGGCGGAGCTCGCCGAGGTGGCGAGCGGCGAGGGCCTGTGGCTCCACGTCGATGCCGCCTACGGAGCTGCGGCCCGCCTCTCCGCGCGGGATGCCTGGCGCGTGCCGGACCTGGCCCTGGCCGATTCGGTGACCGTCGATCCGCACAAGTGGCTGTTCCAGGCGTACGACATCGGCGGGGTCATGCTCCGCGACGGCGAGCTCCTGCGGGCGACGTTCGGCGGCAAGCAGCCGGAGTACTACCGGGGCGGGGATCGCCGCGCCGCGGCCGCGGCGAGCACGGCCGCGGCGAGCGCCGGCGAGCAGCCCGAGGATGACGGCCACGGCGGCGCCGATCAGCTCAACTTCTGGCGCCTCGGCTTCGAGGGCACGCGGCGCTGGCGGGCGCTCAAGCTGTGGACCTCGTGGAAGCACGTTGGCAGCAACGGCTTCGGGCAGCTCGTCGCCGCGAACATCGACCTGGCGGCCCAGCTCGCGGCCCGGATCGCGGCCTCCGACGACTTCGAGGCGCTGCCCGCCGAGCCGGAGCTCTCGGTCGTGTGCTTCCGGCACCGGCCCGAAGGCCGCGGCGCGCCAATCGCGGACGCGGCCGCGCTCGATGCCCACCAGGACCGGCTCCAGCAGGCGCTCGAGGCCTCGGGCGAGGGTTGGGTCTCCACGACGCGGCTCCGCGGCGCCACCTGGTTGCGGGCCGGGATCCTGAACACCCAGTCGACGCCGGATGACATCGACCGCCTCCTCGAGGCGCTACGCGTCCTCGCCGCCGCCGGCTGACGGATCGGCCGACCGGGCCGCGCGCCGGTCCACCATCCGGAACCACTCCCCCACGACCGGCAGGAACCACGGCCGGCCCTCGTACGGGGCGGGGACCAGCGGCAGTCGGAGCTTGGACAGCGCCGGGGCCGCCCCGCCGGCGAGCCACTCCGCGGCGCGGGTCCCCAGGTACGTCGACAGCGCGACCCCGGTCCCGGAGTAGCCCACGGCGTACATCACGCCGCCGGTCCGGCCGATGTGCGGCATCCGATCCATCGTGATCCCGACCTTGCCGCCCCACGAATAGGCCACCCGCGTGCCGGCGACGGCGGGATGGACGGCCAGCATGCGCTGGTACAGCAGGGCCGCCGTCCGGTCGACGGTCGTCGGGAAGAAGCTGACCCGGCCGCCGAAGATCAGGCGGCGATCGGCCGACACGTGCCAGTACGACAGGAAGTTCCGGGTGTCGAAGTAGGCCCGACCCGTGGGCGAGACCTCGCGGGCGAGGTCCTCGGGCAGCGGTTCCGTGGCGATGATGTAGCTGCCGACGGGGATGACCCGCCGCCGGACACCCGGCGCCACGCCGTCCGTGTAGGCATTCGTGGCGACCAGGACGTCCTTCGCGAGCAGCGCGCCGCGGCCCGTCTCGACGACGAATCGGCCGTCACGCTGGCGGCGCAGCGATCGAACCGGGGTCTGCTCGTGCAGCTCCGCGCCGGCCCGCTCGGCCAGCCCGACCAGCCCCGCGAACCACTTCCCGGGCTGCAGGACGCCACCGCCGTCGACCGCCAGGCCGCCGTGGTAGGCGTCGGTGCCGATCTCGCTCCGGAGCTCGTCCTTCGGGACGGCGTGCGCCGGCGTCCCGAAGTCAGCGAGCGCCGCGGCCTCGGCGGGGAACTCCGCGGCGTGACCCGGGCCCCAGGCCAGCTCCAGGAAGCCGCTCAGCCGCAGCTCGGCATCGATGGCCTGGTCCCTGATGAGCCCGGCGACCAGGTTCGTCGCATCCACCGATTCGCGATACAGCGCTCGCGCCAGTGGCTCGCCATAGCGCTTGACGAGGGCCGGCGGGCCCCACTTGAAGCCGGGGTGCACGATCCCGCCGTTGCGGGTCGAGGCCCCCCAGCCGAGGGTCCGGGCCTCGAGGACCACGACCCGGGCGCCCTGCAGCGCGAGCTTGCGACCGGCCGCGATGCCGGTGTAGCCGCCACCCACGACCGCGACATCGACGACGTCGGGCAGGTCGCGACCGGACCGATCCGTCAGTGGCGGCATCGTCGCGTGCCAGTACGGGCGGCGCTCGTAGTCGCGGTTGAGCTTGGGACCCTTCGCCATCGTCCGCGAATCCTAGGGCGTCAGCGCCTCGTCGCGGTACGTGACCAGGCCGTTCGACGTCGTCAGCAGGACGCGACCCGCCAGCGAGCGGCCCAACAACGGCGAGTTCTTGCCCTTCGAGCGGAGCGTCGCGGGGCTGACGGTCCACGTGGCCGAGCGATCGAACACGACCAGCGATGCCGGCGTCCCGAGGGCGAGGCGGCCGTCGGCGACGCCCGATGGCCGCCCGGCGGGTCCGGCGAGCACGCGGCGCGGCCCCGCCGTCAGCGCTTCGATCGCCCGGGCGAGGGTCAGCTGCCCGGCAGCCACCGCAGCGAGGACGACCCCGAGGGCCGTCTCGATGCCGCTGATGCCGTTCGGGGCCAGCCCGTACTCGACCGACTTCGCGACGGTGCCGTGGGGCGCATGGTCCGTGGCGATGGCGTCGGCGGTGCCGTCGCGAACGGCAGCTCGGCAAGCGGCGGCGTCCTCCGGCGAGCGCAGCGGCGGGTTGACCCGGGTCGACGTGTCGTACGGGCCAGCCTCGCGCGGGCGGCCCCACGGGTCGAGCCGCCGTCCTTCCGGATCCAGGGCGTCCCAGGCCCAGCGGCGAGCGCCCGCAACCCACTCGTCCGACAGCGCGAGGTGATGCGGCGTCACGTCGCAGGTCACGGGCAGCCCACGGGCCTTGGCTTCGCGGACCAGGCGGAAGGAGCCCGCGACCGACAGGTGGGTGAGGTGGAGGCGGGCCCCTGGCACATCGGCCGCGACGTCCTCCAGGATCGCCAGGTCCCGTGCGACGGCCGACACCTCTCCCGCGGCGGGCCAGCCCTTCAGGCCCAGGACCGTGGCCACCAGGCCCTCGCCCGCCTCGGCGCCCTCGGTCAGGCCGAGATCCTCCGGGTGATCGACGATCGGCAGCCCGAGCGCGCCGGCGTAGGCGAGGGCATTCCGGAAGACGGTCGCCGAGCGGACCGGCGCGCCATCCTCGCTGAATCCGGCGATTCCGGCGGCCGCCAGCTCGGCCATCGGGGCGAGGTGGTCCCCGGCGCGATCGACCGTCACGGCTCCCCAGGCCCGGACCGCCGGGAGGCCATGCCCCTCCCCACCCGACGACGCCCGCGCCGCCGCGGCGGCGACCGCGGCCTCGAGACGGGCGAGCGCGCCGGCGTCATCGATGGCGGGCTCCGTGTTGGGCATCGCGCAGACCAGCCCGAAGCCACCGTGCGCCGCGGCCGCCAGCCCCGTTGCGACCGTCTCCGCGGCGTCGTTGCCCGGCTCCCGGAGGTGCGCGTGCAGGTCCACGAATGCGGGTGCCACCACGACCCCGCCGTCATGCACGCCGCTGGCGTCGGCGCCGCGCAGCCAGCGCACGGCGCGGATGACGCCGTGGCGGACGACCACGTCGGCCGGACCCTCGCGGTGGCGGTCCGGGTCCACCAGCCAGACCCGCGACAGGTCGAGGTCCAGCGTCATCCCGGACCCTCCGCCCCAGCCTCGGCGGCGTGCAGCAGGGACAGGACCGCCATCCGGACGGCCACGCCGTTGTGGACCTGGCTCGTGATCAGCGAGCCCGGACCATCCGCGACGTCAGGCGCGATCTCGACGCCCTCGTTCATCGGGCCGGGGTGCATGACCAAAACCTCCGGCGAGGCCGCGGCGAGCCGCTCCCGCGTGATTCCGTAGGTGGCGGCGTACTCGGCCAGCGACGGCAGCAGCCCGCCGGCCATCCGCTCCTTCTGGATCCGGAGGGTCATGACGACGTCCGCGTCCCGGAGCGCAGCGTCCACGTCGGTCGTGGCCGTGAACCGGCGGCCGGCCGCGCCCGCGGCGGCCCACGCTTCGAAGCCCCGCAGCAGTGGGCCCGGCGCGCAGACCCACAGGTCGGCGCCTGCGGCGGTCAGGGTCCAGACGTTGCTCCGGGCGACGCGCGAGTGGAGGAGGTCGCCCACGATGGCGACCTTGCGGCCGCGGAGCGACCACCCGTCGGCGGCCCCGGCATCCAGCGCGGGCAGTACCTGGCGGAGCGTGTACAGGTCGAGCAGCGCCTGGGTCGGGTGGGCGTGCCAGCCGTCGCCGCCGTTGATGACGTTGCCGCCAAAGATCCCGGGCACGAGGTATGGCGCCCCCGACGTGGCGTGGCGCATCACCAGCATCCGCGTGCCGGTCGCCGCCAGCGTCCGGACGGTGTCGATCAACGATTCGCCCTTCGTCACCGATGATCCCGAGGCGGTCACGCTGACGACGTCGGCCCCGAGCTTCTTCGCGGCGACCTCGAAGCTCACCCGCGTCCGTGTCGAGGCCTCGTAGAACAGGATCGTGACGTTGACGCCGCGCAGGACGTCGAGCTTCGAAGCCGGATCCCGGGTCGCGGTGGCGAAGTCGTCGGCGACGGCCATGAGCTGCCGCAGGTCGTCCCAGTCGAGGCTGTCGACGTCGAGCAGGTGGCGCTGCCGCCACCGTGGCGACGCGGGCCGAGCCGTCGCCGAGGCCGGTGCGCCACCCGCCGGGCTCATGCCGGCTCGCCGCCCTCGAGCGGCTCGATGTCCACGGCATCGTCGCCATCGAGCTCGGCCACGTGGACCCGGACGACCTCGTCGCGCGAGGTCGGGACGTTCTTGCCGACGTGGTCGGCCCGGATCGGCAGCTCGCGATGCCCGCGGTCGACGAGGACCGCGAGGCGGATCGCGCTCGGCCGCCCGAACTCCCGCAGGGCATCCATCGCGGCCCGGATCGTGCGGCCGGTGTAGAGCACGTCGTCGACCAGCACGACCGTGGCGCCCTCGATCGGGAACGGCACGTCGGTGCCCTTGACGACGGGATGCGGCCCAAGGCGTGCCCGATCGTCGCGATAGAACGTGATGTCGAGCGCCCCGACGTCGGGCCGGACCCCCTCGAACGCACCGATCGCCTCGGCCAGGCGGGTCGCGAGGGGGACGCCGCGGCGCTGGATGCCGACGAGCACGAGGCCCTCGGTCCCGGCCTGCTTCTCGACGATCTCGTGCGAGATCCGGACGACGGCCCGGCGGATCTCGTCCGCGGTCATGATCCGGCGGCCCGTCATGCTGCTTGCTCCTTCCGGCCTCTCGGGACCTGGACCCCGGCTCTCGGGCCGGTCATGAAGGGGTCGCCCCGGAGTCTACCCGAGGGCGCCGGCCGTCAGTAGACCCGGACCGTCACCCAGGTCGTGCCGGACCAGCTGCCGCAGCCGCAGATGGCGAAGAAGTCCGGCCGGTACATGTCGATGATCCGCCCGGTCCACGCCGCGGGGCCGTAGTCGTTGACGATCCGCTGGACGCAGCCGCCGGCCCCGCAGATGACGATCGTCGTGCCACGCGGGACCGTGCGCATCGCGGTCGTCCCGTGATCGTAGAACGAGGCGTAGCCGGTCAGGCTGTACTTCGCGGGCTTCCACGACCAGGCCGCCGGCACGGGCGGCAGGGCCACCGCGGCGCGGTCCACGACGGCCGCCTGGGCCCCGGCCTGTTCCACGAACGAGGTCGACGAGTCGAGGCGGCCGTCCGAGCCGACCGACACCAGGGCAGCATCGGATGCCCCGCCGCCACCCGAAGGCGCCTGGCCGAGCGTCGCGAGGATGACCTGTCGGAAGGCCGCTGCATCGATGGGCTGCTCGGGGCCGGGTTCACGCGCACCCACGAGGCCCGGCAGCGAGCCGAGCGCAAGAGCAGCGGTGAGCGCCACCCTTGCGACCGTCCTGCTGGGTCGCATCTGGCCGGCAGGGTACCCCAGGTTGTCCAGCCCGAGCCCGCCACGGGCGCGTCCAAGCCGTCAGCGGAGGATTTGCGGGTTGCCTCCGGGCACCGTCAGGACCTGGCCGAAGTCGTCGTCCTTCCAGGCGAGGACCTGGACGCTGCTGAGCTGGCCGTTCTGGCCGGGCGGCGTGACCCAGCCCAGCCGGCCGGCCTCCATCGAGAAGCCACGGAGGGCGATGACGCCGGGCGCGGCGAGTGGCTGCACCGTCGGGTCGATGGCTCCGGCGCCCGGGTCGAGGAGCACCAGGCGCAACGGGCCGAGGGTGGCGTCGCCGGGATCGGCCGTCCAGACCGCCAGGCGGGTGCCCGTTGGGTCGAACCGGGCGTCGAAGGCGGTCAGCGGGCCGTCGGCGAGGGTCAGGATCGTCCCGGCCGGCCCGTCGGCCACGGCGGGGGCGCCCGAGGGTCCAGCCGACGGGAGCCCGGACCCGCTCTCGAG
>DASXQE010000031.1:0-3763 GCA_036493155.1 Candidatus Limnocylindrales bacterium | reverse complement strand
CGCTTGGTGAGCGCGCCGATCTGCTGGCGCATGATCTCGACGTTCTGGCCGCCCTTGCCGATGACGATCCCGGGCTTGGCCGTATGGACCGTGACGGTGACCTGGCCGAAGTTGCGCTCGATCTCGATGCCGCTGACGCTGGCATTGGCGAGGCGCTTCTCGACCAGCTGACGGATCGCGATGTCCTCCGTCAGGAGGGCCGTGTACTCCTTGTCGTGATACCACTTCGCGGTCCAGGTTCGGGTGACCCCGAGCCGGAAGCCGTACGGGTGGACCTTGTGTCCCATGCTGCTCAGTCCTCCCCGTCGCCGACGGTGACGGTGATGTGGGTCTGGGGCTTGTGGATGGCGAACGCCCGGCCCTGGGCCCGGGGCTGCCAGCGCTTCATCGTGGGGCCCTCGTCCGCCCGGGCGTCGAGGACGACGAGGTCGTCGGCCGACAGGTTGAGGTTGTTCTCGGCGTTGGCGGTGGCGCTCTTGAGGACCTTCGCGACGTCGCGCGCGGCGGCCTGCGGCATGAACCGCAGCAGCGCGGCGGCTTCCTCGACGGGGCGGCCCCTGATCGCCTGGACGACGAGGCGGGCCTTGCGGGTCGAGCCGCGGAGGTACTTGGCGGTGGCGGAGATCTGCACGCTCGGCTCCCCTACTTCGGCGCCGAGGCGCGGTCGGTGTGCTTGCCGTGGCCGCGGTACGTGCGGGTTGCGGCGAACTCGCCGAGGCGGTGGCCGACCATGTTCTCGGTGACGTACACCGGGACGTGCTTCCGGCCGTTGTACACGGCGACGGTGTGGCCGATGAAGGACGGGAAGATGACCGACGCGCGCGACCAGGTCTTGACGACCTTGCGCTCGTTGCGCTTGTTCATCTCCTCGATCCGGCCGAGGAGCCGGGGCTCGATGAAGGGCCCCTTCTTGATCGATCGGGACATCTGTCAGCGGCCCTCTACTTCCGGCGGCGCGATCGGACGATGAGGCGCCCGGTCGTCTTGGCCCGGCGGGTCCGATAGCCCATCGCCGGCTTGCCCCACGGCGTCTTGGGCGGCATCCCCGTGGGGGACTTGCCCTCGCCACCGCCGTGCGGATGGTCACGCGGGTTCATGACGACACCCCGGACCTCGGGTCGCTGGCCCATGTGGCGGGCGCGCCCGGCCTTGCCGAGGTTCTGGTTCTCGTGATCGAGGTTGCCGACCTGGCCGATGGTCGCCATGCAGCGCACGCTGACCCGACGAACCTCTCCCGAGGGCAGCCGGACCTGGGCGACGTCGCCCTCCTTGGCCAGGAGCTGGGCGGACGTGCCGGCCGAGCGGACGATCTGCCCGCCGCGTCCCGCCACGAGCTCGATGTTGTGGATCGTGGTGCCGAGCGGGATGTTGGCGATCGGCAGGGCGTTGCCGAGGCGAGCCTCGGCCTCCGGGCCCGACACGACGACGTCCCCGACCTTGAGGCCGTTGGGCAGGAGCATGTAGCGCTTCTCGCCGTCGCGGTAGTGGAGCAGGCCGATGCGGGCCGACCGGTTCGGGTCGTACTCGACGGTCGCCACGCGGGCCGGCACGCCGAACTTGTCGCGCTTGAAGTCGATCCGGCGATAGCGGGTCTTCTCGCCACCGCCGCGATGCCGGACGGTCAGGCGGCCGACGTTGTTCCGGCCGGAGCCACGCTGCATCGGCTCGAGCAGCGGCTTGTACGGCTCGGTCGTGGTGATCTCCTCGAACGTCGAGCGGGTCATCCCGCGACGTCCGGGCGAGGTCGGCTTGTAGCTGCGGAGGGGCATCGCTCAGCCTCCCTCGAAGAACTGGATCTTCTGGCCGGGGGCCAGGGTGACGATCGCCTTGCGCCACGGCGCGACCCGGCCCTCGACCCGCCCGCGGCGCGTGTTGCGGACCTTGGTCTTGGCCTTCGTGGTCAGGACGTTCACGCCGACGACGGTGACCTTCTCGGAGGCGTAGAGCTCCTCCACGGCCGCCTTGATCTGGATCTTGTTGGCGTCGGGATGGACCCGGAAGGTGTACTTCTGGCGGGTCGCCTGGTCGATCGACTTCTCGCTCACGACCGGCGCGATGACGGTCTCGGGCGCGGTCCGGACGGTCATCGGTAGACCTCCCCGATCCGGGCCAGCGCGGGCTGCTCGATGACGACCGTGTCGGCCTTCACGAGGTCGACGACGTTCAGGGAGTCGGCCAGGATGACCTCCACGGTCGGCAGGTTGCGGGCCGAGAGCCGAAGGCGCTCGTCCGCCGCCGGCGCCACGACCAGCACGCGGCCGCTGGCGTTGATGGCGCCCAGGATCCCGGCGATGTCCCGGGTCTTGATGGCCTCCAGGCCGAACGCGTCGATGACCCGGATCGCCTGGTCGCCGAGCTTGGCGGTCAGGGCGCCGCGCAGCGCGGCCCGCTTCATCTTGCGTGGCAGCCGCTGCTCATAGGAGCGCGGATGCGGCCCGAAGACCGCGCCGCCGCCTCGGTAGTGCGGGGCGGATGGGCTGCCCTGGCGGGCCCGGCCGGTGCCCTTCTGGCGATACGGCTTCTTGCCGCCGCCGCGGACCTCGCCGCGGGTCTTGGAGTCGTGCGTACCGGTCCGGCGCGCCGCGAGCTGCGCGGTCACGACCTGATGGAGCAGCGCGACGCTGACCGGGGCCGCGAAGAGCTCGTCATCCAGCTCGACGGTCCCGACCGTGGCGCCGGTCTTGTCGTAGAGGGTCGTGGATGCCATCAGGCCTTCCTCACGAGGATCAGGCCGCCGCGGGCGCCCGGGACGCTGCCGCGGACGAGCAGCAGGTTGTGCTCGCCATCGGCCCGGACCACGCGGAGCTTCTTGGTCGTGACCCGCTCGTCGCCCATGTGGCCCGCCATCCGGAGGCCGCGGTAGACGCGCCCCGGGGTCGTGCCCGGACCGATCGAGCCCGGCTCGCGGTGGTGGTCGGAGCCGTGGGTCGTGGGGCCGCGATGGAATCCGTGGCGCTTGATGTGGCCGGCGAAGCCCTTGCCCTTCGACACGCCGGTGACGTCGACGAGGTCGCCCTCGGCGAACACGTCGCCGATGGCAATCGCCTGCCCGACTTCGTAGCCGGCGAGGTCATCGTCGGAGCCGACGCGGAACTCGCGCATGGTGCCGACCGCCGCCTTCACGCCCTTGAGCTGGCCGGCGATCGGCTTGGTCGGCTTGCGGCCCCTCGCCGCGCCGAGCTGGAGCGCGGCGTAGCCGTCCCGCTCGGGCGTGCGCACCCGGGTGACGACGTTGGGCGTCACCTCGAGGACCGAGACGGCGACCATCGTGCCGTCGGCCTGGAAGACCTGGGTCATGCCCGCCTTGCGGGCGATCAATCCGACCGTCATGCCGGCCCCCGCAGCCCACGGACAGGCGCGCCCAGGGCAAGGCCCGAGCGAGCACGCCCACGAGCGCACGTGACCGGGCGTGCGTGGGCGCGCGGAGCGAGCAACGCGGCGATCGGCCGCATGGTCGTGGGCTGCATCACATCTTGATCTCGATGTCGACGCCCGCGGGCAGCGAGAGTCGCATCAGGGCATCGACCGTCTTCGACGACGGATCCAGGATGTCGACGAGCCGCTTGTGAGTGCGGATCTCGAACTGCTCCCGGCTGTCCTTGTCGATGAACGGCGAGCGGAGGACCGTGAACTTCTCGATGCGGGTGGGCAGCGGCACCGGGCCGACGATGTCGGCGCCTGTTCGCTGGGCCGTCTCGACGATCTGGGCCGCCGACTGGTCGAGCAGCCGGTGGTCGTAGGCCTTGAGGCGGATGCGGATGCG
>DASXQE010000030.1:0-35698 GCA_036493155.1 Candidatus Limnocylindrales bacterium | reverse complement strand
CGCGTGGCCCCGCCGCCCAACCGCGATTCGGCTCGCATGGCGTCCAGCCGCGCAAGCCGTTCGTCGTTCGTCGGCACGGGCACTCTCCCTCTGTCTTTGCGCAAGGACACCGGTGGGTCGACGGGCCGAGGCCATCATAGTCGGGCGCTTTGTGGCGCCGACCGACCGCGATCTGGTCGGTGACGGAACTGGCCGACAATCCACACTTCGGTGCACAAGTGGGCGAACCTGTGGATAAGTCGCATGTCTCGTGACGTGGTCGCTGCGCTAGCATCGACCTGCGGAGGATCCCCCAAACGACGACGGACCCCATCCCCCGTTACGCGCTCCCTGACACGCCGGCGACCAGGATTCGAGCGATCGCCGGGATGTTGTCGACACGAAACGAGGTGAGGCCCCGGTGACCCACGTCATCGCCATCGCGAACCAGAAGGGCGGGGTCGGCAAGACCACGACCGCCATCAACCTCGCGGGGGCGCTCACGGAGGATGGCTACCGGGTCCTGTGCATCGACATGGATCCGCAGGCGAACCTGACGGCGGGCCTCGGCGTCAACCTCAACACCGTCGAGCAATCCATGGCCGACGTCCTCGTCGGGCGCGCGACGATCGAGGAGATCATTCGCGCCACGGAGACGGAGGGCATCGATGTCGCGCCGGCGCACATCGACCTCGCGGCGACCGAGGGCGAGCTGTTCACGATGCTCGGTCGGGAGTCGCTGCTGCGCGACGCGCTCGACGGCAAGCTTCGCAAGAAGTACGACTACGCGCTGATTGACTGCCCGCCCAACCTCGGGCTCCTGACGGTCAATGGCCTGGTCGCGGCGGACGGCGTGATCATCCCTGTCCAGACCCAGTACTACGCGATGAAGGGCCTGACCAACCTGGTGAAGGTCATCAACACGATCCGCCTCAAGCTCAACCGCCGCCTCCGCATCCTGGGGCTGTTGCCAACCTTCTACGACGGCCGGACGAACCTCGCGCGCGACATGCTCGAAGAGCTCAAGGTCGTCGGCGATCACCACGTCTTCAACTCGATCATTCGCAACACGGTGAAGCTGGGCGAGGCTCCCCTCGTCGGTCGACCGATCACCGTGTACGCCGGACAGACCGAAGCTGCTCGCACATACCGCGAGCTCGCCCGGGAGGTGGTCGACCTTGGCCAGAACTGATTTCCGTGCCGCCGCGGCTCGGCGGCTGTCCGAGGAGCGCGAGCTCTCCCCCGCGATCGTCAGCCTCCTCTCCAACGACCGTCATGGCCGCGCCCGCAGCGGCGTGCGCGTCATCGAGGTGTCCCACATCACCTCGAATCCCGAGCAGCCCCGGCTGGCCTTCGACGAGGCCACCCTCGAGGAGCTCGCCGCGTCGATCCGCGAGCACGGAGTCCTCCAGCCGATCCTCGTCCGGCCGCTCGACGACGACACCTACCAGCTCATCGCCGGCGAGCGCCGCTGGCGGGCGACCCAGAAGGCCGGGCTCGCCACGATCCCGGCACTCGTCGAAGAGATCGACGACGACACCGCGCTGGAGATCTCCATCATCGAGAACCTCCAGCGCGAGGACCTCTCGCCGCTCGACGAGGCGGCGATGTACGACCGGATGGTTCGCGACCACGGCTATTCGGTCCGCAAGCTGGCCCAGAAGCTGGGCAAGGACAAGGGCTACCTGGAGAACCGGCTCCGCCTTGCCGACGCGCCGCAGGAGATCCGGGAGCTGGTGTCCTTGCGCAAAGACACCCTGTCCCACGCCTACGAGCTGATGAAGGTCGAGGATCCGAAGAAGCGCAAGCGGCTCGCGGCCCAGGTCGCAAATGGCGAGTTGACGCTCATCAAGCTTCGCGACCGGATCGAGGGCCGCCGCGCCAGGCGCGGTGCCGACCTCGAGACCGACGAGACCACCGAGCTCGAAGGCTCGGCGTCCGCCGGCAGCGAGACGTCGGACGAGGTTCGGGACGAGGCGGAGGCGGCGTGGACCGGACATCGCCGCGGTGAGACCGCCCCGATCCGGGACGACTCGCTGGTCAATGCCAAGCAGCAGCTCGCCGATGCCGTGGAGGCCATGGTCGAGGTCCTGCGGGCCCCGGATCTCGTCTCCGGGATCAGCGGCATCGATCGGGTCAATCTCGCGAAGTACCTGACGATCGCGAAGCTCCGCCTGGAGAACGCCATCGCCATGGTCCGCAGCGACCACGGCTGAACCGGGATCCGAGTCAGTCGCGGCATGCCGCGGCGGGCGAGCCCCTCGACAACGATCGGAGCCGGCGCCTCAGGCGCCGGCTTCGTGATTCGCGGGTTGCTGCCCGGTCGAGCCGGGCGAGGGCTCAGTGGCTTGGCTTGTGCGCCTTGCCCGTCGCGGAGGCATCCGCGCCCTTGTTCATCGTGGCCCAGTGCGAGACCCACGCCCCGTGGTTGGCATACCCGTCCGGGGTGTCCATGTGGGCCGCCGTGCAGACGATCGCCCCGTGCGTGAACCCGCTGAGGTCCCCGGTCAGGTCGACCGTGCAGTTGTCGGCCGCATCAGCGCTCTCCGAGCTGGTCTCGGTCTCCGACGTGTCGGTGTCGGACTGGTCGGTCTCGGTCGTTTCGCTGGATTCGTCGCCGGTCTGATCCGGAACGGCCTGCCCGGCGTGGCTGGCGGCGTTGGCAAGCCCCTGGGCGGCATGGCTGGAGGGCTGACCGGCGAAGGCAATCGTGGCGGAGAAGATCACGGCCACGATCGCGATGAGTGCGGCTCGGAAGGAGATCAGTCGGTGCATCGTGCTCACGGCTCCCAGTGCTCGTTCCAACTGGCGCTGCTGCCCACAGTAACGACCGCGCGCACCCCGGCGTTATGGCGGATTGGTACTCCTTAACCTGACGGATTGGCGATGCCAAGAAGCCACGCCAGGCCGACGAGCGCCACCCCGACGGCCTGCAGCTCCCAGCCCCGCTCCCGCAGCGCAGCACGCTCGGGACCTGCCGGCCCGGTGAGCCCGGCCCCCGCCAGCACCGCGATCGAACCACCCTTCAAGCCCACGATCCAGGCCAGGGACAACACGCTGTCCTCGCGGCTGGGCGGGGGCGCGAACACGACGGCCGCCAGCACGACCCCGCCGAGCGCCAGCGCCTGGACCCGCCATGCCAGGCGCCGCCCCAGCCGGATGGCCGCGGTTGCCACCCCCGCCGAGGCATCGCGATCGAAGTCCGCCAACCCATTGCCGAGGGCAAGGCCAAGGCCGGCGACCGCGCCCACGGGGACCAGGGACCACAAGGCCACGGGAATCGAGCCGGTCGCCCCGAGCCAGCCATAGATCGGGACGAGCGGGAGGGCCAGCGCCAGGGGCAGCCACGACAGTGCGGTTCGGGAGAGGCGGAGGTCGTAGAGGTAGCCCAAGGCCGCTCCCACGACGGCGATACCGGCGACGGGCGCGCCGGAGACCTCGGCCAGCGACAGGCCGATCACCAGGCCCGCTACCGCGAGGGCCGCGACCGCGCGCGGGTGCACGCCTCCGTGCGCCAGGGGCTTGCCGGGTTTGCGGCCTCGATCGAGATCGACGTCGACGAGATCGTTGACGGCGCCGATCGAGAGCTGGATGGCGAGCATCGCCGCCCCGAGCCGGAGGGCGGGCCCCGCGGCCGGCTCCCCTGCCCCGCCGGCCAGGAACGCGATCGCGCCGGCGGCCAAGGCGTTGAGCACGGACGGAAATGGGTGACCGGCCCGGATCACGCCGCCAATTCGCGCCAGGGCCGTCGCGAGGCCGGTGCCCCCGCTGCTCGGGCTCGGCCCGTCAGACGTATACGAGCTCCCCGAAGTTGGCCACCAGGTAGTCGATGAGCCGCCCGCGGGCGTCATCGACCCGGGCGCGAAGGCCCGGGACCAGCGCGAACAGGCTGATCGTCGGGACGATCAGGTTGCCGGCGCGGTCGCGCCCGAGCGTCGCCGGGGCGCCGCCTCCTGATGCGAACACCCGTTCGAATTCGGCCTCGCTGAGCTTCGCGGCGGTCCGGAAGTCGTGGACCACCTTCACGATGCCACGGCGCTTCACGACGTCGCGGAGGAGCTCCTCGGCCCAGGCGTCGAGCTGCGCGTCAGCCTGGTCGGCGAGCCGCGAGCGGTATTCCTTGGGATCGCTGCTGAGGCCGGTTCCACCCACGGCCCGAGTATGCCAGAGGCCGGACCGCGTCAGCTTCCGCTGGCGGGCGCCCGGGGTCGCCCGTCGGGCGTCGCGGGCACCGTCTCGGGCGACGGACCGCGGACGCCGGCGGCGGCCCGCCGCCCGCCCTCGCCCCAATCGTTGAAGAGGTCCGTCAGCCAGCGTCCGAATGGGCCGGGCGGCCCCGGGTCGCGGTCGTCCGCGACCATCGATCGCAGCGCATGCCAGGTCCGCCACGTCGAGGCCTGGATGGCGTCGTGAGTCGGCCGCTCCCCCGTCGGGATCGGTGCGCCGATCCGGACGCGGATGAGCCGCCGGAAGCCCAGCCACGAGGTGCCCGTGATGGCCACCGGGACGATCGGGACCCCAGCGCGCAGGGCGAGATAGGCCGCGCCTTCCTGCAGCGGCAGGAGGTCGCCCTCGTGGACGTGGATCGCGCCTTCACCGGCGATGGCCAGGCTCGCGCCGGAGGCGAAGATGGCTTCGGCCTTCTTCACCGACGCCAGGAGGTCCTCCTTGCCCGGCCGGAACGGGACCGCGATGCCGGCCCACCAGATCAGGCGGTTCCGGGCGCCGGTCCGCATGGTCGTCTCTTTTGGTCCGTAGCAGTACAGGCGCATCGAGGCCGGGAACGTGGCATAGAGCACACCCGGGTCCGCCCAGCTCAGATGGTTGAAGCAGTACAGGGCCGGCCCGTCGACGAGGTGCTCGCGGCCCTCGAGGCGCAACCGCAGCAGTGCGTGGGCGATGACCCAGATGGCGGTTCGGGCGATGCGATACCGGAGTCGCCGCTGCCACGCCGGCAGATCGGCGCGGGGCAGCTGGCCGCCCGTCCGGCCTCGAACGCCGCGACGCTCCCGCTGGGCCGAGCTGGACACCGTCGCCCTCCCTCCGGCCGTGGCCGGCAGCCTAGCATCGGCCGGGTGGCCGCCGACATCGGGGGCGCGGCGGGCGGGATTCCGCTCCGGAGGTAGATTCCGCGCCTGACACCGCAGCTCGGAGCACCCGCGAATGTGGCTCTTCGGTAAGCCCGCCAGCATGCCCGCCTCGGAGGACGCCCTCCCCGGCCGATCGACCCCGATCCTCGAACCGGGGGCGCACACGATCCTCGGCACGCCCATTGCCGGGCCCTACCCGGACGGATTCGGGGTTGCCGAGTTCGCCCTCGGCTGCTTCTGGGGCGAGGAGAAGACGTTCTGGCAGGTGCCCGGCGTCTGGACGACGGCGGTCGGGTATGAAGGTGGCTACACGCCCAATGCCACCTACAAGGAGGTCTGCACCGGTCGAACGGGTCACGCCGAGACCGTTCGCGTGGTGTTCGATCCGGCCAAGGTCTCGTACGACGACCTGCTCCGGATCTTCTGGGAATCTCACGATCCAACCCAGGCGATGCGCCAGGGCAATGACACCGGCACGCAATATCGGTCGGCGATCTTCGCGCAGGATGAAGCCCAGCGCGCCGCAGCCGAGCGCTCGAAGGCGATGTTCCAGGAGCAGCTCAGCGCCGCCGGCTACGGCGACATCGCGACGGAGATCGTCGGGCCCCCCGCCCCGACGTTCTACTTCGCCGAGGACTACCACCAGCAGTACCTCGACAAGATCCCGAATGGCTACTGCCCGAATCACGCGACCGGCGTGACCCTCCCGGCGGGGTTCGAGACCGCGACCCCGCTCCGATACGTCGACTAGCCCAGGACGGCGCGGCGCAAGGCCACCCTCCTGGAGGCAATGCTTCCGGCCGTGACGGAGTGCCAGGTGGACGCGGCCATCGTCCTCGATGGCCGAGGCTCGCCCGGGGTTACCCCGGATCAGTTGACCCGGCGGCTCGGCTTGGGGCCCTCGCTCCGGACGGACTCGACCGAACCGAGGGCCCCGCGCAGCTTCTCGATCCAGTCGCCTTCGTTATCGCCGACGAGCCGGACACACCACGCCAGGGCCTCGCTGCGGCTGCGGGCGACGCCACCGTCGACGAGCGTGTCCAGCACGGCCCGCTCGCGCATCCGGAGGCGGGTCATGACCGGGACGCTCGCGGTGGTGAAGGCGTGCGTCTCGCCGCCGATCGTCACGGCCCAGGAGACCTTCCGGTCGAAGCGGTGCTCGGCGTCGGCGGCAATGCGCATCCGCGCCGGGCGCGTCTGATCGCGAAAGTCGTCGACGCGCGAGCTCCGGGCGGCTCCCTGCTCGGCCTCGCTGGCCGCGGCGTCGACCTTGGCATCCGCCAGCTCGCCGGTCACCAGCAGCTCCTCACGGTCGCCGGTCACCGTGACCGGCCCAGTGAACCAGTCATCGGGAATGCGGCCGGCGAACCAGCCTCGAATCTCGTCCATCGTGTCCTCGCTGTCCCTTCGGCGGTCCGACGCCGTCGTCGCAATTACATCATTACACTGTTGCACGCGCAAGGCCCGCGCCGCAAGTGGCCGCCGCCTCCACGCCCGCGCCCAGCCGCGCGGCTCGGGGGCGCGCTATCGTCCGCCGGTGCCCATCGATGTCCGCCCCATCGAAGCGTCGGAGCTGCCCGCCTGGCTCGAGGCGGCCAGCACCGTGTTCTTCTTCTGGCCGTGGGGTGAGCCGAATGCCTCGGCCGAGTTCCGGCTCGAGTCGATGGATCTCCAGCGGACCCGGGCCGCATTCGACGGCTCGACCGTCGTCGGCACCTACCGGACGTTCCCGACGCCCCTGACCTTGCCGGGTGGCTCGAGCCTGACCGCCAGCGCCGTCACCGCCGTGACGGTCCGCTCGACCCATCGCCGGCGCGGGATCCTGTCGGCGTTCGAGGCAGACGACATGGCTCGGGCACGCGAGGCCGGCGAGCCTGTCGGGGTCCTGATCGCCGCGGAGTGGCCCATCTACGGCCGCTTCGGCTACGGCCCGGCGACCTGGCGGGCCAAGTGGTCGCTGCGAGCGCGGGCCGCCAGGTTCAAGGAGCCAGCCCCGGGCACGATCGAGGTCGTGAACGCGCTCCGGGCCAGGGAGGTCATCCCGCCGATCTACGACCGCTACCGCCTGGCCCAGCCAGGGGAGCTCGGGCGCACCGACTTCCGCTGGGACGTCGACCTCACGATTCGCCAGCCGCCCGGCCGGCCGAAACAGGCGCTGGTGTTCGCCATCCATCACGGCCCCGACGGGCCCGATGCCTACGCCGTCTACCACGGCGAGGAGAAATGGGACGACGGCATCCCGGACAACGTCGCAATCGTCGACGAGCTCCACGGGACCTCGGTCGAGGCCGAGCTCGCCATGTGGCAGTACCTGGCGTCGCTCGACCTCGTGGCGACGATCACGGCGGACACGCGGCGGCCAAGCGATCCCCTGTTGTGGTACCTCGAGGACGCGCGAGCGTTCCGGCTGCGCGAGCTCACCGAGTTCCTCTGGGTCCGCCTGTTCGACGTCCCGACCGCGCTGGCGGCGCGGTCGTTCGACCGTGACGACCGCCTGGTCATCGAGGTGGTCGACCGCCTGGGTGGCGGCGCGGGGCCTGCGGCCGGGCGCTTCGAGCTCGAGGCCTCGCCGGATGGCGCGACCTGCCGGCCGACGCGGCGAGCTGCGGATGTGACCGTCCCGGTCGCCGCGCTGGGCGCCGCGTACCTCGGCGGCACACGCCTGCGGGACGCCATCCGGGCGCGCGGAGCGGACGAGGCCACGCCGGGTGCGCTGGCCCGGCTCGACGCGCTGCTCAAGCGCGCCGATGAGCCGTGGTGCTCGACCTGGTTCTAGGGCGCCGAGCGGCCGGCGTGTGACGCCGGCTCGAGCGGTCAGTCCGGCGCGCGACGCCGGTCGAACCGTCAGCGAACCGGATGGGCGACCTTGTCGTCGTCGCTCACGTCGATCCCGTGCTGGTGCGCCGCGCGAACGATCTTCTGGCGTGCGGCTTCCTTGTCGTGCTGGCTCTCGAACTCGGTCTGGTTCCAGCGCGACATCGCGTTGCGGACATGCGACTCGTCGTTGATCGGCAGGTGGCCCTCGCCGCTCTTGTCGACGTAGGCGAACTGGCTGTCGCGCAGCTGGTCGCGATCCTGGGCATCGAGCTCTGGCATGGAAGCCTCCTTGGCGGGTGGCGATCGTGGTCGACCTCCACCCTCGCCCTGCGCCTGTCTGGCTCGCGCCGCCCATCGTCCCGAGGCGGTTGCAGGCGGCTTGCGTTCCCGGCTTGACCCACGCCGGCTTGACCCACGCCGGACCACGCCTCCATCATCCGCGACGATGTCCCGCCGGCCACTCGATCCGCGCGTCCAGCAGCAGCCGTGCCCCGCGAGGGACGGCCGGCCGTAGGACGCGCGCCCCATGGGGGCGCCGGCACCTTCCACCATCCGCCCTCGGCGAGCGTCGAGGGCGGTGTGATTCACAGCCTCGGACGATTGCCAGGGCACTCCACGAGGAGCGCACGACAATGGACACCAATCTCGCGATCCGGGGCCTCATCGTGGGCTTCACCATCGCCGCGGCCGTCGGCCCGATCAGCCTGCTGGTCATCCGGCGGACGCTGGCTCACGGCCGGGTCTACGGCCTGGCCTCCGGACTCGGCGTCGCCACGGCCGACGCCAGCTACGGCGGGATCGCGGCGTTCGGCCTCACGGCGGTGTCGGCCGTGCTGCTGTCGAATCGGGTGGCACTGGGCCTGGTGGGCGGGGCGATCATCGTCTGGCTCGGGCTGCGGACCTTCCTGACCGTGCCAGGCGAGGCGGCGGTCGCCACCGAGCGTCCCGGCCTCGCCTCGGCCTTCGGTTCGATCTACGCGCTGACGATGACCAACCCCATGACGATCCTGGCGTTCGCCGCGGTGTTCGCCGGCTTCGGCTTCGCCTCCGGCGCCACGACATTCGGCGACGCCGCGATGCTGACGGTGGGCGTGTGGGCCGGCTCGAGCATGTGGTGGGTCGGCCTGACGGCCGTCGTCGGCTGGCTGCGGGGTCGCCTGACGATGCGCGGCCTGGTCTGGATCAACCGCCTGTCGGGCACGGCGCTCATGGCGTTCGGGCTGCTGGCGATCGTGGTCGCGGGCCAGCTGGCGACGAGCTCGTAGGCCGTCGGGTCACGGCACCGCGGCGGCCATCTACGCGCCGGGCGGCAGGGTCCAGGTCGTTGGCAGGATGTCGGGCGGCCGGGCCGGCTGGTTGAAGTTGAACTCCTTCAGGAGGTCTCCGAGGATCGCCGCATCTTCGCGCACGTCGGGCCGCGGATCGGGCCGTCCATCGGTCGCGGGGTCCAGGCGCTGGCCGCCGAGGAACAGGTCCTCGATGAGCTTCGAATAGGCGTCGAAGCTCAAGGTCTGGTGGTCGATGAACCCGTGCTTGGCATACGGGCTGATCAGCAGGCCGGGCACCCGCAGGCCGTAGCCGTTCTCGTCGACGCTGGGTGGCGGCACGTGATCGTAGAACCCGCCCCAGTCGTCCCACGCCAGGAAGATCGCGGTCGTCGGCCAGTCCGGGCTCTGCATGATCGCGTTGACGACACCCGTGACGTAGGCCTGGCCGGCCTGGACGGAGGCCGGCGGATGCTCGGAGACGTCGTGGCTCGGCACGACCCACGACACCGCCGGCAGGCGGCCGTTCTTGGCGGCCGTGAAGAACGACGTCATCGACTTGATGTTGCCGAGCTGGCCGTCCTGCTTGACCGTCGAGAAGTACGGCAGCGGGTTCCAGATGCCGGGCGTATCGGCATTCTGGTCCACCGGGGCGCAGGTCTCCTCGCCGTTCTGGCAGTCGGGCTGGGTGCCCGAGAAGACGTAGTAGCCCCAGCTCACGTGCTGGGCGTGGAGGATGTAGGTCATGTCGGTCCAGGCGTAGTTCGGGTTGGCGACCTCGTTGGCGTTCGCAAGGCCCGAGTTCGGCATGATGTTCGGGAAGTTGACGTTGTTCTTGCAGCTCGTCGGATCGTCGTCGACGTCGCATACCGCGGACCATTCCGAGACCATGAACAGGTGCTCGGGCAGGCTCCACGAGGCGTTGGGCTCGAACATCTGGTCCTGGAGGACGAAGTCGTCGGCGTAGTGCCAGTAGTTCCCGAGCTCGGTTCGGTCGTGGTAGCCCATCGAGTCGATGCCGGCCCGGCTGCAGGCCGGATTGAGCAGGTCGTTGCAGTTCTTCTTGCCCGACTCGGCCTGGGCGATGAAGCCGTCCATCCGGCCACCGTCGATGTCGGCGATGGCCGATCCCACGGCGTGCGGCCCGCCCACCTGGATGTCATTGGTGTCGTGGTACGGGCGGACGCACGTCTTCTTGGCGGGATCCGGCACGCACACGCTGGGCTTGCCGTTGGCGTTCATCGGGATGCCGTCGGCGCCGGGATACGTCCCGAAATAGGCGTCGAACGAGCGGTTCTCCTGCATGATCACGACGACGTGCTGGATCTTCTGGCGGGCGAGCTCGAGCATCGTCGGCGGCGTCGCGCCAGGGCTCGTCGGGCTGGCGGCCACGAATGACGTGTCGGGGAGGCCGTGGGATGGGCTGGCCGATTCGACCGCGGTGCACGCGGCGATCAGCAGCACCAACGCTGCGACCGACGCGGGGCCACGGGTCCGAGCACGAAGCGGCACCGAGCCAATGATCCGCATCACGGGTTGCGAATGCGTGCAGGTCGGGCGTGGTTTTCCATGCGGATGCACCGTCGGGTTGCGGACTGGCTCCGGCGGTAGGATTCGAACCTACGACCAAGCGGTTAACAGCCGCCCGCTCTACCACTGAGCTACGCCGGAGCGAGGGTCGCCGTGGGCGACCGCGACGCTCGGCCCGAGGTCGATGGACCCGCCGGGCGCGGCGCCGCGCAGCAGGATAGCAGGCTAGGCTCAGCCGCCATGAATGCGGCGTCGGCGCCCGGAGCGTCGCCCCTCCTGTCCGTGGCGGCGCTTGCCGAGGGCCTGTCCGATCCCAACACGGTCATCGTCGACGTGCGCTGGCAGCTCGGGGAGCCCGGGGCCGGGCGACGGGCCTATGCCGCGAGCCACCTCCCGGGCGCGATCTTCCTCGACCTCGACACGGACCTCGCGGATCTCGGCGGCTATGGCGCGCCGGGCCGGCATCCCCTGCCCTCGCCCGCCGACTTCGCCGCGCGCCTCGCGTTCGCCGGGATCGGCGACGAGAGCTTTGTCGTCGGCTACGACGACGTGGGCGGCTGGGTGGCAGCGCGCCTGTGGTGGATGCTGGACAACCTCGGCCACCGCGGTGGCGCGGCGGTCCTCGATGGGGGCTGGCAGGCGTGGCTGGCCGCCGGCCTGCCCACGACGACCGAGGTTGCGCGGCGTCCGCCGGCCGCGCGTCCGCCGCGTCTTCGTGCGGCATGGACCCACGTGATTCAGCGCGAGGCCCTTCGGTCGCGACTCGGCGAGCTCGTCCTGCTCGACGCTCGTGCCGCGCCGCGCTACCGCGGCGAGACGGAGCCGATCGATCCGTACCCCGGGCACATCCCGACGGCGATCAGCGCCCCGTGGGAGGGCAACGTCGGGCCCGATGGCCGGCTGCTCCCGCGCGATTCGCTGCGGGACCACTTTGCGGCCCTCGGCGCGGGCGCCGACGCGAGCGGCGAGGTCGTCGCCTACTGCGGCAGCGGCGTGACCGCAACGCATCACGCCCTGGCCCGACGCGTCGCCGGGCTATCCGACCCGACGATCTACGTCGGCTCCTACAGCGACTGGTCGCGCTCCGGCCTGCCGGTGGCAACCGGGCCCGACCCCGGCGCCGCCGAGATCGCGCGGAGCGACCGCTCCTGACCGCGTCCGACGCACGAGCGGCTGCAGCGCCCGAGACTGGCCAGGCTAGGCTCGGTCCCATGGCACCGCCGCCGAGCGTCCGCATCGAGCCCCTCAGCGAGGCGACGTGGGAGCCCCTGGCGGCGCTGTTTCGCGAGGGCGGCGATCCACGCTGGTGCTACTGCCAGTTCTGGCGCCTCCGGTCGAAGGACTTCGCGCCACTCCACGTCCCGGAGCTGCGCGAACGCCTCCACGAGCAGGCTCGCTCCGACCTGCCGCCCGGCCTCGTCGCGCTGGAGCGGCTGCCCGCCGGCGACGCCGTGGACGGCGGTCCCGGGGCCGAGCGGGCGATCGGCTGGGTGGGCTTCGGCCCGCGGACCAGCTTCCAGCGGGTCGTCCATTCGAAGGTCATTCCGGCGATCGACGACCGACCGGTGTGGTCGATCGTGTGCTTCGCGAGCACACCCTCGGCCCGCGGACGCGGCCTGGGACGGGCGCTGCTGGCCGCCGCCGTGGGCTACGCCGCGGAGCACGGCGCGCCGGCGATCGAGGCCTACCCCCTGGACCTCGCGCCTGGCGAGCAGGTCGCCGCCGCGGCGGCGTACACCGGCACGCTGGCAATGTTCGAGGCGGCGGGCTTCCGCGTCGTGGCCGACAACGCGTCGGACCCGAGTGCGACCCATCGACGGGTCGTGGTGCGGCTCGAGCTCTGAGCACACGGCGCGGAGCGGGCACGGCCCCGCGGCGAGCGCCGCGCGGAGTCAACGCTGCGCTCGGCGAACGCGGCCGCGTCACGGCCGCGCCAACGGGCTGACGAGCCGCACCGCCCTGTCGATTCCGGGCACCGCCGTTCGTCAATGCCGTGAACGCGCGACCATGGCGGTCTCGTCACAGGAGGTTCGATCGTGGCAAACCGGATCGTCCACGCGGAGGTCGTCGGCAAGGACGGCCCCGCGCTCCAGCAGTTCTACGGCTCGGTCTTCGGCTGGAAGCAGAACACCGACCTGCCAGGCGGCTACGCGATGACCAACGATCAGGACTCGGGCATCGTGCTCGGCACCGGCCCGTCGCCCGATGGCGGCGCCGGGTGGGTGACGTTCTACGTGAGCGTCGACGACCTCGACGGCACGCTCGCCAAGGTCCAGGCCGCCGGCGGCCAGGTCGTCATGCCGAAGTTCAGCCCGGCGCCCGAGACGTGGCTGGCGATGTTCGCCGACCCGGAGGGCCACGTCATCGGCCTCAGCCAGGGCGCCGCCTGACCGCGGCTTGACCCTGCGGGGCCGCGGGCCCCGCTTCGAATCCGCAACGCAACCGGGCCGGCCTTCGCGGGCCGGCCTTCGGTTGCCTACCCTGCGGCCATGACCGCAACCGCCGACGGCACCTTCCTCGCGGAAACGACCGACCTGCTCGCTCGGACGCCGCTCGTCCTGACGGCACTGTTGTCCGGGTTGCCCGATTCGTGGGGCGACACCGCGGACACGCCCGGTGGCTGGCGCCCGCGCGACGTCGTCGGACACCTCGTGACCGCCGAGCTGAGCAACTGGCTCGATCGGACGCGGCGGCTGCTGGACGATGGCACGACCAAGGCGTTCGATGCCTTCGACCGCGTGGCGATGCTGGAGCGCGACCGGGACCGCTCGCTCGACGACCTGATCACCCAGTTCGCCGAGCTGCGGGGGCGCAATCTCGCCGCGCTGGCGGATCTCGGGCTGGGCCCGGCGGACCTCGACCGGGTCGGCCTGCATCCGGCCCTCGGCGAGGTCACCCTGCGGAACCTGCTGGCCGCCTGGACGGTCCACGATCTCGACCACATCAGCCAGGTCTACGCCGGCCTGGCCGGCTCGAGGGACGAGGCCGTGGGGCCATGGAAGGTCTATCTCGGGATCCTGCTGCGCCGGACCGACCCGGCCGCGACGCCCGGCTGACCGACACTCGGGCGGCTAACGAGGCGGAGCCTTCGGGCGCGGCTGCGGCCGGTCCTGCTTGATCTGCCGCGCGGGCTGCCCGACTGGCTACTCCCGCGCGAGCCGTAACGCGACCCCGTAGACCTCGCCGGTCTCGGGATCGGATCGTGGGGCGACGGTCAGCCGGCGCCGAACGCCCCGGACGTCGACCCAGGTCGCGAGCGGCCGGCCCGAGGCGAGGACACGGTCCACGACCTCGAGGACGATCGGCGGCACGTCGAGCAACGCCTCGACCGCAGGCACGCCGATGGGCAGGATCGTGCCTCGTTCGCCGAACTCGGCGATGAACGCGGCGTTGGCATGCACGATCCGGTGACCCGGGCCGTAGAGCAACGCCACGGGCTGCGGCGGCGCCGCGGCCAGCGCCCCCGCCGGCGCCGCGGCCGGCGCGTCGCGCCGGCCGCCTTCGGAACCCACCGACCTACTCGAGGTAGTCCTTGAGCTTCCGGCTGCGGGACGGGTGGCGGAGCTTGCGCAGGGCCTTCGCTTCGATCTGGCGGATCCGCTCCCGGGTGACGTTGAACTCCTTGCCGACCTCCTCCAGGGTCCGGGCACGCCCGTCCTCGAGGCCGAAGCGGAGCTGGAGCACCCGCCGCTCCCGGCCGGTCAGGGAGTCAAGGACGCTCTCGACCTGCTCCTTGAGGAGCTGGTGCGAGGCCGCCTCGGCTGGTGCCAGGGCGCCGCGGTCCTCGATGAAGTCACCGAGGTGGGAGTCCTCCTCCTCGCCGATCGGGGTCTCGAGCGAGACCGGCTCCTGCGAGACCTTGATGATCTCCCGGACCTTCTCGGGCGTGACCTGGACCTCCTGGCCCTTGGACATCGCCTCGGCGATCTCCTCGACCGTGGGCTCGCGGCCGAGCTCCTGGAGGAGCTGGCGCGAGACGCGGATGAGGCGGTTGATCGTCTCGACCATGTGGACCGGGATGCGGATCGTCCGGGCCTGGTCGGCGATCGCCCGGGTGATGGCCTGGCGGATCCACCACGTCGCGTACGTCGAGAACTTGAAGCCCTTCTCGTAGTCGAACTTCTCGACCGCTCGAATCAGGCCGATGTTGCCCTCCTGGATGAGATCCAGGAACGACATCCCGCGGCCGATGTACTTCTTCGCGATCGACACGACCAGCCGAAGGTTGGCCGAGGTCAGCTGCTCGCGGGCGTCGCGCCCGATGCGGACGATCTCGCCCTTGCGATGGGCCAGCTTGGTGTTCTTCGGGACCTCGGGATCCTGGCCGAACATCTTGAGCAGGTCGGCGTCGTGGCCCGTCTCGATCCAACGCTGGAGAGCCGGCCAGGCCACGTCCTGCTGGCTCCAGTCGTAGATCGCCCGAAGCCCGATGTTGTCGCGGCTGTCCAGGTCGCCGTTGTGGACGGCGAAGTAGGCCCAGTCGAGGAGCTCGAGGAACGATTCCGGCGAGAGGTGCTCGGAGTAGACGTGGACGAGCCGGCGGCCTTCCTTGATGAGGTCCTTGGTGCCATCCGACTGGGCGTCCCGAGCAGCCTTGACGAGGTGGAAGTCGGGCGGGGTGATGAGCAGGTCGCGGGCCTCGGGCGCGGCCAGCGCGTCGCGGACCATGCGATGTGCCTCGTCGCCGAAGGGCAGCCGGTGCTGCGGCTTCGCGGTTCGGGTCTTGCGCTCGGTGTCGTGGAGGGTCCACTCGTGGAGGGCGACCATGGCCTTCCACGGCTCGTCGACCATCTGCTCGCCGAGCTCGATGGCCTTGGCCAGCACGACCTCTTCCTCGGCGGTCAGCAGCGCGACCTTGCCGATCTCCTTGAGGTACATCCGGACCGGGTCGTCGATCCCGATCATGTCGGCCGAGAGCGCCTCGAGCTCGGCGGCAGTCGGCTCCTCGAGCTCGTCGGGATCGAGCTTGGCCGGGCCTTCGGCGGGCAGCCGGGCCGCGGTTGACTCGCCGTCCTCGACGACCTCGACCTGGACGTCGTCCTCGTCGTTCAGGTCCGGCGAGAGCGCCTCGGGCTCGTCGCCATCGAACTCCTCGTCGGTGTCCTCATCGACGTCCACGTCGCGGGTCCGGATGCCGGCGAGCTTGGCCTCCTCGAGGTCGGCCCGGCCGCGACGCGGTCGGGTCAGGACGGCCTCGACGAGCTGCTGATCGAGCGGGTCTGGTGCCATGGGTGGGGTGCCCTCCTTGGGGATGCTGCTTGGTGGTTCGGTGGGTCAGGCCCGCGGAGCGGCCAGGGCCGGTCCGGGGCGGGAAAGCAGATGGGTCTGGTCGCGCCGCCGATGCAGCGAGCGACGTTGGTCGTTGATGGCCTGGCTCTCGCGGACCAGCTGGTCGACGGACGCGCGCAGCGCGGCGCCGGTGGCGGCGTCCGCCGACTGGCCCTCGCGTGCGGCCTGCTCCGCTTCGGCGAGGGCGTCCTGGATGTACATCGAGCGCTCGTCGAGCGCGCGCTCTTCGAGATCGATCGTGAGGCGCTCGACCTCGTAGCCACGCTCGCCTTCGGTGAGCTCGCGCGGGTTCGGGTCGGCCCGGGCCACGAGCGCCATCGCCAGCGCGGCAGTCTCCGGATCCAGCGACTGGATCAGGTCAGTCTGGCTGAACCGCGGCCGGATCCCGGCATCGTTGGGCTCGGCCGCGAGCAGCACCGCGCGGAACAGCTCGCGGGCCACCGTGCTTGGCAGCTGGTCCGGCCCGATGACGTCGAACACCTTCGGCTGGAGCTCCGGCACGAGCAGGAGGAGCCGTAGCAGCTCTTGCTCCTGGGGCAGGATCGACCGCAGGATCTCGCCGATCGGCAGCGAATCCTGGGCCGCGACGATCGCCTCGGCGTTGATCCGGCCGCTGGAGTCGCCGTGGCCGTTGCCCGTGCCGGCAAGGCCCGTGGCGCCGCCGGGGCGCTGGCCGCGCAGGACCTCGAGCAGGACCCGCTCCTCCACGCCGGAGGCCCGTCGCAGCAGCTGGAAGTAGCCGTCGCGCATGACCGGGTTGGGCACCGACCGGATCGTCGGCATGACCGCATCGACGAAGCGGGCCTTGCCGCCGGGCGTCTTGAGGTCGTACGTCCGAGCGTACGTGTCGACGAGGTACTCCACGATCGGCTGCGCGGTCCGGACCTCCTCGCGCCAGCGATCAGGGGTGTCGCGCAGGACCTCGTCGGGATCCTTGCCGTCCGGCAGGCGGACCACGCGAACCTCGTCGAGCTCGATGCCGCTCTCGGTCGCCGCGAGCTGCCCGATCAGGCCCTGGAGCGCCTGGACCCCGAAGGTCCCGGCCTTCTGGCCGGCCGCATCGACGTCGTAGGCCAGCGCGATGCGCTTGGCGTAGCGCGTCAGCAGCGCCACCTGGCCGGGCGTGAGGGCCGTGCCCAGCGAGGCGACGACGTTGTCGAAGCCCGCCTGGTGGGCCATGAGCGCGTCCGTGTACCCCTCGACGATCACCGCCTGGCCGGTCTTCCGCATCGCGGCCTTGGCCTTGTCGACGAGGTACAGCGAGCGGCTCTTCTCGAACAGCGGCGTCGCGGCGGTATTCAGGTACTTCGGCCCGACGTCACGGCCCTGGGCGCGCGCCTCGGCCTCGTTGCCGAGGATCCGGCCGCCCATGCCGGTGGGCGCGCCGTTCTGGTCGCGGATCGGGAACAGCACGCGTCCGCGGAAGCGGTCAATCACCCCGACGCCGCGCGACTGCGAGCGACCAGGCGACGCGAGACCGACCTCGACCAGCTCCTCCGGTTTGATCTGCTTCTTCTGGACCAGGTTGCGGCTCAGGCCGTCCCAGCCCTCGGGCGCCCAGCCGAGCTGGAACCCCTCGATCGTGGCGTCGCTGAAGCCGCGACCCTTGAGGTAGTCGAGGGCCGGCTTGCCGTTGGACGTCGACGTCAGGACCTGGTGGTAGAAGGCGATCGCCGTCTCGAGGACGTCGCGAAGCCGCCCTCGGTGGGCGTCCTCGCGCTTGGTGCGCTCATCGATCTCGACTCCGGCCTTCGCGGCGAGCGTCCGAAGGGCATCCGGGAACGTCACGCTGTCGCGCTGCATGACGAAGCTGAAGACGTCGCCGCCCAGCCCGCAGCCGAAGCACTTCCAGGACTCCCGGCTCGGGGTGACGGTGAACGACGGCGTCTTCTCGCCGTGGAACGGGCACAGGCCCTTGTAGGTCGTGCCTGCCTTGCGCAGCTGAACCGTCTCGCCGATCACGTCGACGACGTTCAGCCGGCTCTTGACCTCTGCGGCAACTCCGCCAGCCGTCTCGAAAACCTCGCTTCCCCTCAGCGGTCCCTACGCGCGGAAACACGGAGAGGTTCCAGATGCGCCCGGTTCCATGCGGATCCGACCCCGCCGGGTCCCGGACATGACGAGAGGCCTGTCAAGTCTTGACAAGCCGTTGGGGGCATCATACCGCCGCTGAGACCCTCTTGACAAGAGGGCTTGTCAATACCCACCGGGAGTATTCGTGGGCGGTGGCCATCTGCCACCGCGGCCGCGAGCGGCCAGGCACCGCTGCCGCGGCGTCGGGCTCGACAACTGCCGGGTCAGGACAGCTGTCCGATGACCTCGGCGTCCAGGTCGAGGTCGAGGGTCGCGAGATTCTCACGGAGGTGCGCACCGGACAGCGTGCCTGGAATCGGCAGGACGGCCGGCGAGCGCCGCAGCAGCCACGCAAGCGCGACCTGGCTCGGCGCGAGGCCTTGGTGTGCCGCGATCCGCTCGGCGACACCGCCACCCATGTCGCGGAGCGGGAAGAACGGGACGAAGACGATGCCCTCGCGGTGGCAGTGGTCGATGACCGCGTCCCAGCGCCGCTCGCCAAGGTTGTAGTGGTTCTGGACCGCCGCGATTGGCACGACGGTCCGGCCCTGATCGATCTGCTCGATCCCCACCTGCGACAGGCCAACGAGGCGGATCGCGCCACGGTCCACCCAGCGCCGGATCTCCCCGAGGCTGTCCTCGAGCGGCGTGTCCGGGTGGGCTCGATGAAGGTAGTAGAGGTCGATGGTGTCGACCTGGAGCGAGCGAAGGCTCTGCTCGATCTGGCCGCGCAGGACCTCGGGGCGGTTCTCGCCCGCGCCGTAACCACCCTTCGTGGCAACGACCGGCCGCCGGTCCAGGGGCATCGTGGCGAGGGCAGACCCAATCGTTCGCTCGCTGTTCCCGCCGGTGTACAGATGGGCGGTGTCGACCAATCCGATCCCTGCCATCGCCGCGTCTCGGAGGAAGGCTTCGTGGCCCGGCGTGTCCGTCAGGCGATTCGTGCCCAAGCCCATCCGGACGATCTCGCGATCGCCGAGCCGGATCATTCGGAAGTGCTGCTCGGTCATCGATCCCTCGCATTGCGGGAACTACGCATGGACGCCCGCGGCCAGCAGACGGAGTGTCTCGCCGATCGCCGGTGGCTGCCGGCGGCGCCCATGCGGGAGGCAACGGTGGATCTCGAAGCCGACATCGAACGCCACGACGAGGCCGGCCAATCCGGCCAGGGTCTCGCCGAATATGCCCTCATCCTGGCACTGATCGCGATCGTGGCGATCGTCGCGTTGCTGTTCCTGGGAACGGCGATCAGCACCATCCTGTTCAACATCGGCCAGCAGATGTGACCCGGCGCCTCCGGTGGCCTGGGGTGCCGCCGGGGGCGCCATTCGTTCAGCTCGGCGCGGCTGGCATGATGGCCGGGTGGACGTGACGCACGAACCGAGGCGCGTCCGGATCGGCGTCGTCGATGATCATCCGCTCGTCGCGAAGGCCCTCGATGGCGCCACCGGCGGAGCGCCCGGCCGCGAGATCCGCATCGACCTCCGCGCCGTCGCGGCCACGGTCGGGGCCGCCGTCGAGCTGCTCGATCGCGACGACCTCGACGTCCTCGTCTGCGACCTGCAGGTCGGGGCCGGAGCGGACGGCCTGCTGGTCCTCGAGGTCGCGCGGCGTCGGTCGATCCCGGTCCTCGTCGTCTCGGGATTCGACCGCCCGGTGTTCGCTCGGGCCGCGTTCGAGCGTGGTGCGGCGGGCTTCGTCACGAAGGGCGAAGGCGTCGATGCGCTCGTCGAGGCGATTGGGCGTGTCGCGGCCGGCGAGGCGGCCTTCGGCGAACGAACGCTGCTCGCCGTCCGGGCGCCCGGAGCGCAACCGACGGCCCGTGAGCTCGAGGTCATCCGCGGCATCGCGGCGGGCCGATCGACCGATGAGATCGCCCGGGACCTCATGCTCTCGGCGCGGACCGTGGAGAGCCATGTGCGGCGCCTGTTCGACCGGTTCGGGGTCGTGTCACGGGCCGAGCTGGCCGTGGTCGCGGAGCGGGAGGGCTGGCTGTCACTCCCGGCCGGGTGAGCGCCGTGCCCGCTGCGGGCGGCGCGCCGTCTGCGGCGCTGCGGGCATCGGCCGTCGCTGCGCTCGCGTGCGTGATCGTCGCGGCCGCGATCGAGCTCGGCACGAGCGTCCCAACTCGTCCTGCATCGACGGGCCTTCCGCCGATCCTCGTGAGCCTGGCTCTCCTGTGCGTCGCAGGGCTGACCCTCCGGCGGGCGGCATCGGTCGCGTGGATCGCTGCCGCAACGGCCGCGGGTCTCGCCGCGATCGACGCCGTGGGCCTCGACCGAGCGGCGGCGCCGAGCACGCCGCCCGAGCTGATCGTGGCCACGGCGCTGCGAGCGGTACCGGTCATGGTCGCGGCTGGCTACCTCCTCTCCCGCCCGGAGCATCGGCGCGGGTCCGCCGTCGGGGCAGTGGGGCTTGGCGGCCTGGTTGCCACGGCGGCGGCCCTCATCGCCGCATTGGCGGCGGGTTGGAACGACCCACGCGCCTTCGACGGCGAGTGGTCGAGGGTCGCCAACCGGGTGGCCCTGCTCGACGTCGTGCTATCGCTTGGCCTCGGGACGTGGATCGATGCGGCTCCGGCGTGGGCACGCGCCCGACGCCGCTGGCGCAGCCGCGGAGCAGGCCTGTCCTGGAGGGATCGGGGCCGGATCCTCGTCGAGGAGCTGTTGCCGGTTGCGACCGAAACGCGCCGGGCAGCCATCGAGGCGGAGCGCACCCGCCTGGCCGCCGAGCTTCACGCCACGGTGCTGCCGTCGCTGCGGACCGCGCTGGCGGCGTCGCAAGCCGGCTCGAAGGAGGCAGCGGAGCGCGGTCTCGGCGAAGCCGTCGATGAGGTCGAGCAGCTGATGGCCTCTCGCGAGCCAGTCATCGTCGATGCGCTGGGTCTGCTGGCAGGCGTGGAGTGGCTCGCCGAGCGCCTGCAGGTACGGTTCGGCATCCCCGTCGAGATCGACGTCGAGTCGGCCCGCGAGCGGCCGCCAACCGCCGTCGAGCGAGCCGCGTTCCGCGTCGTCCAACTGTCGCTGGACAACGTGGCCCGGCACAGCGGCGCATCGACCGTCCGGATCGCCGGGATCATCTTCGCCGACGTCGTCGAGCTGAGCGTCCAAGACGACGGGGTTGGCATGGCAGCGGGCGAGGGCTCCCACGACGCCCCGGGTCGCGGGTTGCGGGACATGGCAGCCGCAGCCAACAGCGCGTCCGCCAGCGTGATCGTTGGACCGCCGCCGCCGGGTCCCGATGGAGCCGGATCGGGCACGACCGTCCGCTTCAAGTGGCACAGCCGGTAGGATGCCGGCGATGCGTCGAGGCTTCGCGCTCGCTGTTGCGGCCACGCTCGTCGCTGGCTGCCTCGGGCCGAGCCCGTCCCCGACCCCAACCGGCGACGTCCCCACGCCGACGGTCGGCCCCAGTCAACCTGGTGGAACGCCCGGCCAGAGCCCCCAGTCGAGCCCGACCGGCTATGCCTTCGACATCCCGCTCGCGGTCGTGACCGGGCTGGAGAACCTCAAGGCCTGGACGACGCTCGACGAGGTCAAGCAGCTGGCGGCGAATGGCAAGCTCATTGCCCCCTGCGACATCGAGCTCGTCCAGCCGGCCATGACCGTGACGGCCGCCTGCGTGCCGGGCGACCAGATCGCGCGGCTGCTGGAGACCCAGCCGGCGACCGTCGCGCTCCTGCCGCCGGGCCTCGTGGAGCCAGCGACCAAGACCCTGCCCATCGATGGCAAGGGCCCCTATGGCCTCGGAGGGGCAGATCTCTTCGGTGACCCGGCCTCGCGCAGCCAGCCCTACCCGATCGTCGGACGGGCCACGGATCCGGCCAGGGTTCCCGAGGCGTGGCTGACCTACGACGCGTCGACGATCTGGACGATGGCCTCGGTCGGGGGCGTCTGCTCGGATCGCGGCGCGGCCTACCAGGCGCTGGTCCTCGGCAAGGGCTGGAGCTGGCTGTTCGATGGCGGCACCGCCGCGTACCACGGCAAGCCCCACCCGAATCCCGCTCCCCCGCCGGGCATCTCGGTGTTCCCGGTGGTGTCGCCCTACGACACGGGCAACCATGGCGCGATCGCCGAGCTCATCCGCGGCGCAGACCTGACGATCGCCGACGTCGAGTGCCCGATCGTGCCGACGGCCCAGTTCGTCCCGAACTACGGCGGGGCGCTGAACTTCTCGATCAGCGAGGCGGTCCTCCCATTGTGGAAGGACACGCTCGGCTTCGACGTGACGTACATGGCCGCCAACCACAACACCGACAAGGGCCGGGCCGGCGTCGCGTCATCGATCCAGCTCCTCGACAAGTACGGCATCGAGCACACCGGGGTGGGCCTCGACCTGGACCAGGCGATGGCGCCGGCGATGGTCGACCGCGGTGGCGTCAAGGTTGCCTTCGTCGCCTGGAACGACGTGCCCGGTGTGACCCGCGCCAGCGCGACTGCCGCCGGGGTGCCGTGGCTGACGCGTCCGGAAGTCTTCGAGAGCGTCAAGCGCGCCCGAGACGCCGGGGCCCAGATGGTCATCTGCGATCCCCAGTGGTGGGGTGGCGCGGAGTACCACTCGGACCTGCGCAACGCCCAGCTGGACCAGCTGCAGTGGTTCGACCAGGCCGGCTGCGACGACGTCGTGGGCGCCGGGACGCATTTCGCCGGTCCGATGCTGCTCCAGCCGCTGAATGGCCACCTTGGGCTGGTGATGGCGAGCCAGGGCAACCTCGTCTTCGGCCAGGACTGGTGGCAGGACACCCAGGAAGGCGTCCAGATGACCGTGACCTTCCAGGGGTCTCGCCTGGTCAACGTCCATCTCTACCCGTACGTCATGGTCGAGAACGCCCGCAGCGCCCTGACCGACCCGAACGGCGACGGGCACTACGTCATGCAGCGCGTCTGGTCGAACTCGACGGTGGACTACCTGACCGGCGGCTGAGGCGGGGCAGGCTCTCGCTCGCGCTCCCGGACGCGACCGGCGCCGGCCGTCCCAGCAGGTAGCCTTGGCCCAGCACGATCCCGAGCGAGCGCAGGACCTCCAGCTCGCCGGGCTCCTCGATGCCCTCGGCCACGAGGCGGACGCCGGCGACGCTGGCGTAGTGGATGAGGCCGGCGACCGCGGCCTGGCGCGCTGGGTCGTGATCGATGCCGGCCACCAGCGAACGATCGAGCTTGACGAATGCGGGGCCCAGCTCCACCACGTGGCGCAGGCTGGCGAAGCCCGAGCCCGCGTCGTCGACGCACAGCTTGACACGCCCCTCCAGCGTCGCGAACGCCGCTCGGAACGCGGCGTAGTCGGCGACCTCGTCGTGCTCCGTGATCTCGACGACGAGCTCGCGATCCGTCGACCCGAGGAGGTCGGCCAGCTCGGGCCGGCCGATGATCGCCGGCGAGACGTTGACGTTCAGCCAGGCCTCGGACGGCAGTGCGCGGGCCGCCTCGAGGGCCAGTCGCAGGGACTCGAGCTCGAGGACGTCACCGACGCCCAGGGCGTGGGCGGCCTGGAAGGCCTGGTCGGGCGGAGTCCCGTCGTCGAATCGGGTCAGCGCTTCGAAGCCGAGCGCGGCGCCGCTCCGGAGGTCGACGATCGGCTGGAAGACGGGCCGGAACTGGCAACCATCGACGACCCGCCGCATGGCCGCGACGGCATCCGCCCGGGTCGAGCGCGCGGCCAGGGCGGGCGCGAGCAGGGCGCCGCCGATCTGGGCGAACTCGGCCAATCCGGGCAGCCACTCGGTGAGGCGCACCATCGCACCGGGATCACCGGAGCCCACGACGATCAGTCCGATCAGCCGGTCGTCCGCGACGATGGGCGCATAGGCGTGAGCCGCGATCTGCAGGCCCTGGATGAGGTCCTGGTACGGATGCACCCGGTCGTTGAGCCAGCGCTCGACCCACGGGCCGCGTGAGGCACGCTCGCGCAGATAGGCCGCGCGCGGCGCCGGTATCGGTCGCGACTCGACGAGCCGCTGCTCTCGGTCGACGAGCGCCAGCACCTCGCAGCCGCCCGTCCCGTCGAACGCCAGGACCACGCCGTGGCTGAACTCCGGCACAGCCGCGATCGCGCGGCAGACCACCTCGGCGGTCGCCTCGGGCGAATCGCTGGCTCGGAGCTCGCGCAACGCATCACGGACGAGGCGGCGCTCCGCGGCCCGACGCTGGGTGTCCTTCGCGATAGCCCGATCGGTGGCGGCCAGCTGCTGCTCGAGCTCTTCGCGGCGATGGTCCGCCCGAACCCGTTCCGTGATGTCCACGCCGATGATGCCGATCCAGCCGGGCAGGTCCCGGAGGACGAACTTCTCGGTGTGCCAGGTGGCCCCGGCGATCTCGTCCAGCCGGATCTCGGTCTCGCCTGAGCGCCGGACGCGGGCATCCAGCTCGGTGCGGATCGATACCGTCTCTTGGTCGAACAGCTCAGCATCGGTGCGCCCGTACCACGCCCCATCGCCGAGACGATTGTTCGTCACGGCCTTGTCGCTCATGAAGCGATACCGGCCGAGCTCGTCCTTGATGACCGCCAGCAGCCCGGGATACGCCGTGAACTGACGGAATTCGAGCTGGCTGCGGATGAGCGAGGCGATCGTCCTGTGCAGGCGGGTGACGACGAGGACGGCGATCAGCAGCGATGCGACCGTCGCGAACCAGCGGTCAGCGACGCTGCCGGACTCCGCCAGGCCCAGGAGGACGATCGGGGGCACGAGAATTGCCGATGACACCCCGAGCGTACGGATGTGGTCGCGCCATGGCGATGGCTGCTGCTGCTCGGCACCCAAACGGGCGAAACGACCGTCGAGCCCGACGGCCGCGATCAGCCCGTAGGCCACGAGCCCGACCAGGTGCTGGACGTCGGAGCTGATGACCGCGCCGCGAATGATGTCGGCGCTCGTCTGGCCATCGGCGAGCCCGAGGAGCCCGAAGGCGGCCACGAGCGCGCCCGAGCCAACGCGAAGCGCGGGCTCGACGATCACGAGGCGCAGCAGGATGGCCACGACGAGGAGGTCGGCAACGGGGTAGGTCACGGCGAGGACGGTCGTGGCCGCATCGACGGCGGACACGCCGCCCGTGACGGGCTTGATCACGAGGTCCCAGACGATCAGGACCAGGCCAGACGCCATGATCGCCGCGTCCAGGATTGCGATGTCGTCTCGCAGCCCGTTCGAGCGGGCCAGGCGGAGGGCCGCGACGACGATGCAGCCGTAGCCGATCAGCGTCGGGCCGGTGCCCGGTGTGATGGCGCTGGGCGCGTGGGGCACCAGCGCCAGCAGGTGGCCGATGGCGATGACGCCGAGACCGAGGCCGAGGAGCGTCCAGCCCGCCGCCTGGACTGGCCGATGGCGCTGGACCCCAGCCAGGATTCCCGCGCCGGCAAGCGCCGGCAACGCCCCATAGATGACGGTGCGCTCCGCAGGCGGAACGACGGCGGCGACCGCCACGACGGCGAGCGCCACGGCGACGGCGAGCAGCGCCTCGGGCCGGGCGAGCCATGGACGGACCTGAGCGAGGACGGTCACGGAAGTAGCACCTGGATGCGGTTCGACACGGTCAGCATGCCGCCCCGGGGCCGCCTGGCGGAGGGTGCCGGTTCACCCGAATCCCTGAGCCGTTCGGCCCGGTTCGCTCGCGGGCGGTGCGGCCCGCGCGGGGTCCAACCGCAGGCCCACGCCGGCTCCGACCGCGTACCGCGCCAGGCCAAGCCGGCGTGGCGCGTTACGCGCGCGTGATGGCCGACGGCAGGTGCTGCGCCGTGGTCGACGCGGATTCTCGGTTAGAGTCCGGTCGTGGCCTCCCCCGGAACTCCTCGTGCTCGCCGCCCGATTCCCGCCGACCGCAATGAGGTCGAGGGTGGCTTGGCGCGCGTGGCCGCCGAGTCGTGGCCGGGTGGCTACGTCAGCGATCGGAGCCTGCCGCCGAGCCTCGGCGGCGGCGTCGGGGCTGGCATCGGACCGGGCTTCGGGGCCGGCGTCGAGCAGACCGTCAGCGGCGTGGCGACCCGCGTGCGGGGCGCCGCCCTGGTCGTGCCCCTGGTCATTGCGATCGCGTCCCGCCTCTACTCGGCCCTCCTCCTGTCCATCGTCCCGCTGCTCCAGCCGAACCTCGCCGTCCCGCACCTGACCGGCTTCCGCAGCCCCTTCCTGCAGTGGGACAGCCAGTGGTACATGACGATCGCGACGTGGGGCTACCACGCCGAGGCCATGCAGGCAGGGCCGTTCGGGGGTCGTCACGACTTCGCCTTCTTCCCGGCGTGGCCGACGCTGCTGCGCGGCTTCGAGGTGCTGGGCTTCCAGGTTGCCGACATCGCCGCGCCCCTGGCCAACCTCCTGTTCGTCGCGGCCGCGGTTTTCATCTTCGTGGTGCTCGAGCGGCAGTTCGGGCGGACGACGGCTACCTGGGGCACCGCGCTCCTGGCCTTCTCCCCGCCGGCCTACGTCCTCTCGATGGCGTACTCGGAGCCGCTCTACCTGCTGCTCGTCGGGGCGCTGTTCGCGACGCGGTCTGGCGTCGTCCGAGGACTGCTCGGCGCGGCGGTCGGCGTGACACGGCTCACCGGCGTCGCGGTCGCGGCGGCGGCCGGCGTCCGATGGCTCCGCAACTGGCGCGACTGGGCGGCGCTCGCGACCGCGGTCGGCGTCGGCCTGGCCTTCGCCGGCTGGTGGGCCTTCATCTGGGTCCTGACCGGCGACCCGCTGGGCTGGTTCCAGGGCTCGGCCCAGTGGGGCCACAAGCTGGGCTTCGCCGGCATCGCGGCGGCGATCACGGAGCCGACGATGATCAAGACCGGCTACCTGGCGTTCGTGGCCCTGATGCTCGGCGCATCGATCCTGCTGCTCCGCCGCAACCTGGAGCTCGGCCTGTATGCCGTCCTCGCGATCGGCCTGTCGCTCATCGGTGCGCCGGTCGAGTCCATGCCGCGTCACGCGATGGTCGCGTTCCCGGCGTTCGGGCTCATCGCCGATCGCCTCGGCCCGAAGCGCTCGGCGTTCCTGCTGATCGCGTTCGCCGCGATCCAGGCGAACTACGTGATCCTGGCGTTCGTCGGGCCGCAGCCCTTCGCACCGTAAGGGCCCAGGGCGCCTGGCCCGCTAGAACCCGCCCCCGCCGCCGCCCCCGCCGCCGCCGCCACCACCCCCGAAGCCGCCGCCCGACGATGACGTCGAGCTGACCGAGATCGAGGACACGGCCGACGCGATTCCCCCGGCGCCACCGATGCCGGCCCACGACCCGCCGCTGCCGCCGGTGAACCACACCGGCGACCAGCCGCCCGACGTGCCGCTGGCGCCGGTGGCCGCGAAGGTTCGCTGCACGAGGTCGTCGATCTCGCTGTTGAGCCCGAGGGCCACCGCCCAGACGGTGAGCATGTCCGGTGTCGTGATCCACGGCAGCTTCGGCTTCGTGGCCTCGACCGCGGCGTCGACCGTCGGGGCGTTCTTCAACTCGTACCTGAGCGTGTTGCGGTAGGCCAGGGCCATCGCCAGCGCCTGGGCGCCGGCCTCCGTCCGGGCGGGTAGCCGTCGCGACAGGATCGCGATGGCGAAGCACACCAGCGAGTCGATGCCGAAGGCGGCCGCGAGGGGCTCCGCGCCAGGGGCGAACAAGGCGGGCGTGCTCTCGTCGGCCATGCAGAAGGCCAGGATCCCGAAGAGCGCCGCGATCCCCAGCACGATGCCGATGCCGGCCCACCGGGCGATGACGGTGTTCGGGTCGTCGACGAACCAGCCGCCGGACACGGCCTCGATCCCGATGTGCTTTCGGAAGTCCTCCCACAGCTTCAGCCCGACGCCGGACCGCAGCTTGTCGGCCGTCAGGACCGAGGCGCCGCCCGCGACCGCCGGCTGGTCCTTGTCCAGGATGTTCTCCAGGCCCGCGATCGTCGCCTCGCCCGAGATCTTCTGGTAGAGGCTGTGCTCGGCCACGCCGAGCGGTCGCTCGCGAGCGGCCTCGGACGAGGCGTCCGACAAGGGTCGATCCGGGACGACGAGGTCGACCTTGTGCTTCCACGTGGCCAGCACCCCGCCCTCGGCCTGGAACGTCACCAGGCCGCGATGCCCGATGTCGACGAGGGCCGACGTGAACGCGTCCTTGGTGATCATGTCGTGGCGGAGCACGGTGGCGAGCGCCGGGGTCAGTCCCGGCGGCGGTGCGGGCAGCAGGACCGAGTCGTCGATCAGCGGGGTGCGGGCGTCGCGGCCGCGCAGCCACCACGTCCGGAGGAACAGCGTCAGCACGACGAGTCCCAGGAGCAGGACCCCGATCGTGCCGAGCTGCCGGAGCGTCGCCAGCTGGGCTCGCTCGGGGTTGCCGCCTGGCTGCGTCACGCGCTCGATGTGCTGGAGGCCCGCGGTCAGGGCGCCTTCGAGGTCGCCATCCTTGGCCCTCGGAAGCATGTCGTTGTCGACGATCGACTGGGCTTCCGAGTCGGACAGGTAGTCCTTGAGGTAGCCAGCACCCGTGGCCAGGTAGATCTGGCCGTGGCGGTTGGTGGTGTCCATGTCGAACAGGACGACGAGACCGTCGTTGACCCCGGCCCGGCCGACACCCCAGGTGTCCATGATCAGGTGGGCGTCGATCTCGGCTCCGCCGGTGGACACCGAGCTCTCGCCGCTGGGCCACGACACGACCGCGATCTGGGCGCCGGTCTTGGCCTGGACGCGATCGATCAGCTGTTGCGCGGCGTCCTTCGTGTCCTGTTGCCAGATTCCCGCGAAGTCATAGACGTTGACGCCCGGCCGGCTGGGTGGGAGCTCGAGGGCGAGTGCCGGAGCGGCCGCGCCGAACAGGACCACGAAGAGCCCGAGGAGGCCGAGGACCCGGAGGCGCGTCGCCCGTCGCATGGCCCGGATGGTGACATGCCCGGCGACCCGCCGGGCCGCCGTCACGACGCGGGCGCGGTCCAGCGCGTGTAGCGCGGCGGCCACTCGTCCGCCGTTCGCTCGCCGAGGACGGCGCTGTCGAGCTCGAACTCGAACAGGTCATAGGTCGCGTCGGGCTCGAACGGCCAGTCGGCCTCGATCGGCTCTCGCTCGGACGGGTCCGACACGTGGCGGGCGTGACCCCGAAGGGCGAGCTCGGCCGGATGGCCCGGGTCGTGGTAGGTATGCAGCGCGAAGCGCCCGTCCGCACGCAGGTCGCCCTGCTTCGGCGAGGTGTTGATGAACGCGTACAGCCCGCCATCGACCAGGCCCACGGTGATGGGGTGGATCCGCAGCGGGCCGTCGCCGCGGACGGTCGCCAGGAAGGCCTTGCCCTCGCCAGTGACGTAAAGCAGCCGCCGGCCCTCGGCGGCGATGTGCGGCGATGCGGCTTCGACGTCGCGCCAGCTGGCCATCAGCGCATCCGATCCACTCGTTGCGCCCTCAGTCCTGCGGCGCCAGCGCGAACGCGGCGTACAGGGCCGAGCCAATCGGGAGCGCGTCCTCGTCGAACACGACGAGGTTCGAGTGGTTCATCGGGTAGCCCGCGAGCGGCTTGTCCGGCGGTCGGGCGCCCAGGAAGATCATCGCGCCGGGCAGTCGCTCGAGGACGTACGACCAGTCCTCCGCGCCCATGATCGGATCGCGCCGCCAGATGGCCCCGTCCTTGCCCACGAGCTCCGCCGCAAGGTCGAGCGCGACCTCGGCGACGACGCGGTCGTTGACGGTGACGGGATACACGGGCCGGATCTCGACGTCGGCCGTCGTGTCGTGGGCCGCCGCGACGTTCGTGGCGACACGTTCGATGAGGCCCGGCAGGGCCTCGCGCGTGGCCTTCGAGACGCAGCGGAAGGTGCCCTCGAGGTGGGCGACCTCGGGAATGATGTTGTGGGTCGTGCCGGCACGGATGTGGGCGACGGTCAGGACCGCCGGATCGAAGGCGTCGATCTCGCGGGTGATCGCGGTCTCGAGCGCGAGGATGATCTCGGCGGCCACCGGGATCGGGTCCTTGGCGTGGTGCGGGGCGGAGGCGTGGCCGCCTCGGCCATGGACCGTGATGAAGAGGTTGTCGGCCGACGCCTGGATGGCGCCCCGACGGGTGATCACCTCGCCGGTGGCGTACTCGGTGCCGATGTGGATCGCCAGCGCGCGGGCGTTGGCCGGGGTCAGCGCGGGCGTGCCGGCGGCGCCGTCGAGGAGGCCCTCCTCGAGCATGACCCGGGCGCCGGCGTAGCCCTCCTCGCCGGGCTGGAACATCAGGAGCACCGGCCCGGGCAACGCGTCGGGCGTGGTTCGGGCCAGGTCCGCCAGGAGCCGGGCGCCGCCCAGCAGCATCGCGACGTGGGTGTCGTGGCCGCAGGCGTGCATCGTGTGCTCGACCTCGGAGGCGAACTCGAGGCCGGTGTCCTCCCGGAGCGGCAGCGCGTCCATATCGCCCCGGAGGACCGTCCACTTGCCGGGTCGATCGGCGCCGATGACCGCCGTGACCGAGCTCAGGCCCCTGCCAAGCCGTGGCTCAAGGCCCATCCTCCCGAGCTCCTCGACGATCGTCGCCTGGGTCTTGGGCAGCTGGAGGCCCTGCTCGGGCTGGCGGTGGATGCGCCGACGGACCGCGATGATGCTCGGGGCCAGCTCGTGGGCCCGCTCGAGGAGCTCCTTCGGCGTCGGGACCGCGGCGGTGGCCGGACGCGCGCCTGGCCCGGCGGGATCGCGGGCGGTGGTGTGCATGGCCGGGATGGTAGGTCGCGGGCGGCCAGCGCGGGACAACTCGTCACCCAGGTGCTGGCCTCATCCCGTACGATCCGGGCCATGGACTTCGATCTCCTCGGCTGGATCGTCATCGGGTTCCTGGCCGGCGCCATCTCGGGCTGGTTCGTGGGGACGCGCAGCGTCCAGGGCTGCCTGCCGACCATCGTCGTCGGAATCCTGGGCGGGATCGTGGGCGGCTGGCTCGCCGGCCAGATGGGCTACGGCGGCGCGTTGGGCTTCTTCACCGCGCTGGTGTTCGCCATCCTCGGCTCGATCCTCGTCCGGTTGGTCCTGCGGGCCCTCGAATCCGGGCGATGATCGACCGGTGACCGGTCGGTGATCGGGTTGTCGGCCACGTGACCGGGGACGAGGCGCTCGAGGCCCTGCACGCCTCGATGGTCGATGTCGTGGTTGCCGCGGGGGCGCTCGATGCCGGCGACCTCGACCGCACCCCGAGCGCATCGCTCGATGTCGAGTCGGGCTGGACGCCGCGCCAGATCGTGGCCCACATCCTGTGGTGGCACGAGCGGTACATCAACGTCCTCTCGGCCGCGATCGACGGCCGCCAGCCGCCGGCGCTGCCCGGGACGCTCGACGACATCAACGTCCGGGGCGTCGAGGCCTACGGCGATCGATCGGTCGAGGAGCTCACGCGGGCGCTCGAGACCAAGCAGGACGTCCTCGAGTCGCTGACCTCGGTCCTGTACGAGCTGCCCCGGCTCGAGCGCGACGCGGTGGTCATCGTGACCCGCGACGGCGGCACGCCGGTCGGCCTCGACGGCTTCGTGGGGCGGGTCACCGGCCACCTCCACGGTCATGCGCGGGACATCCGCGGCCGCGCCGCCTCACGCTGACGCGCCTGCCCGAACCTGCAGCCCGACGAGGCTGACGCCAATCTGCCAGATCGACGGGATGGCGACGAAGACGCGCTCCAGGAGGCCGAGCCAGGGCGTGAGCGGACCATCGATCGTCGCCGGCACCAGCGCGATCGAAGCGATCGCGAGGCACGCCGCGAGGAGCGTCGGCTTCGCGCTCCCGTGCCACCGCGGATCGCGGCGCATGACGAGGCCGGCTGCCAACAGCGTGATCGGCATCGTCACGGCATAGGCGTAGAAGTCGGCGAGGTGGAGCCGCCCGACGGTCGTCGCGGGTGCGCCGCTCGGATCCGTGGGCAGGACCGCGAACCCGAGCGCGATGACGGCCTGGAGCAGCAGCAGGGCTCGCATCGCCAGGCGGTCGCGCAAGGTCGAGCCGAGGATGGCGGACAACGCGAGCGCCCAGGCCGCGCCGAGGACGCCGCTCAGCGCGAACGCCAGCGTCTGGAGGCCGCCCAGTGGCGCGGTCGCCAGGAGGCTGATGGACTGGCCGATGGGGTCGTAGCCAGGCCAGCCGAGGATCACCACGACGGTCAGGCTCCACGCCACGATCGGCGCGACCGCGCCGGCCAGCAGGCCGGCGCGAACCACATCGATGCCGAGCGGGTGGCGCATCGACGGCCATCGTGGCACGCCGGTGCCCGAGCCGCGATCGACCGATAGGAACCTGTCCTTACTGACCCGGATCGGGCGCGGCAGGTAGGCTGGGTTGGCGCCGACGGAGGGGATCGGTCGCGCCAGCGGGGGCACGGTTTGACGCGAGAGAGCATCCCGCGGTTCGACCTCTATGCCGAGCTCGAGGTGTCGCGGTCGGCGGCGCCCGAGAGCATCGAGGCGGCGCATCGGGCGATGGCCAAGCGCCATCACCCCGACGTCGCGCTCGCAACCGGCGCCGCCACATCCGTCATCGACGCGGAATCCCGGATCAAGCGGATCAACGTCGCCCGCGATTGGTTGCTGGACCCGGAGCGCCGGGCTCGATACGACCGGGCGCTGCGGCGGCGCGAGGGCGGCCCCGCGGCGACCGGCGACTTCGAAGCCGAGCCCGGTCGGGCGGCCTGGACGAGCTTCGGGCCGAACGCCGACCACGTCCGGGAGTTCCTCGGGGCGCTGCGCGACCTCGACGAGCGGCGGGCGATCGAGGTCCGGGACGGACGCAACGCCATCGATGCCGACGACTACGCGCATGCCCGGCGGGCGGCCTTCGCGATCAGCCGCTCGCGGCGGCTGGGCGAGTGGCTGTTCGCGCGCGACGCGGCGGCCGGCGTGGTCCAGGAGCAGCTCGGATCCGGCCCGCTGGCACGGGATGTCGGCGACGTCCTGGCGGAGATCGGGGGCGCGATCGCCGTGCGCGATCTCCTGCCGACCCAGCTGTTCCAAACCCTGATGGAGCCATGGACCTACCGGGGCCGGCAGGTGGCGGCGCGCGCCTCTCGGCCGCCGATCACGATGTCAACCGTGCCCGTGACCGCGCGGGCGGCGGCTTCCCTGCCCGCTCCCGTGGCGGCGTCCCCATTCACCCTCGGGCTGGCCCGGTCGCCGCGACGGCCGCGCGAGCCGTTCCGCGCGCCGCGGCTCGCGATGCCGCTCCTGGCGGCCTCGACGGTCGGGCTCATCCTCGTGGCCACCCTGCTGGGGGCGTCGTCGCTGTTCCACCCCTTCACCGGCGGTGTCGCCGGGATCCAGGCCAGCGGCGGGGATGCCTCCGCGCTCGCGTCGTCCCCGCTGGTCGCGGCCGGCCAGACGCCCGCTCCGGTTCGGGGCACGCCCCAGCCGAGTGCGCTGCCGCCCGGCATCGATCCCGCGCAGCTGGCGGCCCTCCAGGACAGCGCCGCGAACGCGATCGCAAAGCTTCGGTCCTACCAGGCGCGGGGGCTCGTGAAATCAGCCGGGAAGCTGCTCGGCGACACCGCGCCCGGTTTGCTGCGCTCTGGCTTGGCCCGGGCGACCTTCCCGGACGTCGCCGCGAGCGACATCTCGGTCGCGCAGGTCCCCGGCGGCTGGCTCGCGACCACCGGCACCGACAGCCTGAGCACGACCGACGGCAGCCACTGGACGTTCGACTACGGCGCCCGGCCGCTGGCCCACTATCCCCGGTCGAACGAGCGCGACCTGTTCTGGATCGCCGCCTCGGGCGGCCACCGCGACATCCTCGTGACGATCACCTCGGTCACGGTCACGAGCGCGAGCCTGGTGGTGGGGCTGAGCTGGCAGTTCGGAGACGACGCCTGTCCCGGGTGCGACGGCAGCTCCTACGCGGGCGATGAGCTGCGTGTCTCGGCGATCACCGCCGGCGACACGACGACCTTCCTCCCGAATGACCTCGTCGCGACGCTCGACGGCACGCCCGGCAGGGCCACGGTCCACATCCCGGCCTCGATCGTCCCCTCGGCGTCGGTGACGCTCGACGTCAGCGTCGTCAATCCGCTGGCCGGCCAGACGGGCGGCCGCCCGTTCACGACGATCGAGACGAGCTTCAGCCTCGACCAGGGCTGAGCTCGCGGCGCTGGTCCTCGAGGCCAGCAGCCTCGCTACTCGACCATCTCGCGGGCGAACATGATTCCGGCACCGTGCCGCAGCTCGTGGTGGTCCGGATTGACGCAGGCATGCCGCGTCCCGCGATTTGACTCACACGCGCCGGCGACGTTCTCGGTCGCCTTGAGGTTGCGGCCGAGCTGCTCCTCGTAGAGCACCCGCGACATGGCGTTGTGGGCCGTCCCGCACATCACGTGCTTGCCGAGGCCCCGGGTGATGGGGATCTCGCGATCGCCGTCGCCGTAGGTGCGGAACTCGCCAATCCAGATCCAGCAGCCCGTCGCAGGATCGATCGCGTAGAAGGGCGCGAGATCAGCCCCCGTGTACGTCTTCGAGCGCTGCTCGGCCCGCGCCCGGCGGGCATCCTCGCGGGCCCGCAGGCGCGCCCGCCGCTCCATCTCCAGCGCGAAGCCCGATTTGTGCTCTGACCCCAAGACCACCCTCCCCCACCTCCGTCGCGCAGTACGGCGACGCAACCCACCATGACACATCCGGTCCTTCCCGGCGAACGGGCCGCCAGGCCATCGGGTCGGTGTGTTGGCCGCTGGCCGGCTGGCGCAGGCACTTGCGCGTTCGCGCAAGTACGCTACAGTAGTTGACATGACAACTACCTCCGCCCCGGTCGACGCCGTCTCGTCGATCCCCGACCCGACCACGCCTGCCGGCATCGAGACGGATCCCGGGCTCCTGGACCGCGTCGCCGAGCGGATGCGCAGCCAGGGCATCGAGGCCATCGTCGTCGACACGGCGGCAGCGGCGCGAGACGCCGTCCTGGCGCGCGTGCCGGATGGGTCCGAGGTCCACTCGGGCAAGTCCAAGACGATCGAGGACCTCGGCCTGTTCGACCTGTTCATGGCCTCGGATCGGTGGGACTTCGTGCGCAATCGGCTGCGCGCGATGGATCGCGCGACCCAGGCCCGCGAGATGCGCAAGCTCGGGGCCGCGCCGGACATCGAGCTCGGCAGCGTCGCGGCCGTCACCGAGGATGGGGCCCTCGTCGCGGCGTCGGCCACCGGCAACCAGCTCGCCGCCTACGCCGGCGGCGCCGGCAAGGTCATCCTCGTCGTCGGGGCCCAGAAGGTCGTCAAGGACCTCGACGCCGCCCTCGCCCGGATCCGCGACGACGTGTATCCGTGGGAGAACGCGCGGGTCAACCAGATGATGGGCGTCGACACGAAGCTGGCGAAGATCCTCGTGACCTACGGCGAGTGGGTCCCAGAGCGGACGACGGTCATCCTCGTGCGGGAGCCGGTCGGGGTCTGAGAGCGCAGCGCAGCGTCGCCCCCTAGCAGGATCCTTTCCGCGCGACCTTATCGATCAGGAACGACGGGACGGTGGTGTTGCCACCCGACTGAGTGTCGTAGCTATATGACCCAAGCACAGTCACGTCCATGAACAAGATGTCGCCTTCCACGTACGAATCCAGCGAGGGCGCCCCGATTACTCCGAACGCGGAGTTGTCACCGTCCAGATACCAGTAGGGAATCTTCGCGTACGACGCATAGGCCAGGAAGTCGTCCGGGCCAGTTGCCGCGTCGAACTGGAAGATGCAGGCCCAGACCTGGTAGTGATTGCCGATGTACGCGTCTGGGTTCTTGACGATCA
>DASXQE010000029.1:0-1657 GCA_036493155.1 Candidatus Limnocylindrales bacterium | reverse complement strand
CCTTGCCGTCGTCGGCGCCGACGACGACCGTCGCGTTGGACTGCTTCAGGAATCCGCCCGACGACTGGAGCCGGGTCGTGCGGTACTCGCGCTGGAGGAGCGCGTCGACCAGAGCGCCGGCGTCCTCGTTGTGGACGATCGCCAGGACCAGCTTCACGGCCGGGAGTATAGGTGGGCCGGTGTACGATCCCGGCCGTCGCCGCGGCCCGTGCGCCGGCGTCCAGGCCTGATGTCGAGGGAGAGATCGCGCGTGTCCGACCGCCAGCCCGGCAGCTCCGATCCGATGCTCGTCGGCGCGATTCGCGCGGTGGCCGCGAGCGGCGACCCCGATTCGACGCTGACGGCGCTGCTCGAGGCGGCCGTCGCGGCAACCGCAGCCGATCGGGCGATGGTCCTCCTCTGGGATGGTCCCGCCGAGGCGCTGCGCGTGGCGGGCGGCATCGGCATCGGCGATCCCGAGCGCGAGGCCTACACGGCCAGTGCCGCGGATCGCGCCGGGGTCATCGGCAGCGCGGCGTTCGATCGGCGGCCGTCGCTGGGCGGCGACGACCCGACGCGCGCTGGTGCGGTCCTCGCGGCCTGGCCGATCGTCGTCGCCGGCGGCGGGGTCGAGGAGCCCATCGGCGCCGTGGCGCTGTCACGGCCGGGCCCATGGGTGATCGATCCGGTCGATGCCGATCGGCTCGGCGCGATCGCCGATCTCGCGGGAATCCTGGTGGATCGCACGCGCCTCGCCGCCGACATGGCCGAGCGCGGCGAGTGGCTCGAGCGGCTGGCCAACTCGGACAGCCTCACCGGCCTCGCGAACGCCCGGACGCTTGCCCGGGTCATCGAGCTTGAGGTCGCGCGCGCGAGCCGCCAGGCCACGGAGCTGTGCGTCGCCACGTTCGATGTCGATGGACTTGGGTCGATCAACGACCGGGCCGGCAAGGCCGTCGGCGATGCCGTCCTCCGCGAGGTCGCGGCGGTGATCGCCGAATCGGTGCGGCTGGTGGACACCGTGGCGCGTGACGGCGGCGACGAGTTCGTCCTGGTCGCCCCGGGCGCCAAGGGACCGAGCCTCATCCGCCGGATCGTCGGCTCCGTGGCGGCGCGGCCACCGATCGCCGGCATCGGCTTCACGGTCTCCGCCGGGGTGGCCCGCTTCCCTGGCGATGGCACGACCGACGCGGACCTGCTGGCCGCCTCACGGGCGGCCCTCCTCGAGGCCCGCCGGACCGGGCCGGGCAACGTCGCCGAGGCACCGGGCGCGATCGCCAAGAGCTGACTCGCCGCGCGGAACCCTGGGTCAGCCGGCGGCCCCGGCGGTGCCCTGGAGCACGATCGGCAGCGTCGGTGCCGTCGCACCGGGGCCGGGCTCGCGGGTGAGGGCCACCACCACGTGACTGCCGGCGCCAGCGACGGCCACCGACATCGTCCCGACGCCGGTCGCGCCGACCGCGAACGAGCCGGCCGGCACGGGCTTGCCGTCCGCGCCGATCAGCCAGGCCTCGTAGACCTGCGCGCCGCTGGTCTGGGACAGCTCGCGCACCGCGACGACCAAGCGGCCCGAAGGGTCCACCGCGGCGAGGCCGCTCGATGACGCAGCGCCACCGTCTGCCGTGCCGTGCAGCACCGCGACCTGCGCGCCGGGCGACGCCGCGGCATCGAGGACGGC
>DASXQE010000028.1:0-23068 GCA_036493155.1 Candidatus Limnocylindrales bacterium | reverse complement strand
TCCCGTTCTTCGTGCCGGTCACGGGCCTGTCCGACCTGACCGCGGTCGTGCCGCTGATCCTGTACAGCCTCCTCATCTTCGTGCGCAACATCGTGGCGGGGTTCGACGCCGTGCCACGCGACGTCATCGAGGCGGCCGAGGGCAGCGGCTATGCGAGCGCGGCGCGGTTCCGTCGGATCGAGGTGCCACTCGCGACGCCACTCATCGTCGCGGGCATTCGGCTCGCGACGGTGTCCACGATCGGCCTGGTGACGATCACCGCGGTCCTGGGGGACAAGTTCGGCGGGTTCGGCTTCTTCATCTTCGAGGGCATCCGCCACTTCTTCCCGACCGAGATCGTGGTCGGGGCGGTCGGCTCGATCGTCCTGGCGATCGTCGTCGACCTCGTCCTGGTTCGGATCCAGCGGCGGGCCACGCCGTGGGCCTGATCGGCGGCATCGTCGCGTGGTTCACGGACCCGGCCCACTGGCGCGGCAACGCGGGCGTTCCGGTCCGGGTGGAGGAGCAGCTCGGGCTCGCCGCGATTGCGCTGCTGATTGCCGCGGTCATCGGCCTGACGATCGGGCTGTGGGTCGGACACACGGGCCGGGGCGCGAGCATCGCCGTCAACCTCGCGAATCTCGGCCGGTCCCTGCCGACCCTGGCGGTCATGGCGATCGTCGTGCCCATCACCGCGGCCATCGATGCCGATGCCGGGTTCAAGGTCTGGCCCGCGATCGTGGGGCTGGTGATCCTCGGGATCCCGCCCCTCCTGGTCAACGCCTACGCCGGCGTCGCCGGCGTCGACCCCGAGACCGTCGAGGCCGGTCGCGCGTCGGGGATGCGCGGCTGGCAGGTCCTGTGGCGGATCGAGCTCCCGATTGCGATCCCGGTGATCCTGGCGGGCGTGCGATCTGCCGCGTCGCAGATCGTCGCCACGGCGACGCTGGCGGCGATCTTCGGAGGACCGGGCCTGGGCCGCTACCTCGTCGAGGGCTACGCCCAGCTCAACTACCCGATGATGTGGGCCGGGGTGATCCTGGTCGGCCTGGTGTTCGCCGCGGTCGAGACGCTCCTCGCGATCGCGCAGCGGGCCCTGACGTCCCCCGGGTTGCGGCTCCTGGCCGCCTCCCGCCCGGCCTGACCCGCCGCCCGGGCCCGCATCCAGCTTCCGGTTGGAGGCACCCCCCGAGGCTCCCTGGGCCCGGCGCTGATCCGGCGTCGTCTGAACCGCGTATCGGCATTCGCCGGTATAGTCCGCGAGCCCGACGCCGGGCAGATGCCCGGACGCAGTAGGAGGAATGTGACCCATGCGGTTGTCCCGCATGCTTGCCCTTGGGGCGTCGACGCTGGTGCTGCTGAGCGCCTGCTCGACGGGAGGGGGCAGCAAGCCCACGATCAAGATCGGGTCCGACGGATTCGATGAAGCCCGCGTCGTCGCGGAGGTCTACGCCCAGGTCCTCGAGGCCAACGGCTACACCGTCGACCGAGCCGGAATCGGCCTCGGCACCCGGGACGTGACGAACGCGGCCCTGTTCAGCGGCCAGATCGACCTGAAGCCGGAGTACATCGGCAGCGGCCTGGCCAAGCTCGGCGGGACACCGTCGAACGATCCCAAGAAGAACCAGACCGACCTGCAGGCCAAGCTGGCCAGCCAGGGTGGCGGGATCACGGTCCTCGGCTACACGCCGGGCCAGGACACCAACGCCCTCGTCGTCCGCAAGGACACGGCGGACCAGTACCACCTGGCCAAGTGGAGCGACCTCACGGCCGTGGCGTCCCAGCTCAAGTGGGGCCTCGCGACCGACTGCCCCACGAACCCGGTCTGCGCCGCCGCCCTCAAGAGTGCCTATGGCATCGACACGTCGACCCTCCAGGTGACCCTGCTCGATGCCTGCTCGTCCGCGATGGACAGCGCGTTGATGAACAAGACCGTGGACGTCGCCGAGCTCTGCTCGACGGGGCCCGAGATCATCACCAACGGCTGGGTCCGGCTCGAGGACGACAAGACCACGCAGCCGGCCGACGCGATCGCACCGGTCGTCCGGAACGACTACCTGGCCAAGGTCGACAAGACCGCCTTCCAGACGCTCCTCGACAACGTGTCGGCGAAGATCGACACCGCGACGATGGCCGAGCTGTACAAGGAGGTCTCGGTCGACAAGAAGAGCCTCAGCGACGTGGCCCGAGCGTGGCTCGTGTCCGTCGGGCTCGTCTCCGGCGGCAGCGGGGCACCCGCCTCGTCGTAGCCGGTTCAGCGCAACCTGACACGCATCCTTCGAGCCCCCGGCCATCGGCCGGGGGCTCGACGATTCACCCTCCGGCACATCGTTGCCCGATGCGACTCCGCATCGGGACCTCGGGCTGGCAGTACCGGCACTGGCGTGAGCGGTTCTACCCGCGCGGCCTGCCGACCGGCCGGTGGCTCGATCGCTACGCCGAGTCGTTCGACACGGTCGAGCTCAACGTCACGTTCTATCGGCAGCCGCGGGCCGAGGTCTTCGATGGCTGGGCCCGACGCGCGCCCGACGACTTCCTGTTCGCGGTCAAGGCCAGCCGCTTCCTGACCCACGTCAAGCGGCTACGCGAGCCCGAGGAACCGGTGACGTACCTGCTCGAGGGCGCCAGCCGCCTCGGACCGCACCTCGGCCCGATCCTGGTCCAGCTGCCGCCGGACCTCGAGGCCGACCCAGACACGATCGACCGGCTCGCCGTGACGCTCGCCGCCTTCCCGGCCGGCGTCCGGGTGACGGTCGAGCCGCGCCACCGATCGTGGTTCGACGGCGAGCGCGGCGAGGCGGTCCGCCACGTGCTCGAGGAAGCCGGTGCGGCCCTGTGCTGGGCCGATCGGCGCCGGCCCGTCACCCCGCTGTGGGTCACGACGACCGCGTGGGGCTACATCCGGTTCCACGGTGGCCGGGCCGGGCCGGCATCGTGCTACGGCGCGGCGGCCCTGGCGGCGTGGGTCGACCGCATCGCCGGCGCCGGCCTCGAGCCGGATGCGGAGCTCTTCGCCTACTTCAACAACGACCACGCCGGTTGCGCGCTGCGCGACGCGGCGGTCTTCGCCGACCTCGCTGCCGGCGCGGGGATCGAAGCCACGCGGATGCCGGACACGGCCGAGGTCCACGTCGGCTGACCCGCGGGTCATCGGTTGACATCGGTCGAACGCCGAACACCATTAGCCGCAGCCCATCGACGCCAGCCCGGCCATTGCCAGGCCCCACCGCCCAGGAGCCCCGATGTTCGAGCGCCTCTTCGGCAACCGCGAGCAGGATCCCTCGGTCGCCGCCCGGATCCCGCCGGGCCAGTACCGGACGGAGAAGTTCCCGGTCCTCCACTACGGCTCGGTGCCGTCCGTCGACCTGGCGAAGTGGGACTTCAAGATCTGGGGCGAGGTCGACAACCCGTTCAGCCTGACCTGGGCGCAGTTCAAGGAGCTGCCGCGCAAGACGGTCCACACCGACATCCATTGCGTGACCCGCTGGACCAAGCTCGACACCGACTGGGAGGGCGTCCCGATCCAGGAGGTCCTCAAGCTCGCCCAGGTCCGGCCGACCGCGACCCACGTCGTGTCCCACGCCGAGCAGGGCTACACCGCGAACCTGCCGCTCTCGATCCTGGACGATGACGACGTCCTGCTGGCCGACACGTTCGACGGCCAGCCGCTCGAGCCGGAGCACGGCTACCCGCTCCGCTTGTTCGTCCCGAAGCGCTACTTCTGGAAGTCCTCGAAGTGGCTGCGGGGCCTCGAGTTCCTGGATCACGACCAGCTCGGCTTCTGGGAGCGCTACGGCTACAACAACGACGCCGACCCCTGGAAGGAAGAGCGCTACAGCGCTGAATGACCGCCCGCCGGGACGGCGGCGACGGCTCTCGACAAGCTCCGGAGGCGGTGATGCGCTCGGTTGAGATCGGCCTCGTCCTGCCGATGGGCGATTCGTTCGTCGACGGCGTGACCATCCGCTGGTCTGACATCCGGGCCCTGGCGCTCCGGGCGGAGGAGCTCGGGTTCGACACCGTCTGGACCGCCGACGAATTGCTGTGGCGGCCGGAGGGCGGCCGCGCCCAGGGCTGGTGGGAATGCGTCGCCATGACCGGTGCGGTCGCGGCGGCCACGTCGCGGATCAAGGTCGGCACCTGGATCCTGTCGGCGCTCCACCGCAACCCGGGGATCACCGCCAAGGCGGTCGAGACGCTCGACGAGATCAGCGGTGGCCGGTTCGTGTTCGGCCTCGGCGCCGGCCACGCCGGTCGTCAGGGCCATGCCTTCGGCCTGCCCGAGGATCGGACCGTTGGGCGATTCGAGGAGGCGCTCCAGATCATCCTGCCGCTGCTGCGCGACGGTCGAGCCGACTTCGAGGGGACGTTCCACGCTGCCCGCGACCTCGAGCATCGGCCGGTTGGGCCGCGCCCGGGCAGGATCCCGATCATGATCGGGGCGAAGGGACCGCGGATGCTCCGGCTGGCGGCGAGCCACGCCGACATCTGGAGCTGGTTCGTCGAGGAACGGAGCGACCTCACGGAGTTCGGACCGCGGCTCGCCGCGCTCGAAGCGGCCTGCGCCGAGGTCGGGCGCGATCCGGCGACCATCGGGCGGTCGGCCGGCATCGTGGTGGAACCAACGTCGGTCACCGGTGCGGCGGACGTCCTCGGCGTCCCGATCCGGGGTTCGGCAACCGAGATCGCCGACGCCCTCATGGCGTTCCGTGCCGGCGGCTTCGACCACCTCGAGATCGTGCCGTGGCCGCCGACCATCGCGGCGCTCGATGCGATGGCCCCGGTGCTGGAGCGGCTCGACGCCCACTGATCCTGTCTCGTGTCGCCCGTCATCGGGCCGACACGGTTGTCGGCCACGCTGCGGCGTCGGATGATCGCGACGATGGCCGCCCTCGATGCCCCGATCCTCGTGGTCGACGACGATCCCAAGATCGTGGCGCTCGTGAAGATGTACCTCGAGCGCGAGCGGTTCAGGGTCGTGACCGCCGCCGACGGCGATGCCGCCCTGCGGGCGATCGAGGAGTTGCGGCCCAGGCTGGTCGTGCTGGACCTCATGCTGCCGGGCATCGACGGCCTGTCGGTCATCCGCGAGTCGCGCGAGCTGGGCGACACGCCGATCCTGGTGCTGTCGGCCCGCAGCTCGACGGGCGACCGTATCGTGGGCCTGTCCGAGGGCGCCGATGACTACCTGCCGAAGCCGTTCTCACCGGCGGAGCTCGTCGTCCGGGTCAGGGCGATCCTCCGGCGCGCCGAGGCGGCGCGCGGCACGAGCCGGCCGCTGCGGATGGCCGACCTCGTGCTCGACTCGGCGCGCGACCGGGTCACGGTCGGCGGCAGCGAGGTGGAGCTCAGCGCGCTCGAGCGGCGCCTGCTGGGTGCCCTCATGGCGGCCGAGGGCCGCACGATGACACGCGACCAGCTGCTCGACGCGATCCATGGCGTCGGCCAGAGCGATGCCTTCGATCGGGCGGTGGACGTCTACGTCAAGCGCCTGCGCGAGAAGCTCGGTGACGATCCGGGCCAGCCGCGGTACGTCGCGACGGTGCGCGGCGTCGGCTACCGGGCCGCTTCGCCGGTCGAGCGCTAGCGACACCCATGGGCCTCGATCGAATCGCGATCCGGATCGCCCTTGCCGCGCTGCTCGTCGCGGGCCTGGTCCTGGGGATCGTGGCGATCGGCGTCATGCAGGTCGGCAGCGACGCCTTCGCGACGCTCATGACGGCCGCCGGCGACTCGGCCACGCATGCTCGCGAGATGTTCGACCGGAGCGTGACGATCGTGCTCTGGGTCGCCGCGATCGCCGGCGCGGTGGCGGGCGTGGTCGCGGCCATCCTGCTCGCCCGGCGGATCGCCGCCCCCATCGAATCCCTCGCCCGGGTCGCCGGGCGGACCGCCGCCGGTGACCTCGAGACCCGCGTGCCCGAGGACGGCCCGCGGGAGCTCCGCGAGCTGGCCGCCGCGTACAACATGCTGGTCGGGCGGCTGGCCGAGCAGGAGGACATCCGGCGGGAGTTCATCGTCAACGCCTCGCACGAGCTGCGGACCCCGCTCACGAACCTGCAGGGCTACCTCGAGGCGCTTCGCGACGGCGTCCTGCCACCCGATCCTGCGACCTTCGACTCGCTCCGCGAGGAGGTCGATCGGCTGACCCGCCTGGCCGCGTCCCTCGATCTCCTCGTCGGCTCGGACAGCGGGCTCGCCGCGCCGGGACCGATCGACCTCGCCGCGTCGGTCCGCGTGTCGGCCGAGCTCGCGGCACCGGGCTTCGCCCGCCGCTCCATCAGCCTCGCGGTCGTCGCCGACGAGCCGGCGCTCGCCGTGGCCCGCGCCGACGAGGTCGCCCAGGTCCTCGCGAACCTGCTCCAGAACGCCCTGCGCTACACGCCCGAGGGCGGCGCGGTGCGCGCGACCGTCGACGAGGTCTCCGGCGGCGACGTCCGCGTCCGGATCACCAACAGCGGCCCCGGGATCCCCTCGACCGACCTGCCGCGGGTCTGGGAGCGGTTCTACCGCGTCGAGAAGTCGCGGACCCGTGACGCCGGCGGCGCCGGCATCGGCCTGGCCATCGTCAAGCGCATCGTCGAGGCCAGCGGCGGCCGCGTCGGCGCGACGTCCGACGCGGGCGAGACGACCTTCTGGTTCAGCCTGCCGCCCGCCGCGGGCTGAGTCACCGACGCGTCATGCGGCGGTCGCGGGACTGACATCGCCGCGATCGATCCTCCGGGACATCGGCACTCGCCGAGCAGCAGCGTCCGGAGGATCCATGAAGCGTCTCGTGCTCATCGCCGCCACCGTCGTGGCGGCCCTCGCCGCCTTCGCGGCGCCCGCCGCGGCCGTCGGCCAGCCGTTCGGCGCGGTCTACGCCCACGACGAGGTCTTCCGCGTCTTCGGCAACCCGGCCCACATCCCCGATGGCAGCGGCACCGATCCGTTCGCCAAGTTCTCAAACTCCACGAACGCCAGCCAGCTCGGCGTCGCCGAGTTCGGACCCGGCGATGCGGGCGACAGCCACGGTGGTCGCTGGGCGGTCTACCAGGCCACGTGGACCTCGGGCGATGCCTCGACCCTCGTGACCAGCTGGGACCAGCTCGAGGCCCTGGCGAACGCCGGGCAGCTGAGCCTCACCCGCAATCCCACCGCCGACTTCCGGTGCCCGGTCCTGGGTGACCCAGCGCCCATCCAGTAGCTCCGCCTCGACGTCGCACAAGGGGACACGGTCCGCGCCGCGGGCCGTGTCCCTGTCGTTCCGCGCCCGGGTCGAGCCGCCAAGGCCGCGGGCGCGAGGCCGCGCCCTGCGCAGTCAAGCGATCGTCGGCTCGGCCAGCAGGGCCGGATCGACCCCGAAGACCTCGCGAACGTTGTCCGCCGAGAGGACCGCGCGTGGCGGGCCATCGGCCACGATCCGCCCGCCGTCGAGCAGGACCAGCCGAGGCATGAAGTGGCTGGCCAGGCGGAGGTCGTGGAGGACCGCGACGACCGTCGTGCCGTCGCGCGCGTTGAGGTCCGCCAGCAGCTCCATGACGTCCACCTGGTGGCGCAGGTCGAGGTGGACCGTGGGCTCGTCCAGCAGGAGGATCGGCGCGGCCTGGGCGATGGTCATGGCCACGACGACCAGCTGCCGCTCGCCGAGGGACAGCTCCCGGGCGTCGCGGCCCAGCAGGTGCCCGACCCCGACCCGCTCGATGGCCTCGGCCACGGCGGCACGATCGGCTGGGCGCATGCCCCTGATCGGGTGCTCGTGCGGCAGCCGGCCCAGGGCGACGACCTGCTCCACCGTGGTCGCGAACGGCAGCGCCGGGAGCTGCGGCACGACGGCGATCCGGCGGGCGACCGCCAGGCGGTCGAGCTGCTGGACGGGCTGCCCGTCGAGCTCGATCCGGCCGGCGACCGGATCCAGGACGCCGGCGATGGCCCGCAGCAGGGTCGACTTGCCGGCGCCGTTCGGGCCGATGATCGCGAGGCGTTCGCCCGGCTCGATCCGGAGCGAGAGGTCTCGCAGGACCGGCCGGCCGCGGTAGGCGGCCGTGACGCCGTCGAGCGCGATCCGCGCCGTCATCGGCCGGCACCGCCGGGCCCGGCACCGGTCACAGCTCGTAGCCTCGCGCCGTGCTGCGCAGCAGGCCGAGGAAGAACGGCGCGCCGATGATCGCGGTCACGACCCCGACCGGGATGTCACCGAGGAGCCTCGCCAGGAGGTCGGCGGCGACCATGAACGTCGCACCGAGGAGCGCGCTCAGCGGCAGGACCAGCCGGGCATTGGGTCCCACGACGAGACGCACGATGTGCGGCGCGACGAGGCCGACGAATCCGACCAGCCCGGAGACGGCCACGGCGGCGGCCGTCGCGAGCGACGCCAGGCCCAGCAGGACCGCCCGCTCCCGCCGGACGTCGACGCCCAGGTGCGTCGCCGCGTCCTCGCCGAGGAGGAGGCCATTGAGCGAGCGGGCCCGCAGGCCGATCAGGACCGCGGCGATCGCGACCAGCGGCAGGGCGCCCGCGAGGCGGCCCCACGACGAGGCATCGAAGCCGCCCAGGAGGTAGCTGAAGATCTGGCGCAGGCCGGCGCCCGAGAGGTACATCGCCATGGCCAGGCCCGCCGCGAGCAGCGATCCCACGGCATAGCCGGTCAGGAGGAGACTGGTGGTCGGACCCGAGCCGACGCGCGACAGTCGATAGACGACGAACACCGCGACCAGGGCGCCCACGAACGCCAGCACGTTGAGCAGCCCGAACTCGAGGATCGCCGTGCGGACGGGCAGGATGACCGCGATCGCTGCACCGAGCGCGGCGCCCGAGGCCGTCCCGAGCACGTACGGGTCGGCCAGTGGGTTGCGCAACAGGCCCTGGAAGGTCACGCCCGCGACCGACAGCCCGACGCCCACGGTCAGCGCCGTCAGGACCCGCGGCAGCCGCAGGTCCATGACGATCGCTTCGGTCGCGGGCGACCACGTGACGGCGCCGATCCCGAACACGCGGTGGAGCAGGATCGCGAGCGTGTCGCCCGGGGCGACGGCCACGGTGCCGGCCGCGACGCCCGCGACGACGGCGGCCACGAGCGCGGCGATGCCCAGGAGGCCCAGCCCCACGGGCCCGAGCCGGCCGCGGCCGTGGGCGGCGCGCCGCGGGCGTGCCACCGGAGCGGCCGCGGCCGAGCCCGTCATGTCAGCTGGCCGCGGGACTGGCGGCGGGGCTCCCGAGTGGCGCCCCGGACTCGCCGGGGACGTTCAGCTCGGGATGGATCGCCCGGACGAGGTCGAGCAGGCCCTCGACGAGCCGCGGTCCGGGCCGCGTGATGACCGTGTCGTCGACGGGATAGATGGCGCCGGTCTGGACCGCGGCGATCGTGCCCCAGCCGGAACGGCCCTTGACCTGGTCCGCGGTGGTGCCGTAGGCGGCGTCACCCAGCAGGATGATCGCCGGGTTGGCGGCCACGAGCTGCTCCAGCGGGATGTCGTAGGCCGTCGTGCTGCCGGTCGTCACCGGCTCGCCGCCGGCGTCCTGGATCATCTGGGCCAGGAACGACTGGTCGGCGGCGGTGTAGATCGTCGAGGTCGCATCGATCTCGTAGAAGACCCGCGGATGGGCCGCTCCGGCCGTGACCGCCTTGACGGCATCGAACTCGCTGGCCATCGCATCGGCCATGGCATTTGCCGGGTCGGCCTCGCCCGAGGCCTGGCCGATCAGCCGGATGTCGCTGAACACGCCCGCCGTGTCCTTGGCGTAGACCACGACCACCGGGATGTGGAGCGAGCGGAGCTGCGCCACGACGTCGGGCGGCGTGAAGCCGTCGCCGCCGGCGAGCACGAGATCGGGGCTGAGCCCGACCACCTGCTCGACGTCGACCTTGCCGAGCTTGACGACGACCTGGACCGATGCGGCTTCCGGTGGGTAGTCATCCGAGTCCGTGCGGCCGACGAGCCGCGGCCCGGCGCCGAGGGCGAACAGCGTCTCCGTGGTCGCGGGCGTGAGCGAGACGATCTTCTGGGGCTCGGCGGCGAGGGCGACGGTCGTGCCCTCGTCATCGGTGATGGAGGTCGGGAAGGCCGGTGAGGCGCTGGGCGCCAGCGTTGGCGCCGAGGTTGGTGCAGCCGTCAGGTCGGGAACGGGCGACGGCGACTGGGCGGCGCCGTTGCAGGCGCCGAGGAGGATGGCCAAGGTCGCCGCCAGGGCGAGCGCGGGCGCGCGCAAGGGACGGAATCGTCGAGCAGCCATGGGGTCTCCAGGTGGATCGGGTCCGGGCGAGGGCGACGCGGACGTGGCGTCGCCCGATGGGACGAGGGGAGACGGCTGCTCAGCCGGTGCGATGCATGCGGTGCCTACCCTTTCTCTCGAAGGTCGAGCATCGCTGCCAGGTCGGCGACCGGACTTCCGTCGCGAGGCGACGGTCACCGTAGCGGGACTGTGCCGGAATTCCACCGGCTTCGCGGCCAGGCAGCGTCCTGGAACGTCAGGAGCGTATCACCGGCCCGGTGCTGGTCAGCCGGTCTGGGCGAGGCGAACCAGCACGCCCAGGAGCACGGCCGCGGCGATCACGAGGGGAACGGTCCGCGGACCCCGCACGAGGCCTCGCCAGGCGCGTCCCACCGGCAGGGCCAGCAGCGCCACGGCGGCATAGATGAGGTGCAGGCCATCGTGCGGGCCGCTGCCAGTGGCGAGCTGCACGAGGCCGCTGGCCGCCGCGAGGCCGATGACCGCCTCCGCCGCGAGGACGGTGCGGTCGATGGCGAACCGCGGCATCGCGCCCCGCAGCCGGCCCACGATCGCCAGCCCGCCGACGAGCGCGGCCAGGACCCCGGCGACGACGGCGAGGGCCAGGTGGAGGCTCACTCCGCGGTCATCCGCTCGCGTCCAGCATGGTCGCTGCCCTCGGCTGCTCCCGCAAGAACCCGCCCCGTGACCTGCGGTCGTACGATGGAGTCGCCGGGCGGGCAGGGTTCCGTGCGTGATCGGAGCTCGATGGTAAGCGGACGCGCTCGACGTCCTTCGCATCGCAAGCCGGGCGGCCTGATCCGGGCCGCGGGCGGCCTCGCGGCGCTCGTTGCCATCATCGGGCTCGGCGCGATCCTCGCCGCGCCGCTGGCCTTCGGCCAGGCCCCGCCCGCCGGCGACGCGGGCGCCTCCAACACGGTCAGTCAGGGCTCGGCTGCGGCCGCGGCGATGTACCTCCACAGCTGCGCCTCCTGCCACGGCGACCAGGGCGCCGGGACGCTGTACGGCCCGAACATCCAGGACGCCGGCGCGGCTCTCGTCGACTTCGTCCTCCGGACCGGACGGATGCCGCTCTCGGCACCGGGCCAGCAGATGCAGCGCGGCCAGCCGGCCTTCGACGATGCCGACCGCGCGGCGCTGGTGGGCTATGTCGCGGCGTTCGGCCAGGGACCCGGCATCCCGGACGTCCAGATCGAGGGCGCGGACGTCGCCAACGGCCGGTCCCTCTATGTCGCGAACTGCGCCGCGTGCCACGGGCCGGCGGGCGGTGGCGGATCGGTGGGTGGCGGGTTCGTGGCGCCGGGCCTGGGCCAGGCCGACCCGCAGACCGTCGGCGAGGCCGTCATCACCGGTCCCGGCCCGATGCCCCGGTTCTCGTTCACGCCCGACCAGCTCCGCGACCTCGCCGCCTATGCGGTCAGCCTGCGCAACAGCCCCCACCCGGGTGGCGTGACGGGCCCGACGCTGGGGCCCGTGACCGAAGGCTTCATCGCCGGGCTCGGGCTCCTCGCACTGCTCGTCGTCGCACGATTCATCGGCGTTCGCCAGGCCCGGCATCGGGCCGAGCGATGAACGAGCGGCGGGCCGAGCGGCTGGTCGCCGCGCTGTTCGGGCTGGCGAGCCTGGCGGGCATTGCGCTGCTGGTGCTGTATGCGGCCGGTGGCCAGACCCAGCTGGAGGCGATCCTGCTCGCGGCCGCGCTCGGCGGCATCGGGCTGGGGATCGTGCTGTGGGCCCACCACCTCCTGCCCGACGAGCTCGTGGTCGCGGAGCGCCACCCGCTCGCGACCCCGCCCCAGCCGGACCCGCCCGAGGCGGAGGCGGCCACGCGGGCAATCACCCGGCGGACGTTGCTCGTTCGGACGCTCGGCGGGGCATTCGCGGCGCTCGGGGCGGGCCTGGCCGTGCCGGTGCTGTCCCTCGGTCCCGCGCCATCCGGCCCGAACCGCCCGACGGGCTACCGCGCCGGTGTCCGGCTCGTCGGCCTCGATGGCCAGCCGCTCAAGGCGCAGGACCTGCCCGTCGACGGCGTCGCGACGGTGTTCCCCGACGGCGCCGTGGGCTCGGCCATCGGGCAGACGGTCGTGGTCCGGGTCGATCCCGGGCTGCTGCGGCTGCCGGCCGATCGGGCCGCCTGGGCGCCGCAGGGCTACGTGGCCTACTCGAAGCTGTGCACCCACGCCGGCTGTCCCGTCGGCCTATATCGCGCCGAGGAGCACCGCCTGCTGTGCCCCTGCCACCAATCGACGTTCGACGTCCTCGATGGCGCAAAGCCCGTCTTCGGACCCGCCGCGCGACCCCTCCCGCAGCTTCCGATCCAGCTGCAGCCCGACGGCACGATCGTGGCGCTCGACGACTTTCCCGAGCCGGTCGGACCGAGCGTCTGGAACCTGACCCAGCATGGCTGAGGACCGACGCGGGCCCGCACGATCGCCCGATCGGCCGACCGAGCTCGAGCGGCTGGCCGGCTGGTTCGACAGCCGGACCGGCATCGGCGGCGTCATGCGGGCCGCAACGGCCAAGGTCTTCCCGGACGACTGGACCTTCCTCATCGGCGAGATCGCGCTGTTCTGCCTGGTCGTGCTCGTCGCGACCGGGGTCTTCCTGACCTTCTTCTATACGGCGGACGCGCGCACGACGACCTACGCCGGGCCGTTCCAGCCGCTCGACGGCGCGAGCGTCTCGGCTGCGTTCGACTCGGTCATGCGGCTGTCGTTCGAGGTCCGCGCCGGCCTCCTCATGCGCCAGGTCCACCACTGGGCCGCGCTGCTCTTCCTCGGAGCGATCAGCGCCCACCTCGTCCGGATCTTCTTCACGGGCGCGTTCCGGCGGCCGCGCGAGATCAACTGGCTGATCGGGGCGACGCTGCTGCTGCTGGCACTCGGCGAGGGGATCACGGGCTACTCGCTGCCGGACGACCTGCTGTCCGGCACCGGCCTCCGGATCATCTACTCGGCGGCCATCTCGATCCCGTTCATCGGACCATGGGTCGGATCGCTGCTGTTCGGGGGCGACTTCCCCAGCCAGGACGTCCTGGGCCGGCTGTTCGTCATCCACATCCTGCTGCTGCCCGCCGCGTTGCTGGCCGGCGCCGGGCTGCACGTGCTGATCGTGTGGCTCCAGGGCCACACCCAGTACCGCGGGCCACGCGAGACCGAGCGCAACGTCATCGGGCTGCGATTCTGGCCCGGCCAGGTGTTCCGATCGACCGGGCTGTTCTTCCTGACCGCCGCGGTCATCGTCCTCGTCGCCGGGCTCGTCGAGATCAACCCGGTCTGGGACTACGGGCCCTACGTCCCCTATGTGGCGACGGTGCCGGCCCAGCCCGACTGGTACGTGGGCTGGCTCGAGGGCGCACTGCGGCTCGGTCCGTCGTTCGAGCCGACCATCCTGGGGGTGACCATCCCCGAGCCGTTCATCCCGGGGGTCCTCTTGCCGGGACTGCTGTTCGGGCTCGTGCTCGTCTGGCCGTTCCTCGAGGCCCGGATCACGGGCGACCATGCCGAGCATCACCTGCTGGACGCGCCGTGGCAGGCGCCGATCCGGACGGCGACCGGCGCCGCCGGCGTCGTCCTGTTCCTGCTGCTGACGTTCGCCGGCGCCAACGACGTCCTGGCGGTCCTGCTCGACGTCCCCGTGGAATCCGTGACCACCATCCTGCGGATCCTCGTTGTGGCGATGCCGGTCCTGACCTGGCTGCTCGTGTTCGCGCTGTGCCGGGACCTGCGCCGGCGCGGCGGATCGCCATCGGCGCCCGCCGTGCGGCTCGTGCGCACCTCGAGCGGCGGCTTCGAGGAGCAGGCCGCCGGGCCTGACGCGCCGGCATGACGGCTGGACTCCGCCCACGGATCCACCGCGGGGCGCGTCGGCGGGTGGCCGTCGCCGCCGGCGCCGCCGGCGCGCTCGCCGTCCTCCTCGCGGGCTGCCTGCCGCAGCCGGCCTCGACCCAGGGCGCCTCGATCGCGAGCCTGTACCAGGTGTTCATCGCCGGCGGCGTCGTCGTCACGGCCATCGTCTGGGGCCTCGCGACCTGGGCCCTGATCCGCTACCGCCGCCGCGGCGACGAGCTCCCGACGCAGGTCCGCGGCAACGTCCCGATCGAGGCGATCTGGACCCTCACGCCGCTGGTCGCGGTCCTCGGCCTGTTCGCGCTGACGCTGGGCTCGCTGCAGGTCGTCGATGCCAACGACCCGAGCGCGGTCCAGCTCGACGTCACGGCCTTCCGGTGGGGCTGGCAGGTGACCTACCCATCGAACGGCAGGACGGTCTCCAGCCTGACCGGCGGCTCGGTGGCGATCGTGGTCCCGACGGATCGCCGGATCCAGATCAGCCTTTCGTCGGCCGACGTGAACCACGCCTTCTTCGTGCCGGCGTTCCTGTTCAAGAAGGACGCGATCCCGGGCCGGCCGACCAGCTTCGAGATCGACGTCCCGAATGCCGGCACCTACCCGGGCGCGTGCGCCGAGTACTGCGGGATCGGGCATGACGCGATGCCGTTCACGATCGTCGCGGTGTCCGGCTCGACGTTCGACGCGTGGCTGGCGACCGGCCACCTGGCCGGCGAAGGCGCGCCCTCCCCGTGATCGCCTGGCTGAGCGCCACCGACCACAAGCGGATCGGGGTCCTCTACATCGTCACGGCCTTCGGGTTCATGGTCCTGGCCGGGCTCATGGCCGAGGGCATCCGGACCGAGCTGGCCCAGCCCGGGCTGCAGCTGGTGGACCCGAACACCTACGCCCAGCTGTTCACGATCCACGGGACCCTGATGATGCTGTTCTTCGCCGGACCGCTGGCGATCGGGTTCGCGAACTACCTGGTGCCACTCCAGGTCGGCGCGGCGGACATGGCCTTCCCGCGGCTCAATGCCCTGTCGTACTGGCTGTTCCTGTTCGGCGGCCTGATCATCGTTTCGGGCTTCCTGACGAGCTCGGGCGCGGCGGCCGTCGGCTGGACCGCCTACGCGCCGCTCTCGGAGCTGCCGTACGCACCGGCGCCCGGCATGGACCTGTGGATCGCCGGCGTCGTGCTGGTTGGCTTCTCGGGGATCCTCGGCTCCCTGAACTTCATCGTGACGATCTACGCCCGGCGGGCGCCGGGCATGACGATGTTCCGGCTGCCGCTCTTCACCTGGTCGATGCTCGTGACGGCGGTCCTCATCCTCGTGGCCTTCCCGTCGGTCACGGCCGCGGGCGCGATGCTGTTCATCGACCGCCACCTCGGCGGTGCGTTCTTCGATCCGGCGCGCGGCGGCGACGCGATCCTGTGGCAGCACCTGTTCTGGTTCTTCGGCCACCCCGAGGTCTACATCGTGGTGCTGCCGTACTTCGGCATCGTCAGCGAGGTCGTGCCGGTCTTCTCGCGCAAGCCGCTGTTCGGCTACCGGGCGATGATCTTCTCGCTGGTCGCGATCGCCGGGCTGTCGATGGGCGTGTGGGCCCACCACATGTTCACGACGGGGGTCGTGTTCCTGCCGTTCTTCTCGCTGCTGTCGCTGTTCATCGCCGTCCCGACGGGCATCAAGATCTTCAACTGGATCGCCACGATGTGGCGCGGCTCGATCCGCCTGACCGTACCGATGCTGTGGTGCATCGGCCTCATCTACGTCTTCACGATCGGCGGGATCACCGGCGTCATGGTGGCCTCGCCACCGATCGACTTCCAAGCCCAGGACACCTACTTCGTCGTCGCCCACCTGCACAACGTCCTGATCGGCGGGACGGTGTTCGCGGGGTTTGCGGGCGTGTACTTCTGGTTCCCCAAGATCACGGGACGATTCCTGGACGAGCGCCTGGGGCGCCTCCATTGGGCCTCCTGGGTGATCGGCTTCGCCCTGACGTTCGTGCCGCAGTACGAGCTCGGCGTGCTCGGGATGCCCCGCCGCGTCGCCGACTACGCACCGACGGCCGGCTGGACCGAGCTCAACCTCGTCTCGACGCTGGGGGCCGTGGTCCTCGGCCTCGGCATGCTGCCGTTCCTGGCGGCCGTGGTCATCGCGCTGCGGCAGGCGCCCACGGCGGAGCCCGATCCGTGGGGCGGGAACTCGCTCGAGTGGGCGGCCGACTCGCCGCCCAAGCGCCACAACTTCGACTGGCTGCCGCCGATCCGGTCCGAGCGGCCGGTCTTCGACGCTCGGCTCGCGGCCGAGCGCGGTGGCGAACCTCGCGAGCGCGGTGACGGCGAAACCCGTGGCGGCGCCGTGCGCGCTCCCGGCCGGTCGAACCCCGAAGCAGGGCCCGCCTGATGCCGGAGGAGGCGGTCTTCTTCGGCCGAAGCGGCGTGTTCGGGCTCGTCCTCGCGGGCGTCTACTGGTTCGTCAGCTACGAGATCGTCGGCACGGTCCTGCTGGCGGGCTTCGGCGTGGCGACCGGCGCCGCATTCGTGATCCTGGGACGGGCCGCGCGGCGGGCCACCCGGGCGCCCCAGGACGGCGAGGGCTCGGGCGAGCCGTCCGCGCCATTCGAGGACGAGGGCGGCCGCGTGCCGCTGCGGAGCTTCGCCCCGCTGTGGGTCGGCGTGGGCGTCGGGTTCGCGAGCCTCGGCCTGGCGTTCGGGGTGTGGTTCGTGCTGGCCGGCCTGGTCCCGCTCGTGCTCGGCGCGGCGTCATGGCTGGCCGAGGTCGGCCGCGAGGCGGAGGGCTGACCGGAGGGCAGCGAGCGCCGCCGCGTCGCCGCGTGGCGGCGTGGCGCACGCCAGTCGCAATGGGAGCGCGCCGCTCGGCGTCCGGAGCGAGCCAGCTGCGTCCGGGCTAGTCGAAGTCGGCCGCCGCGAGTCGCGCCGGCTTGAGGCGGACCTTGGTCAGGCCACCCGTATCCGGGTCTCGCTCGAGCACGAGCTCGAGCTGGCCGCGGTGGCACTCGAGGCGGAACGTCGCGGCCCGCACGCCGTCGCCGGCAATGGCGGGTCCGAGCCGGAGCTTGCCGAATCGCGCCTCGGCCGCGCGCAGCGACCGGGCGAGGACCGCCGGATCCAGCGTCTGCGAGATCGCCAGCTCGGCCGGCCACGACGGGGCCGCGCCATCGGCGACCGCGAGCGCGGCCGCGATCCGCTCCGCGGCCGCCTGGAGCGCCGGCGGCGGCTCCGGCACGGAGGTGAGCGTCAGCGTCTGGACCTTCGGCGGCAGCTGCGGCGTCAGCAGGATCTCCACGCGGACGCGGCCGCGGTCGCCCCGGAGCCACCACTGCCGATGGAATGCGCTGCGGCTCACGACGGGCTCCGCCGGATCGGGCACCAGCCGGCCGTGGATCGATCGGAGCTGCTCCGCGAAGGCTCGCCGCCGCTCGACCGGCTCATCGAGCTCGACGTTCATCGCGAACAGGTCCGCCGCAACGGCATCGTCCCAGCGGTCGAGCAGGGCCTCGACGGCCGCGGCGGCGGCCTCCGTGGCGGCATTCGCGCGGACGCGCCGGACCGGCACGGTCTCGGCATCCAGCACCGCGACCAGCAGCTGCTGGGCAAGCAGGCTCGACGGGGCATAGCGGCCGTTCGCCAGGGCGATGACCCCCAGCCCGCTGGCGGGATGCCAGCGCATGTTCGATCCGAACCCGGGATAGCCGCCGCTGTGGCCGACGATCCGGCCCCAGCGCAGGTGCTCCTGGATGAACAGCCCGAAGCCGTACGCGCCGCCATCCAGCTCCGGATCGGCATCGGCGTCGCGGAACGTCACGCCTGGATCGAACGACATGAGCGGCTGCTGCATCTCGCGCCGGCTGGCGCGCGACAGCGGGTGTGCCGCCTCCGGCTCATCCCGCGGTGGCCACGCATCGATGAACCCGCCGACCCACGTCCCGAGGTCGCGGACCGACGTGAACACGCCGCCCATCGCGGCCAGCGCGCCGTATCGATCCATCGGCTCGGCGAGGAATCGGTCGTCGCGCCAGACGTAGCCCAGGGCCTTGCGGTCGGGCGGGACCTCGTCCTCCAGATAGCCGGTGGACGTCAGGCCGAGCGGCTCGAGGATCCGCGCCCGAACGGCGTCCTTGTACTCCCGACCGTCGACCGCGGTGATGATCCGCCCGAGCAGGCCGTACCCGAGATTGGAGTACTCCCAGCGGGTCCCGGGCGTCCAGGCGAACGACAGGCCCGCGGCCACCAGGTCCAGGAACGCGCCCGGATCGAGGCCCTGCTGGCGGTCCCCCCACGGGTCGTCGGTCGGGAAGCCGGCGGTCATCGTCAGCAGGTGCCGGATCGTGATCGGTGGCGAATCCGCGGTGGGGCCGCGGAGGCCGGCGAGCTGCGGCAGGTGCATCGCGATCGGGTCATCGAGGCGAAGGCGGCCTTCGTCTCGCAGCGACAGGACCGTCGCCGCCGTGAAGCTCTTGGTCATAGAGGCAATCCGGAAGACGCTGTCCCCGTCCGGCGTCGCCGCCTCGCCGACGCGCAGCGTGCCCAGGCCGCGCACATGGGCGAGCCGCCCGTCGGCCACGACGCCATAGACGAGGCCGGGGACCGTCCACTCGCCGAAGGTCCGGTCGGCGATGGCGTCGACGCGCTCGAGCGCCGTCTCCAGCGATGCGGGCGCTGCCTCGAGCAGCACGGAGCCGTCCTCCTCTCCCCCGACCTGGCGACGAGGCGCCGCCGCGTCCTCGAATCAAGAAGCCGCCGGTTGCCCGGCGGCTCCGAAGTGTGCCGTGTTGGTGAGCCGGCGTCCGTGCGCCGGCGTCAGTGCGTCAGTGCCGGAGCGTCAGTGCGCGCAGCTCCGGGCCTGGCCGGCGTCGTCGGCCGTCCGGAAGCTCGAGCCGCAGCCACAGGCCGTGACGGCGTTGGGGTTGTTCACGGTGAAGCCCGCGCCCATGAGCGTGTCGACGTAGTCGATCTCCGAGCCCGACAGCAGCGGGATGCTCTGGCCGTCGACGTAGACCCGCACGCCGTTGGCCTCGAGGCGGACGTCCTCGGCGCTCGGCTGGTCCTCGAGCATCATCCCGTAGCGGTAGCCGGAGCAGCCGCCGGAGTAGACGTAGACCCGCAGGCCGATGTCGGGATTCGACTCTTCCTTCGTCAGGTCGCGCAGCTTCGCGGCGGCAGCGTCGCTGAGGGACAGGACGGTTGGCTGCTGGTCGATCATCGAGTCAGGTCTCCGCGTGCTCGCGTTGCGTCCGAGGTCGGGCTCAATCGTACGCACGTCAACCGATTCCGACAACCACCTTCGTCGAAAATGGATCGTCCGGTCGCGAGGCCCACCGTCGCCTCGGTCACGGCGGTCGGGAGAGGCCTCGGCTATGGTGGACGCCCGCCAGGAGCCCCGACCGACGTCCGAGACGCCCCGATCCCGTCACTTCTCGCTGCCCCGCCTCGACGATCCGCGGACGGACGAGGCCATCGACGCGCTCCTCGCCGGCGCCGAGCGGAAGCGCGGTCGGCCGGCGCCCGAGCCCCTGCCGATCACGGGTCGTGCCGCGTTCGACGGCTTGGAGAGCCGGATGGCCTGGATGGACGCGCTCCGCCGCGAGGACGCCCGCCAGCAGCGCTATCGCCATGCGGCATCCATCGTGGTGTTCGAGGCGCGGGCCCTGACCGAGACGGACGTCGCCGGCGATTGGCTCGGCCGGATCGCCGGCCCGATCGCCCACACGGTCCGGCGCGCCGCTCGGGCGACCGACCGCGTGACCCGGGCGAGCGAGACCCGGTTCATGGTCCTGCTGCCCGAGACGAGCGAGGCGGATGCCGCCCACTACGCCGAGCGGGTCCTCGGCGACTGCGCGATCTGGCTGAACGCGATGCACGCGCCCGTTGCCGTTCGGGCCTCCGCGGCTGCGGCGTCCTCGACGAGCGAGCGCAGCCTCGAGGACGCCCTGGCGCGTGCCATCGACGCGCTGGCCGCCGGGCTGCCGACCGGCATCGACCTCGACGACGACATCGACTGGGAATCGGACCGCCGGCCGCCGCGCAACTGATCCAAGGGCGGATCGGCGGCCCTGCCCGTATCCGGCGGCGCGACCCTCCGGCGACCCGGGCCAGAGCTCCGGAGGCTCAGCTCTCGATGCGCTCCACGATCGTGGCGATGCCCTGCCCGACCCCGATGCACATCGTGGCCAGGCCGTAGCGGCCGCCGGTCCGAGCCAGCTCGTGGACCAGCATCGTCACCAGCCGGCCGCCGCTCGCGCCGAGCGGATGGCCGATGGCGATCGCGCCGCCGTTGACGTTGACCTTCTCGGGATCGAGGCCGAGCTCGTCGATGCAGACCACGGACTGCGAGGCGAAGGCCTCGTTGAGCTCCACGAGGTCGAGGTCGGCGGCGGTGAGCCCGGCCCGCGCGAGGACCTTCCGGACCGCCGGAACGGGGCCGACGCCCATGATCGCCGGGTCCACACCGGCGACGGCGGTGGCAACGACCCGGGCCATCGGTTGAAGGCCGAGGTCGCGAGCCCGATTCGCTTCGACAAGCAGCACGGCCGAGGCGCCGTCGTTGATCCCGCTGGCGTTGCCAGCCGTGACCGAGCCGCCTTCGCGGAACACCGCCCGGAGCTTCCCGAGGGCTTCGATCGAGGTGTCGGCCCGGGGATGCTCGTCGCGGGCGACGACGATCGGATCGCCCTTGCGCTGGGGGACGGAGACCGGCACCAGCTGGTCGTCGAACCGGCCGGCCTCGATCGCCGCGACCGCGCGCTGGTGGGAGCGCAGCGCGAACGCGTCCTGGCGCTCCCGCGTGATCGTCCAGCGCTCGGCCACGTTCTCGGCGGTCTCGCCCATGGAGTACGGGTAGTGCATCGCGGCGAGCTTGGGGTTGATGAACCGCCAGCCGAGCGTCGTGTCCTGGAGGTCCCTGGCGCCGCGATCCCAGGCTGATTCGGCCTTGCCGAGCACGAACGGCGCCCGGGTCATCGACTCGACGCCACCGGCGATGAAGACGTCGCCGTCATCGACGGCGATCGCGTGGGCCGCGGAGTTGATGGCCTGGAGGCCCGACCCGCACAGCCGATTGACGGTCAGGCCCGCCACGTCCACCGGCAGGCCGGCCAGGAGCAGGGCCATCCGGGCGACGTTGCGGTTGTCCTCGCCGGCCTGGTTGGCGCAGCCGAGGATGACGTCCTCGACGAGGGCTGGATCGATCCCGGTGCGGTCGACGACCGCGCGAATGGCGAGCGCAGCGAGATCGTCGGGCCGGACATGGGCGAGCGCACCGCCGTAGCGCCCGATCGGCGTCCGGACGGCATCGATGATCCAGGCCTCGCGCAGCGGCCGATTCGAATCACGCATCGAGGCGATTATCCGCCGTGCGCCGCGGGACCTGCCGCCGGCCCTGTGGCGGGACCTGCCGCGGCTCGGGCCTCGCGCAGCAGCGCCAGGGCCGGCCGGAACGTGTCGGCGTCCTCGTCGCTCAGGGCATCGAGCTCCATCGCCACCTCGGCGAGCCCCGTCCGGTGGGCCCACTCGAATGGCCCGAACGGGTGGCCGGCGCCGAGCCGCAGCGCCTGATCGATGTCGGCGGCGGTCGCGACGCGATCGCCGAGCGCCCGGTAGGCCTCGTTGACGATCGCCAGGATGATCCGATCCGCGACCTGCGCACCATCGATCGGGGCGCTGCCAGGCGCTGGCCGCTCCGGCCGCTCGAACCGCGCGGCCGGTCCGATCCGCTTGGCGCCGTCGTAGCGATAGAACCCGGCGCCGGTCTTCCGACCCAGTGTCCCGGCGGCCACGAGCTGCTCCTGGATGGGGCTCGGCCGGAATCGCGCCGGCCGGCCGGAGCCCTCGTACAGGCCGCGCGCCGCGGCGAGGTTGACGTCGATCCCGATCAGGTCCATCAGCGCGAACGGCCCCATCGGGAAGCCTGCGGCCATGACGGCCGCATCGATCTCGACGACCGTGCCGGCGCCGGCGCGGAGCAGTCGGAGCGACTCGAGGGTGAAGGGCCGGTTGACGCGATTGACGATGAAGCCCGGCGTGTCCGTCGAGCGGATCGGCGTCTTGCCCCACGCCTCGGCGAAGCCCGCGGCCTGCTCGACGGCCCACGTCGCAGAGCCCGTGGCCGCGACGATCTCGACGAGGGCCAGCACCGGCGCGGGGTTGAAGAAGTGCATCCCGACGACGCGCTCGGGCGCGGTCCGTGCGCCCTCGGCGATCCGGCCCACGGACAGCGCACTGGTGTTCGTCGCGAGGATGGTCGTGGGCGGGGCGGCGCGATCCAGCTCCTCGAACAGGCGCTGCTTGATCTCGAGGTCCTCGATCGCGGCCTCGATCACGAGATGGGCGTCGGCTGCGGCAGCCGCGGGCGTGGCCGCCGCCTGCAGGCGCGCCAGGTGGGCGCTGGTCCAGGCACCGGCGTCGATCGCGTGCGCGTCGGTGGCGTCCGCGCCGGCTCCGGTCTTCGGGTCCACGCCGGCTCGAGCCTCCGCGTCCCCGCCCGCCCGGGACTTCGCGGCGCGTCGCGCGAGCCCGTCGGTGATGCGCTTCCGAGCCTTGTCGGTTGCGCCCGGGACCGGGTCGTGCAGGATCACGGTCCAGCCCGCCTCGAGGGCGACCTGGGCGATCCCCGCGCCCATCGTGCCCGCCCCGATGATCGCCACCGTGGCACGCGGCTCGCTCACGCCTCGCTCACGACTGGCCTACGACTGGCTCACGGCTCGCGCATGGCTGGCTCGACCGGCTCACGCCCGAACGGTATCGCGGCGGCAGCGCGTGGAGGCGCCCGGCGCCGCGCGCGGAGCCGCGCTGGACCGAGGGCGTACGATGGCCGCGATTTCCCCAATCGAACTGCGCGGGAGAGATCGTCGGAACGCGGGCCGCAGGCTCGAGCTCCGGCGGCGCCGACGGAGCAACGGTCCGGAACCTCTCAGGCATCAGGGACCGCGCAGGGATGGGGACGCTGGAGAGCGTGGGGACGGGCAGGTCCCGCCCACGCGCGCCGACGGAGGAACCGGCGAGCGCCATGGCGGCGCCGCTGGGA
>DASXQE010000027.1:0-20249 GCA_036493155.1 Candidatus Limnocylindrales bacterium | reverse complement strand
CCGGGCGCGCTGCGCCGGGTGACATTCGGCGAGCTCGACGTCCTGCTGGCCCACACGTCGAGGGGCATCGCGGCCGTGGACGACCGCTGTCCGCACATGGCGGCGCCACTCTCGCTCGGGAGGCTCGACGGCTGCGTCGTGGCCTGTCCGCTGCACAACGGGCAGTTCGACCTCGCCGGCGGCGGCGTCGATCGGATGCCGACGACCGGCGGGCTGATGCCCGATGGGACCTACGTGCCGCCCTGGACGCCCGAGGGCAAGGAGCCGAAGCTCGACCCCCCGGGGATCAAGGCCGAGGCCCGCAAGCTGACCCGCATCCGGCGGTTCCGGTACTACCCGGTTCGCATCGTCGACGGGCTGATCGAGGTCGCACTGCCGAGCGAAGCCTGAGGCGAGGCCGAGGGCGCCGGACCGTCGCGTTCGAGGGGCTCGAGCGGCCGGCGACCGGTCACGCGCGAGCGGCCGGCGCGAGCGGTCAGGCGCGGCCACGACCCGCGGCCTGGGTGCGGCTCAGGCGCTCCGATCCGACGGCGCGTGCTTCGCCCGCTCCTTGGCCTCGGCCTGGGCGGCGGCCTGCCGCAGGCGCGAGCCTTCCTTCATGATGCGGACGACCTCCTCGGTGTCGTCGGTGACGACCATGAGATCGAGATCGGACGGCGAGATCATCCGCTCCGCCGCGAGCTGGGCCTTGATCCAGTCGATCAGCCCCCCGTAGAACTCGGTGCCGACCAGCACGACCGGAAAGTGCTCGATCTTGCCGGTCTGGATGAGCGTCAGGGCTTCGAACAGCTCGTCCATCGTCCCGAAGCCGCCCGGCAGGATCACGAACCCGTCGGCGTACTTCACGAACATCGTCTTGCGGGCGAAGAAGTACCGGAACTCGACCCCGAGGTCGACGTAGGGATTGATGTCCTGCTCGTGGGGCAGCTCGATGTTGCAGCCGACGGACATCCCGCCGCCTTCCTGGCAGCCGCGGTTGGCCGCCTCCATGACGCCGGGCCCACCCCCGGTGATGATCGCGTAGCCCTCCTCGGCGAGGCGCTTGCCGATGACGCGGGCCTGCTCGTACGGCTGACTGCCTGGCGCGACCCGGGCCGAGCCGAACACGGTGATGGCCTGCCCCAGCCCGGCCATCGCATCGAAGCCCTCGACGAACTCGGCCAGGATCCGGAGGGCCCGCCATGGGTCGGTTTCGAGGAATGCCGGCCGGCCGCTCGGCGAGAGGAGCTTGCGGTCCTCCGTCATCGTGGGATCGCCGGCCATCTTCGTGGCGGCGCCCTTGCCGATGAGGAGGCGGCCGGAGCGGCGATGCTCGGTCAGCGGCTCGCCCGGCCGGCCGTCATCGTCATCCGACCGTCGCTCGTGGTCGCGGCTTCCCGTCACGCTGGCATCCTACGACGATGCCCCGCTCGCAACCGAACGGCACCCCGAACGCGGACTTGAGCGCCAACGCGAAGGGCACCCCGATGGGCGCCCCGAACGCGGCGCTGACCGGCCTGGCCGTGCTCGTCGCCATCGCCGGCGGCGTCTTCACGCTCCAGGGCATCGGCGTTCCCATCGGCCACAGCTTCATGGTCGGGGACCTGCGCTGGACGGCGATCGGCTTGGTGTTGGTCGCCATCGCGGCCGGCATCCTGTGGCGGCAGCGAGGCGGCCGGACGCTCAGGTAGTGCGCGTCGGCCCCACGCGTGGCCGGCAGATAGCGTCGGCCCCGGGTGGCGGCGCCCCCGTGACTGGGGGGTCGCGTCGGGCCCCGGCCGCGCCGCGTCGTGACTGGTAGACACGCCGTCCCCCGGGCCGCGCCGCGCCGTGACTGGTAGACACGCGGTTGGGCCGATTTGACCGGGGCTGGCTCGGATCCATGGCCTTGCGCGGCCGACCTTGCGCAATAGGCACGATTTCCCCGGCGGCGTGCCCTGTGGCGCCATGCCGGCCGACGCTGGAGCGATCAATCGTGATTACCAGGCACGGAATCCGGCAGCAGGGGTCGGCGGTCGCTCATTCCGAAGGTTTTTGAACGTCAATCGTGACTATCGGGCACGAACGCGGTCGCACCGGACCATGACCAACGACTCAAGCCAGCAATCGTGACTACCGGACACAGGTGGCGCCCACCGCCGCGCCACCGCCACCGCCGCGCCACCGCCGCGCCACCGCCGCGCCGCGGAGTGTTGCCGCGTGCCACCGCCGCGCCGCCGAGCGTTGCCGCGTGCCGGCCGCGCAGCGGTCAGCCCTCCTCGGCCGCCTCGCTCAGGAGCCGCTTCCAGGCCGACTCGTCGCGGCCGGCGGCGAAGCCGTTGCCCACGCGGACCAGGGGCAGCAACAGCAGGCGCTGGTCGGCGAGGAGACGGTCGGCAAGCTCGGCGTCGGTCATCCGGAGGTAGCCAAGGCCTGCCTCGCGCCAGGGCCGGCCATCCGAATCGGCGATGGCCGCCGCGCCCAGCCGCTCGACGAACCGGCGCAGCTCCCCAGCGGCCAGCGGCTTGCGCCGCAGGTCGACCAGGTGGACATCGATGCGGCGCTCCTTGAAGAACCGCTGAGCCGCCCGGGTCGACTGGGAATCGCCGGTCCCGAAGACCTGCACCACCACGCCGGCCGCGGCCGGCTTGCGGGTGCCGCCTGATGCGCCCGGAGACGAGCCACGAGGTGAGCCGGAAGGCATGCCGGGGAGCCTACCGGGCTGGATGCTCGGCTACCATCGACCCAGGAGCCGACCCCGTAGGAGGTGCCCGCCGTGCTGGTCTGGTTCACCGTCGTCCTCGAGGACAAGCCGGGCTCGCTCGCCCGCGTGGCCCAGGCGCTCGGCGAGCGCGGCGTCAACATCACCGGGATCGTCGGGGTCGCGGAAGACACCGATGGCGCCCTGATGCTCACCACCTCGAATGCCGCGGCGACCCGGGAGGCCTTCACCGCCCTCGGACTGGCATTCGAGGAGCACGACGAGTCGGCGGGAATCCCGGCGGAGCGGATGAGCGTCGCGGATCTGCGGTCGGACCTGCGGGGCCACTGACCCGGGGTCGACCCGCCGCCCATGCGCATCGCGACCTGGAACGTCAACTCGCTCAAGGCCCGCCAGGAGAAGGTCGACTGGTGGCTGGACCGTGCCGCCCCGGACGTCCTCCTCATGCAGGAGACGAAGCTCGCCGACTCCGACGCTCCCGACATGGCGTTCCGGATGGACGGCTATCAGCTGATCCACCACGGCGAGGGCCGCTGGAACGGCGTCGCGGCGGCCGTTCGCGAGGGCCTCGAGGTCAGCGAGGTCGAGACGAACTTCGGCGATGGACCCGTGCGCAACAGCGGTGCTGGGGCAACCGGTCTCGACGAGGAGGACTTCAACCCGTCCGATGAGGCCCGGATGCTGTCGTTCCGGGTCGGGAGCGCGGGCGGCGCGGGCGCGGCCGCGAGCGGCACCTCGGCGGCGGGCGGCGCACGACCCCGCGAGCCGATTCGCTTCGTCAGCCTCTACGCCCCCAACGGCCGCGTCGTCGGCTCGCCCTTCTATGCCGGCAAGCTGCGCTGGTTCGAGCGGGCGCGACGCTGGCTCGACGTTGCGCGCCGACCCGGCGAGCCGCTCGTCATCGGCGGCGACCTCAACATCGCGCCGGCCGACGTCGACGTCTGGGATCCGCGCGCGGCCCACGGCGGCACGCATGTCTCCGAGCCCGAGCGAGCGGCCTTCGAGGCCCTGCTGGCGTGGGGCCTCCACGACACGTTCCGCGAGGCGCATCCGGACCTCCGGGGACGCTTCACCTGGTGGGACTACCGGGCCGGGAACTTCCACAAGAACTTCGGGATGCGGATCGACCACCTGCTCGTCTCCGATCCCATCGCCCAGCGGGTCGTCGCCGTCGAGATCGATCGCGAGGCCCGCAAGGGCAAGCCGATCCCGTCCGACCACGCGCCGCTCGTCATGGACCTCGATGCGCCCGGCAAGGCCTTCGAGGCGGGCTGGGATGACGCCGCCGCGCGGATCCTGGCGCGAGGGGGCCTGCTGCCCACGCGCTGAGGCGCCGGGGAGGGCGGTGTGCGCGCCGCCGCGATGGGGACGTCCCGCGAACCGGACGCCCCGCGAAGGGACGACGCGTGCTGGATCCGATCGCCGGGCGGTGGCGTATCGGTCACCAGCGGCACGGCGCGTGCCGGACCAGGGAGAGCCTCGAGCCATGCGCAACATCACTCGTCTCCGATCGATGCTGGCGGCGGCCGGCGTCGCCGTCATCCTCGCCGGCTGCGCCCAGGGCGGCAGCACCCCGGCCGCGACCCAGCTCGCCCTCGGGTCACCCGGCATGAGCGAGGCTCCCGGCGGGTCGGCCCAGACCTACAGCGTGGCGCTGGCCAGCGTCGGCACCCTCGGGATGGCCCTCACTGGCGAGGACGGCAAGACCCTGTACGTCTTCGGCAAGGACTCGACGGGCACGAGCGCTTGCTCCGGGACGTGCGCCTCGAACTGGCCGCCGTTCACCCTCGACGCCGGCGAGAGCGCGGTCGCCGGGAGCGGCGTGACCGGCACGATCAGCACCATCCAGCGGGCGGACGGCACGACCCAGGTCGCCATCAACGGCCACCCGCTGTACTACTTCAGCGGCGACAAGGCCGCGGGTGACGCGAACGGCGAGGGCATCAGCGGGGTCTGGTTCGCCGCCGGCGCCGATGGCAGCCCGGTCCAGGCGACGCCGACCGGTGGTGGCTACAACTACTGATCGCTGGACAGCACCGGCCACGGGCCCGAGGATCAACGCATGCGTCCCGCGGGCCCGTTCCGGATTCGGGCATGACCGAGCCATCGACCGAGACCGGCGACGACGCAGCGCTCGTGGCGAGGATCGCCATGGGCGATGAGGCCGCGCTGGCGGAGGCGTACGACCGGCACGCCGGCTTGCTGTTCGGCTCGACCGTCCGGTTCCTCGGCGACCGCGAGGCCGCGGCCGAGGTGACCCAGGACGCGTTCATGGCGTTGTGGCGCCGCGCCACGCAGTTCGATCCTCGGGCCGGCTCGCTTTCGGCCTGGCTGCTGGGCATCGCCCGGCACCGCGCGATCGACCGCTTCCGCGCCGAGGCGCGCCGGGCCGCCTCGCGATCCATCCCGCTGTCGGCGCTGGTCGGCGGCGACCGCGATGACGCCGGCGGCTCGGGCGGCGACGAGCTGCCGACGTGGCGCCTCACCGAGGAAGCCAGCGAGGCCCTCGTCCGCGATCCCGCGACGGTGGCCGACCGTCGCTGGCTGCAGGCCGTCATCCGGACCGTCGTGTCCGAGCTCCCGGAGGTCGAGCGATCGGTGGTGCTGCTGGCCTACTCGGGCGGCCTGTCGCAGTCCGAGATCGCGGCGCGGATCGGTGCGCCGATCGGGACCGTGAAGTCGCGGACGCGGCGGGCGTTCGCCCGCCTCCGCGCGAATCTCGCGACCGTGCCGGGCCTGCTCGACGTCGTCGATGGCATGGTCATCGGCGGCAGCGACCGTCACCTGGACGAGGCCTGACGATGCCCAGCGACGCCCTCGGACCGATGCCGGATCCGGCGCCCTTCCGGCCGCTCGATCACGCCGCCGCGCACGAACGTCTCGCCGACCTCGGCCTGGAGGCCGACGGCCTGGAGCGGCTCGAGGCGTCGAGCCTGCCCGATGACCGGGCGCTGCTCGACCACCTTCGAGGCTGCTCGACGTGCCAATCGGAGGTGGCGGCCTCGACGTCGCTGCGAGACGCCCTTCGGATCGCATTCCAGGCGCTGCCGGATGTCCAGCCGCTCGACCGGATCGAGCCGTCAGCGGCCCTGCGCGGCCAGCTCCTCGCCGCTGTCCGGCGCGAGCCGAAGGGGCCCATGCCACGCCCCGTTCCCGTTGTCGCCACCGCGACCGTGGCGCGATTCAGCCGCTGGCCGGCGGCGATCGCGGCCGCCCTCATCGTCGCGCTGCTCGGCGGCGCGGTGGGCCTCCAGCTGGGCCGTCAGGCGAACGACGACGGCACGTCGATGGCCGCCGTCGTCGCCACGGTCGATCGGGTGCTCGGGGCCGACCCCCACTGGGTGGTGCCCCTCAAGACCGCCTCGGGCGCGGCCGCCGGCTCGGTGTCGTGGTCGCGCCAGGACTTCGCCGTGCTGACGACCGCGCTCACCCACCCGGCCGCCGGACGGACCTACCGCTGCTGGCTCGAGTGGGACGGTCGCTGGGCCGAGATCGGTGAGATGGACTTCCAGGGGACGCTGGCCTACTGGACCGGGTCCGTGGCCGACTGGGCGACGCTCAATGTCGGCTCGGGCAGCCGGTTCGTCGTGACCCTTGACCCGGCGGGCGGAGCGACGCCCGCGACAGGACCCACGACCCCGGTCGTGCTCTCGGCGGACCTGACCGACTAGGCCCGCTCGGCCGCCTCCTCGGCCGCCCCGAGCAACCGGGTCAGCGCGTCCGCGAGGCTCGGTGCAGTCACCGCGACCGACTCCACGATCCGGGCGTAGCGCAGCCCGGCCCGGCGACTTGCGGATTCGACAAGCCCGGGGTCGTCGGCCCGGAAGGCGTGGAAGACGGCCTCGTCGCCCGCGACCAGGAGCGCGCCCAGGTAGTCGATCGCACCGTCGCGCGGCCGAACGATCTCGATGGCGGCCCGCACGCGGTCGCCATCCTCGGCGACCGTGCTGGTCCGCAACCCGGGCCGGTAGCACTCGACGAGCCATGTCCGCGGCGCGACCTCGCTCACGGGCACCGTCCGGGATCGGCCGGCTCGATCGGGTACGAGACATTGAACGCGTTGTGGACCGGGGGGAGCGGACCGTTGGGCCCCAGGAAGACGACGTCCGTCGTGCCTGACAACGCCATCGTGGTGGCGTCGTTCGTGATCGCCACCTTCACGTCGCCCGAGACCTTCAGGACACCCTTGGGCGTCTGGCCGTCGCCGGGCGTCGTGATGACCGAGACGTCGCCGGAGCCACCGCCCATGTCGAACGACATCGGCCGGGAGTAGTTCTCGATGCCGTAGAACAGGCCGGACCAGTGGCCGTACGGACCGTCGCACGCGAGCAGGTCCGCGAACGTGACCACGTGGCCGCCGATCGTCTCGATCTGCTTGACCTGGACCGCCATCGACGGCGGCGGCGAGGCCTGGCAGAACTCGTCGAGGTCGTGGCCGCTCACGGTGCCCGTCGTGCCGTCCGTCCCACCGCTCACGGCGAGCACCGATTGGGGCGCGAGGCGGACCGGCTGGATGGACGGGTCCGATCCATCGGGACACGGGCCGCAGCCCTTGTCCGTGGTGCAGAAGTAGCCCGGCGCCAGGCCCGTGTCGTCGACGTGGCCGTCGCCGACCCGCGCGTAGCCCTCGAAGTCGAACTCGACGATGTCGGCTTGCGACCCGACCGCGTAGAGGTGGTTGGAATACGCGGCCTGGTCGACCACCTCCGTGCTGCCGACGCTGATCGAGAGCGGGTCGCGCGGCGTCTCGACGCCGGCGGGTGTCGGCCAGCCCGCCCCGATCGCCCAGTCGGGCCCCCAACCCGTCTGCGAGAGCTCCGAGGCCCAGGCCTGGAGGAACGTCGGCGTCGCGGTCCCCGCCCCGGCAAACCGATCGGGCGCCGTCGCACTGCTGGCCTGCAACTCGCCCCCCGAAGGGTCGAACAGCACGCCCTGCAGGACCTCGGCCATGTCCAGGCCGTCGTCCTTGGCCTGGGCGTAATAGCCCACAGCATCCTCTTGGCGATCGAACAGCGCGATGTCGGGCGTGAGCAGGTAGCGGAGCCAGGCCTGGGTGTCCGCGGCGGTCGGCGGCCACAGCGTGCTCGCGATGAACTCGGCGGCGCCGAACGTGCTCCAGATCCCTTCCCCGCCGATGGCGAAGTCGCGGTGCTCCTGTTGGGCCGCCGCACGCTCGAACCCTTCCTGGAAGCAATGGACGACGTCGAACGTCAGGGCCCGCCGGGTCTCGGCGGCATCCCAGGCCGACGTGCTGACGTACAGCTCGCAGGTGTCGCCCTGGCCGCCGAAGTCCAGGAACGTCCGGAACGACCCACCGGTCGCATCGGAGAACTCGATCGCGAGGTTCACGCCGACGTTGCCGTAGGCCGCGGCCGCCGCGTTCCAGGCCGCCGCCGCGTCCGCCGCTGCCTCCGCCCGGATGTCGGTGACCGCTGCCGCCAGCACGATTCGCCCCGCTCCGGCCGGCGCGGGGCCGGCGGCGATCGGCGACGGCACGACGAGGGGATCCCCGTCGGTGGCGGGCGCGAGATACCGCTGAACGGCCTCGCGCTGGGGCGCGGACAGGTCCGCCAGATGGGCCTGGATCGCCTCCACGGCGGGTGTCGCCGACGCGATGCTGCCGGGCGCTGCCGCCTGGCCGGGCACGCCGGGCACGGGCCCGAAGGCCATGACGAACAGCCGGAGCGCCGAGTCCAGGGATCGGGTCCCGTCCGGCTGCAGCTGGTGGAGCTCGAGCTGCCACGGCGTCTCGGGCAGCAATGCCACCGAAGGCGAGGCGGGTGGGCCGGCCGACTGCCGCCCCGCGCTTGCGTCGGGCGCGCCCGAGCTCGGCGCGGAGCAACCCGCCGACAGCGCCCCCAGCAGGACCGCTCCGGCCGCGAGGACGGCTGGCAGGCGCCGGGCCATCACGGTCAGGCCCCCATCACCTGGACGAACTGCTGGAGCAGTTGGCCGAGCACGTCGGGTTGCGGTGCGCGCTCCGTGGGGGCGACCTCGATGACGTAGCAGGCGCCGCCCTTGACGGAACCCGCGAACGTGGCGCCGAGGCCGGCGGACGACCCGGCGAAATCGGCGCCCTGGACGCCGGCGATGGGCGTCAGGGATGCCTTCGTGTCATCACACTCGCCCGGGTCGGTCCGATACGCGTAGACGCTCGTCAGGTCGTCGCTCCGCCATGAGCAGGATTGCGCCTCGCCGGGTGTCGGACCGGTCGCCGTGAACGGCTTGGCCAGGAACGACGAGATGTCGGCCGGGCTGAGGAGCGCGCAGATGTCCGCGGTCGAGCCACCGCCGCCGCCAGTCGAAGCCTGCGAGCCGCCCGGCCCGGTGGTTGCCTCGCCCTGGGTGGCCCCGCTGCCGAGCGAGCCGCTGCCGAGGGAGCCGCTGCCGAGGGAGCCGGCGGGCACCGTGGCCGGGGCGGCCGAGCAGGCCGCCAGCGATGCGGCGACCAGGCAGACCGCGACGGCGCGGGCGATCGGGCGGGAGGCGATCATGCGAATGGCTCCTTCGGCTGGCAGTCGACGTCGTGGCTGCCTCGAACCTAGGGGCCGCCCGCCCTGGCTACATCCGGCGGTCACCCATGTTTGTACGGCGCGCCGGCCCGTTGGCCCGCGGGTTCGCCGAGGGAGCTCCGGACGGGTCCGCCGGCACGGCTCCGCCGCGGATCGCGGCGCCGAGCTCGGCTCGGGACCGGATCCCGAGCTTCGCGTACGCGCGCCCGAGGTTCGCGTCGACGGTCTTCGGGCTCATGAACAGCGCCGCCGCGACCGCCCGATTCGTCATCCCGGATGCGGCCAGCTCGGCGACGCGTCGCTCGCTCTCCGTCAGCTCCGGCCCGGCACTGCGCCGGAGCCCCGTCCGCTCCAGCTCGGCCGCGGCCCGCTCGACCCAGAGCTGGGCCCCGAGTCTCTCGAAGGTCGCATGCGCCTCGCGGAAAGCATGGGCCGCGGCCCCGCGAGCGCGCAGCCTCCGCAGGACCTGGCCGAGCGCCAGCAGCGTGCGGGCGCGGTCGAAGGCGATCGGCGCGGCGTCGTGGATCCCCAGCGCCGATTCGAGCGTCGTCCGAGCCGCCTCGAGGTCGCCGGACGCCGCGAGGAGCAAGCCCCGCGACCGGGCTGCCGAGGCGCGGCTCGACGTCCGCGACGCGTCGGGGAGCCGGCGGTCCAGCTCCTCCTGGACCGTTCGCGCGCGCTCGAGCGAACCCGCGCCGATGAGCGCCTCGACGAGGTCGGGCCCGGGCCGCCAGGGCGCCACGGCGCCCAAGGCAGTCCGCATCGCGAGCGCCTCCTCGAGCGCGGCAGCAGCGGCCGCCCAGTTGCCGAGGGACAGCTCGAGGAGGCCGAGATGGGGCAGCACGCCCGAGCGCATGTAGTCGTCGCCGGTCGCGGCGGTGGTGGCGAGGGCCTCGGCGATCTCCGCACGCGCGAGCTCGACACGGCCCTGGTGGACGTGGACGAGGGCGAGGTTGTAGAGGGCCTGGTCGCGCTGCGCAGCGAGTCCGCTCGCCTCGGCCGCGGCGAGATGCTCGCGGGCGACGGCGTCGGCCCGCTCCCAGTTGCCCGTCCAGACCTCGAGCTCCGGGAGATGTCCGAGGGCGTATGGCAACGATCCCTCGTCGCCCTCGTCGATCGCCGTCTGGCGCGTCCGCTCGAGCCACAGCCGCGCATCCTCGAACTGGTCCAGCCACTTCAGCCATGTCCCGAGGGACGCGCTGAAGCGATCGGAGACCGTGGGCGCGGGCGCGATCCGCTCCAGCTCGAGCCCGCGCTCGACGAGCGCGGGGTCCAGGGGCAGGCCGGCGCTGACGTCCGCACCGCACCGGACGAGGACGAGCAGGCCTTCGGTCAGCGGATCCGGCTGGGGGACCTCGGCGAGTCGACGGAGGCCTTCCTCGACGTACCGGGCGTGCCCGGCGAGATCGTCCCAGTCCACGGCCGCAAGCACCGCGTAGGCGTGGGCCTCGAGTGCCGGATCGCCCTGCGCATCGGACAGTGCCGCCGTCGCCAGCTGGACCGCTGCCGCCGTGGATCCGTCCGTCTCGTAGCGGATGCTGGCCATGACCAGGCGGGCGCGGGCACGGGCGCGGATGTCGCTGCCGCCGGCGACCGCCTGCAGCTCGACGAGGGCCGCGGCCATGTCCCCGGCGCGCTGCAGCTCCTCGCCCAGGAGGAGGCGCCGGCGCGCCGCCGATGCCACGTCGTTGGCCGGCGTGCGCTCGATGGCGAGGCGGAGCAGCTCCGCGGCCGCGAGCGGCGCCGCGCGGGACCGGGCCTCCAGGGCAGCGTCCTCGAGGGCGGTCGCGATCCCCGGATCGGGCCCGTCGGTCGCCATCGCGAGGTTCCGAGCTCGTTCCTCCGGCGACGCAGCCGTCTCCGCGACCCGGCGGTGCGCGGCCCGTCGCTCCGCCGGGGATGCGGCGGCGAGCGCCGCGGCGGCGTAGAGCGGATGGGCGAAGGCGACGGACGGCCCATCGCGGCGGAGCAGGCCCTCGGCGTCCGCCACGCCGAGGTCGGCGCCCACGGGCCGGCCCTCGACGGCCGCGAGGCGGTCGTCATCGGCTGCACCCAGGATCGCGAGGTCCAGCAAGACCGCGCGGACCGTCGCGGGCGCGCTCGCGAGGCGATCTCGCAGCAGCTCGCGCACGTCCGAGGGGACCGGCAGCGGCTCGCCCGCCGGCGGCTCGCCCTTGGCCTCGAGCACGCGGGCGATCTCGATGGCGAACAGCGGGTTGCCGCCGGACGCCTGCTGGATTCGCACGAGGGTCGGCCGCGACGGCGGCGCGGCGGCGTGCTGGCGCAACAGCTCGTTGATCGCCCCGAGGGACATCGGCCCGACGTCGATCGTGGTCCAGCGATCGCGCGGCAGGATCTCCTCCGGGGCGAACGGCAGCGGGAGGGGCGTCCGGCGCGCCACGAGCAGCGCGACCCCGATGGCGTCGAGGCGCCGGACCGCGAACGCGATGGCGGCGGCCGAGGCCGGATCGGCCCACTGGACGTCGTCGATGGCCAGGAGCACGGGTCGGTCCCGCACCAGACGATCCAGGACGCCCCGGAGGGCGGTCCCGAGCACGCGGCCTTCGACTGGCGCGCCCCCGTCCGGCTGGGCCTCGACCCGCAGGAGCGCGACATCGATGGCGTGGCGCTGCGGCGCGGGCAGGGACGCGACGACCTCCGTGTCGACGGAGGCCAGGACGTCGGCCAGCACGCCGAGGGTCAGGCGCGACTCGGAGGCGACGGCGCGCGCCGCGAGGACGGTCCAGTCGGTCGAGCGGGCTGCATCGACGGCCGCCTGCCACAGCGTGGACTTGCCGATGCCGGCTGGACCTTCGATCAGGAGCCCGGCGGGACCCGCGCCGCCGGCGACCTGCCCGAGGACGGCCTCAAGGCGGCCGAGCTCGAGCTCACGTCCCACGATCGCCGCCATGCCCGAAGTCTCGCGGATCGCGAGCGCCCGTGGGGGTCTCCCGCTGACGCACCACAAACGTAGGCGATCACCCGATGCACCCGAGCGGGCGGGAACCCTAGGTTGGCGGCCATCGGCGGCCAGCCCGTCGCGAACCGGGAGCGTCACTCGGATGGCCATCGAATCGACCGCTGCACCGACACGTCGCGCCCTCCTCGCTGCCGGCGTCGGAAGCCTGGTCGGGGCCCTCGCCGGAGCCCTCGGCCGGCCGCCCTCCGCCGCAGCCGCCACGGGCGATTACCTCCGCGTGGGCTACACCTATTCCACGACCACGACGACGGGCATCCAGTGCGACACGGGCAGCGCGACCGCGTTCACCGCCGGCGTCGCGGGGAACGGCGTCGGTGTCTACGGCAGCAGCGGCAATGGCAACGCGGTCTTCGGCTATGCCCCGAATGGCACCGGCGTGGGAGGCCAGAGCGACACCGGCTACGGGCTCACGGGCGCCAGCACCAGCCTCACCGGCGTGTACGGCAGTGGCGGGACCTACGGCGTCCGAGGCGGCAGCGACTCCGGCACCGCGGTCCGTGCCGAAAGCACGCATGGCAACGGGGTCGTGGCGGTGACCGAGGACGGAATCGGCGTCTCGGGAACGAGCACGTCGGGCGTGGCGATTCGAGGCGTGAGCACCGATGGCCAGGGCGTCTACGGCCAGAGCAGCTCGCAGCCCGGCGTGCAGGGTGAGAGCAGCTCGAACAACGGCGTCCAGGGCCACAGCAATGTCGCCACCGGGGTCTACGGCGAGAGCCTCTCGGGTGCCGGCATGTGGGCCTACTCCGGCGCGGCCGGGGTCCCGGCGGCCATCGCCCAGGCCGGCGCCAACGGCACCGGCCTGTACGGCCTCAGTGGCGCGGGCACGCCAACGGCGGGCATCGCGAAGACCGGCGTCTTCGGCTACGCGGCCCAGGATTCGGGCGCTCGCGGCGTCTACGGCAAGTCGACCGTCGGCGACGGGGTGCGCGGCCAGGCGACCTCTGGCGTTGGCGTCGACGCCGTGGCCACGACCGGCCTCGCGCTCAAGGTCAGCGGCCGGGCCAGCTTCAGCCGCTCGGGCGTGGCCTCGGTCCCCGCGAACGCCAGCTCGGTCGACGTCACGGTCTCGGGCGGCCTGGCCTCGACCGCCTCCGTCCTGGCGACCCTCCAGGCGCTCCGAACCGGCGTCTACGTGGCCGCGGTGCGGACCAACTACCCGAGCGCCGGCAAGGCCCGGATCTACCTCAACAAGGTCGCCTCCTCGACGACGACCACTCCGGTGGCGTGGCTCGTCCTGGGTTGAGCTAGCGGCCGCGCCTCGGGTTGGCGCGGCGGTGCGGGCCGGTGCCCGCGGCCGCGGCCGCGACGGCAAGCTCCGGATCGGGTGGCGGTGGAACGGCCGGCAGGTCGACCTGCGACACGAGGCCGGACCGGATGATCCGCTCCATCTCGGCGGCGGCCAGGGGATCGGTCTCGATGCCCTGATACGCAGCCAGCCGGCGGTCGACCTCGGCGACCGCACGCTGATAGGCATCGCGGCTGCCGGCCCTGGCCCAGCTCTCGCGGTTGTCGCGATCCCAGAGGCGACCCGGCAGGTACAGCTCGGTGGGCCAGTTGGCCGTCGTGTGGTCGGCCATGATCAGGTGCTGGTTGGCCAGGAGCGCGTCGACCAGCGATCGGGCCGGCAGGTCGTCCAGCGTCCGGACCTCACGCACGAAGCGCAGCGCCTGGCCGCACAGCTCGTCGTCGAGCAGCAGCTTCGGCAGCGAGAAGACCAGCAGGAAGTCCAGCAGGCCCGGCCCGCTGACGCTGTTGATCCCGGCGAGCGCGGCGAGCAGCGCCGAGCCGAACGTCTCGGCGCCCGCCTGGGCGTCGACCTCCTTGGCGTCGGACAGGGCCATGTACGCCTGGGTCGGCAGCCCCAGGGCCTTCGCGACCTGGACGTACGCGACGTTGAGCTGCTGGGCCTCGATGGCGGCCATCGGTGACGACGCGATCTTCATGTGGAACGTCGCCGGGGCCCCGCCGAACAGGACGGGCGCGCCAGGCCGGATGACCTGCGCCATCGTGATCCCGGCCAGGACGTCGACCACGTGGAACACCGTCGCGCCGACCGTGGTCACCGGGGCGATGAGGCCCATGAGCGTGACCGGCACGATCTCGACCGGGATCCCCGCCTCGACGCAATCGATCAGGTTCTGGCAGGAGTCCTCGCTGTACCGGAAGTTGCCGGTTGCGGTGATCGTGAAGATCGCCATCGGCCGGGCGATCAGGTCGGCCCGGTCGCGCCGGAAGAGCTGCAAGAGCTCGACCATCCGCCCGACGCCGTGCTCGGTGAAGGCGCCCGAGACGATCGGCCGCTTGGTGTTCAGGAGGGCCAGGTACAGGCGCCAGGCATCGGACACCTGGGCTTCGATGTCGTCGTTCGTGGAGAACGCCGTCGCGAGGTAGGCGACGTGCTCCAGCCCGTCGCCGACGCGGATGTACTCCACGAAGTCCGTCGAGTCGGCGAGGCGGACCTGGCCGGTCCGGTGGTCCAGCACCTTGAGGCCGCTGGAGCCGGGCACGAAGTGGACGCGGTCGCCGCCGAGGTCGGCGAAGGGGCTGCCGTCGCGGTCGTGCAGCACGACGGAGCGAGGCGCGGCCGCGATCGCCCGGTCCACGACGTCCGCCGGGAAGCGGACCCGGCCATCGGCCGTGGTCGGCAGGCCGTTGTCCAGGAGCCGGGCCCGGAGCGCGGGCCCGCGGATCTCCATCCCGACCTCGTCGAGGATGCGATGGGCCTCCTCGAGGATCGCCGAGATCAGGGCCGGCTCGAGGACCTCCAGGCGTGGCCGCACGCCCGGGAGCGTAGTGGAGGGCCTACTCCAGCGTCACCCGCTCGTGCCAGACCGGGACGTGCGTCCGGTAGCCGAGGGCCGCGACCTTCGGCTCCAGGGCGGCCTGCGCCTCGGGGTCGCCATGGACCAGGAACACGGTCCGCGGGAAGCCCTCGCTGCCCGGCGCGTGGCCGGCACCGAAGGCCCGCAGCCAGTCGAGCAGCTGGGGCTCGTCGGCATGCGACGAGAAGCCGCTGATGGACCGGACCTTGCAGCGGACGTCGCGCACCTGGCCGTCGAGCTTGACCGTCGTGGCGCCGGCCTGGAGATGCGCGCCGAGGGTGCCCTGGCCCTGGTAGCCGACGAACAGGATCGTCGCGGCCGGGTCGTCGATGAGGTTCCGCAGGTGGCCCACGACCCGGCCGCCGGTCAGCATCCCGTTCGAGGCCACGATCATGTAGGGCCGCTCCGCGTGCTCGATCGACTGGGAGTCGCGGATGTCGGTCGTCACGTGCTGGGCCGGGTAGTCCAGCGGCGTGCCGCCGCGGTCGAAGATCGCCCGGGTCTCGTCGTCGTAGTCCTCGGGATGGCGCTTGTAGATCGCGGTCGCCTTCGAGGCCATCGGGGAGTCGAGGTACAGCGGCAGCTGCGGGATCTTGCCCTCGTCGAGCAGGCGGTCGAGCTGCCACACGACCTCCTGGGTCCGGCCGATCGCGAACGACGGCACGAGCAGCACGCCCCCGGCCTGCTGGACCAGGGTGACCGTCTCGGCCAGGATCCGGACCGCCTCGTCCTGGGGATCGTGCTCGCGCCCGCCGTACGTCGATTCGCAGATGACGTAGTCGGCCCCGGACTCCCGGGTGGGGTCGCGCAGGATCGGCGCGCCGCGATTGCCCAGGTCGCCCGAGAACACGAAGTGCCGCGTCGGCCCGCCCTCCGCGTCCTGGACCTCGAGCCGGATGATCGCGGAGCCGAGGATGTGGCCGGCATCGTCGTAGGTCGCGGTGATGCCCGGCGCGACATCGAACGTCTTGCCGTAGCGCACCGGGCGGAAGTGCTGGAGGACCGCTCCGGCGTCGTCCTCGGTGTAGAGCGGCGCATCGAGGTCGACGGCCATCGGCGGCGGGGCCGCGCGGAGGCTGGCCTCGGGGTCCGGCCTGATGGCCGGTGGATGGCCGTTCGGCTCGATCGTCGTCGCGACGTGCTCGCCCGTCCCCGAGGTGCCCGGCGCGGGCGCCACCAGGGTCATGACGTGGGGCACGTCGTCGCCTTCGTGGGCCAGCTCGATGGCCGCCTCGTAGTCGCGCGCCTCGCGGGCATCGTCCTGCTCCACGCGATCGGGATGGCGCCGCTCCCAGCGGGCCTCGCGCTTGGCGAACTCCTCGTGGAGACGGCCGCTGTCGAGCAGGACCAGGCCGGCCAGCTCGATCGTCGGCATGGTCGCGTAGATCGGGCCGGGATAGCCCTGCTTCACCAGCACCGGCAGCGCGCCGCAGTGGTCGAGGTGGGCGTGGGTCAGCAGCACGGCATCGACCGCGGCGGGGTCGTACGGCGGCTTGACGCGATTGCGCACCGACTCGGCGGGCAGCCCCTGGAACAAGCCGCAATCGATGAGGATCCGGGCGCGCGGCGTCTCGAGGAGGTACTGCGAGCCGGTGACGGTGGCCGCGCCACCCAGGAAGCTGAGATCAGGCATCGGGTGGTGGGGCTCCTGCGGCGTGCGGTGGGTTGACCCTCACGCGACGTTGAGCCCGACGATCGTGTCGACGGCGACGGCGGCGAACAGCAGCGTGAGGTAGGTGATGGACCAGCGGTACAGCCGGATGGCCTGGGCGGTCGAGGCCTCGGGCGAGGTGCCTTGCTGGAGCAGCACCCAGGCCTGCCACAGGAACATCGCGCCGAGGGCCACCGCGGCGGCAAGGTAGATGGGGCCCATGCCGGCGACGACCGCGAAGACGAGCGTCAGCGCCACGAGCAGGACCGTATACAGGCCGATCTGGCGGCTCGTCTCGGCGATGCCCTTCACGACGGGAAGCATGGGCACACCCGCGGCTGCATAGTCCTTGCGGATCCGGAGGGCCAGCGCCCAGAAGTGCGGCGGCGTCCAGTAGAAGACGATCAGGAACAGCAGCACCGCCGGCACCCCGACGCTGCCGGTGACCGCCGCCCAGCCGATGACCGGCGGCAGCGCGCCCGCCGCACCGCCGATGACGATGTTCTGGGGCGTGGAGCGCTTCAGCAGGATCGTGTAGACGATCACGTAGAACCCGATGGCGAGGAGCGTCAGCAGCGCGGCCACGAGGTTGACCGCCCAGGCCATCAGCCCGACCGACACGGCCCCGAGGACGATCCCGAAGGCGACGGCGTGCTCCGGCTTCACCTGCGACGCCGGCAAGGGGCGCCGTCGTGTCCGGTTCATGAGGACGTCGATGTCGCGCTCGAGGTACTGGTTGATGGCGTTCGCCGATCCGGCGGCGAGCGTCCCGCAGACGAGCGTCCAGGCCGTCAGCCGCAGCCAATCGAGGACGGGCAGGCCCGGCACGTCGCGGGTCGCGAGCACCATGGCGGGAACGGTGGTGACCAGCAGCAGCTCGATGATCCGTGGCTTCGTCAGCGCGACATAGGCCCGGATCGTGTCGCCGATGCCCGGGCGGGCGCCGGTCGCGTCCTCGCCCTGGCGCGCGGTCGGCCCCGCGCCGGTGCCCGCCCCGGTACCCGCGGGGCCGGCGTCGCTGGCGGCCAGCTCGGCGGTGGCCACCCGGGCCTCGTAGTACGCGGACACGGCCAATCCCGCCGCGAGCGCCCAGACCGCGGCACCCAGCGCGACGTGCAGCGTCAGCGTCCAGGGCTCCAGCTTGGTCAGGATCTGCAGCCCGCCCACGACGGCCTGGATGGCGAACAGGACCACCACGAGGCCGGCCATGCGCACCAGCCGGGGATGATCGGGCTGCAGCCGCCGCGCCGCGAACCACGTCCCGAGGAGGATCACGAAGACCAGCGCGGCGACGTAGCGGTGGAGGATGTTGGCGGCATACATCGCTGCGACTTCCTGATCCGTCGGGATCGCCGGCAGCAGCGAGCCGTTCATCAGTGGCCAGTCGGTGAAGACCAGTGCCGCGTCGTGCGCGGTGACGTTCGAGCCGAACAGCAGGACCACGAATGTCGCGGCGGCGCCGAACGCGGCCACGAGCGTGAACCGCTGGCTCCGCGACGGGCCGGTCAATCGCATCGGGTAGGACGACCGGACCAGCAGGTAGACGAGCAACCCCACGACCGCCATCGCCGCGGCGAGATGGGCGGTCACGGACGGCCCGGAGTTGCCGAGCCGCACGGTCTCCTGGCCCAGCCACGCCTGGAAGCCGACGAGCACGACGGCGAACAGCGACGGCCACAGGATCGACGGCGTCCGGCGGAAGTCGCGGAAGGCGAGCCACGCCAGGCCGAGGGCCTCGAAGCCGATGATCGCCGCCACGGTCCGATGGAGCCACTCCAGCCAGACGTGGTAGTCGGACCCGAGGGACGGCAGGAACTGGCCTTCGAAGCAGCCCGGCCAGTGCGGGCAGGCCACGCCGGAGCTCGTCACGCGCACGATCACACCGAGCGTGACGAGCAGGAAGACGGTGGCGACGGTCGCGGCCGCGAGCCGCTGGAACCGGGACAAGGACCCTCCGGGGAGTCGATCCTGGGTGCGAGGCGGAAATTCTACCGTTTGCAGCCTTCGTCGCTACGCTGGCGTCATGCGTCGCTCTCCCCTCGTGTCCCTCCTCGCCGCCGCATGCCTCTCCGTGGCTGCGTGCTCGCAGGCGACCCCGGCGCCCAGCGTCATCGTGGTCGGGACCGTGCCGCCTGGCGGGATCGTGCCGGTCGTGGTCAACCAGGAGTTCGGCGTTGGCCCGAACCATCTCGTCATGACGGTCCTCGACGAGGCCAACGTGCCGATCGCCGCGCCCGACCGACAAGCGACGATCAGCCTCGTGCCGCCCACGGGTGGCCAGGGCGGCGGCCAATCGACGATGACCTTCGAGTGGGGCATCACCGGCTCGGTCGGCTTCTACATCCTCGACACCGACCTGCCGACGGCCGGCACGTGGCAGGCGACGCTCACCCTCGCGGCGCCGACGGGCTCGCCGGCGACGTCGGCGTCAGCGGCGGCATCGGGCGTCGCGACCACCGGTCCGGCGAGCGCGACCGTCTCGTTCGACGTCAAGGCCAAGACCTCCGCGGTGGCCATCGGCCAGCCCGCGCCATCGGTCAAGACGCCGACCGCGGCCGACGTCGGGGGCGACCTCAAGCAGATCTCGACGGACCCCACGCCCGACCCGCACTTCTACGCCACGTCCGAGGACGCGGCGCTCGCGGCCCACAAGCCGTTCGTCCTCGTGTTCGCGACGCCGGCGTTCTGCCAGAGCGCGACCTGCGGACCGGCGCTCGACCACGTCAAGAGCCTGTTCCCGCTCTATCCCGACGTCACCTTCATCCACGTCGAGCCGTACCAGATGACCTTCACCGACGGCCGGCTCCAGCCGACCGGCGGCCAGCTGACGTCGAACGCGATCACCAACGCCTGGGGCATCCTCTCGGAGCCGTGGGTCTACGTCGTGGACAAGACCGGCATCGTCCGAGCGTCGTTCCCGTCGGTCTTCAGCGACGCCGAGTTCAAGGCCGCGATCGACGCCGTTCGGTAGCCGCCTCGCGGCTCGGTAGCCGTCTCGAGGCTCGGTAGCCGTCTCGCCGTTCTGTCGTCGTCAGGGCGAGGGCGAGGCCCGCGGGGCGTCCTCCAGCCGATAGGCGACGAGGCCATCCGGCCCGACCACGAAGGACACCCGGATCGGCAGGGCGTTGGCCTGGTGCTCGGCGAGATGGCCGGGCGGGAACTGGGTCGGGTTCTCGAGGCTCCCGATCTTGAACGTGAGCGTCGTCCCGCTCGCGGTCCGCAGGGTGAAACCGTGGACGTCGCTCAGCCCGCTGGCATCGATCGTCAGCACGACGCCATCGACGGGCGATACCGGCACCGCGCTGGCCGTCGACGCCGGCGTGCCGGCCGGGCCACAGGCCGCGACGACCGCGGCGACGGCGACGGTCGCGGCGACGAGCAGGACGAGGGCGCGAACGCCGCGGATGCGACGGCTCACGCCCCGGCGGTCGTCCCGGTGCTGCCGGGAGCGTGGACCGGATCGCCGGCGGCGCAGCGGGGGCACGTGGCGGCACCGGCTTCGTAGGTCGGCAGCTGCAGCGACCACAGCGCCCGAAGCGGATACGTCCGGCCGCTCGCCGGCGAGGTGAGGGCCTGGAGGCCGCCGGAGCGATCCACGAGG
>DASXQE010000026.1:0-33282 GCA_036493155.1 Candidatus Limnocylindrales bacterium | reverse complement strand
GTTGGAGGTCACGCACTCCGACACGAGCCGGATGACGTACGGGAACTCCGCCTGGCTCGGCAGGACCGGATAGAGCGCGCGCTCGGCAAGGTTGCCGTGCCCGATCTCCCGGCGGCCGGGGCCGCGCATCGGCTTGTTCTCACCGGTGCTGTAGGGCGGCATGTTGTAGTGGTGGATGTAGCGCTTCTCGGTCTCCGGGCTGATCGTGTCGATGCGCTGGATGTCCGAGGACGGGCCCAGCGTCGCGACCGTCAGCGCCTGCGTCTGGCCGCGGGTGAACAGGCCCGACCCGTGGGCGCGCGGCAGCAGGCCGACCTCGACCGAGATCGGACGCAGCTCATCCAAGCCGCGGCCATCCATGCGGATGCCCTCGTCGAGGACGACTTGCCGGACGGTCTTCTTGTGGACGAGCCCGAACAGGCTCTTGCTCACCCGGGCGGCGCGGCGAGCTGCCTCCAGCTTCGCGGCGCCCTCGGCCTTGTCGGCCTTGGTGGTCCGGATGCTGTCCGCGATGCCGGCCTTCAGCGTGTTGATCCGCGCCGGCAGGTCGGCCGCGATCTTGAGCACCAGCTCGGCCGTGGCCTGGGCGTCGGGCAGGGCCCGATGATTGCCCTGCAGCTCGATGCCGAAGAACCGCGACAGGTCGGACAGCTTGTAGGCATCCGGGCCGGTCGGGTAGCCATCGCGGGCGAGGACGAGCGTGTCGATGTACCGGTCGGGTGCGAACTCGCGACCCGAGGCGGCCGTCAGGAAGCCGAGGTCGAAGCCGACGTTGTGGCCGACGAGCAGCGCGTCGCCAGCCCACGCGAGCAGCTGGTCGACGGCGTCCTTGGCCGACGGCGCCTTGGCCACGTCCTTGTCGGTGATGCCGTGCATCTGGTTGCCGACGATCGGCCGGGCAGGCTTCACGAGGGTCGACCAGGTGTCGGCGATCTTGCCCTGCTTGATCCGGACCGCACCGATCTCGACGAGGTCGGCCAGGGCCGTGTCGACGCCGGTCGTCTCGACGTCGACGACGACCAGCTCATGGCCGTCGTCGATCGCGTGGACGAAGTCGAGGACGGAGCCGGTGCCGGGCTCGATGAACCCGAGGCGCTTCGGCTTGCCGACCGCGGCGCGGAGCTGCTCCTGGAGGTCGATGAGCGGCTGGAGGGCCTTGTGGCCCCACAGGATCGCCTCGGCCATGACGTCCTCGGGCAGGATCTTGGAGCCCGCCTCGACCATCATGATCGCGTCGCGGGTGCCCGCCACGATGAGGTCGAGCTCCGACGACTCGAGCTGGGTGTAGGTGGGATTGACCACGAACTCGCCGTCGATCCGGCCCACCCGGACGGCCCCGACGGGGCCGATGAACGGCAGGTCGCTGATCGTCAGCGCGGCCGAGGCCGCGACGGTGCCGATGACGTCGGGATCGTTCTCCTGGTCGGTCGACAGGACGGTAATCACGACCTGGACGTCGTCCTTGAAGCCCTCCGGGAAGAGCGGCCGGATCGGCCGGTCCGTGAGGCGGGCCGCGAGGATGGCGTTCTCCGACGGACGGGACTCGCGCTTGATGAAGCCGCCCGGGATCTTGCCCGCGGCGTACATCCGCTCCTCGAAGTCGACGGTCAGCGGGAAGAAGTCGAGGCCCGGCCGGGGGTCGGCGCGATTGGCCGTCCCGAGGACCATCGTGTCACCGTAGCGGACGGTGACGGAGCCGCCGGCGAGCATGGCGAGCTTGCCGGTCTCGATGGTCAGGGTTTGACCACCGAACTCGGTCTCGAAGACCTGTGACACGGGGTGTAATTCCTCCTGGTCGTGGAGGAGGCGACGACCCGCCGCGGGCGGCCTGCCGGTTGCCGGGATCAGGCGAACACCGGCGGTCGCCGGCGCGCCCGATGGGCTAGCGGCGGAGTCCGAGCCGTCCGATGACGGCGCGGTAGCGCGTCGAGTCCTTCTTCACGAGGTACGCGAGAAGGCGGCGACGCTGGCCGACGAGCTTGAGGAGGCCGCGACGCGACTGGGTATCCTTCGGGAAGCTCTTGAGATGGTCCGTCAGGTCCTTGATTCGCTCCGTGAGGAGCGCGATCTGAACTTCCGGGGACCCGGTATCGCCGTCCTTGACGGCGTAGCCGGTGATGATCTCCTGCTTCGCCTGGGCCGCGAGCGGCACTCGTTCCTCCGACACGAACGTTGTGGTTGGTTCTGTCCTTCTATGACAACCCGCGGATGGTAGCAGCGGAACGCGGGATCGGGCAACCGAGGTCCTCGGAACGACATTCGGCATTACAGAATCGGTCCTGCGGTGGACAAAGCGGTGACGGAGCCGAATCATTGAGGGCCATGGCTGACGGAACAGCGAGCGAGCCCAAGGAGATCCAGACCAACTTGTCCGTGCCGGAAGCGCTGTCGCAGTGGCGGGAGGCCGAGCGAACCGCGGCCGTGGCCCGGCGCGGTCGCCTGGCCGCGCAGATGGCCACCGCGGCCGCGGACGAGGCGTCGCTCGCCGCCGAAGCCACGGCCAAGGCCGCCCGGACCTCGCTCGAGGCGGCGACGGCCGCCGAGCACAGCGCCCTGAAGACGGCCCACGCCGCGCGCATGGTCGCCCAGGCCGCGAACGCGGACCTGGCCGATGCCGACGCCGAGATGGCGGTCACGGACCTCGCCGAGGCGGCCGGCCGCGACGAGTACAAGCGGGCCATGAACCGCGCTCGCGAGCGGAACGAGGCCTAGGCGAGCCGCTGACTCCCGCGCGAGCCCGCGCTCCGACCGGCCGCTAGGCCCCGAACTCGAGCCTTGCCCGCGCGGTCTGGCCCGCGGGCAGCCCCCGGAACTCCCCCTCCGGGCCGACAGCCACATCCATCGGCGCCCCATCGAGGCGGGCGCGATACGCCCCAGGCGGCGGTGCCGCGACGGGCAGCTCCGTGACCAGGCGGCCGTGCCCCAGCGCGCCGCAGACGGCATAGGGCCGGCCGAGCAGGCGCGTCGCCTCGGCCAGGTCCCCGCGCGCGATGGCTGCCCGGATGTCGGTGCTCCGGACCGGCTGGCCATCGACCTCCAGCGTCGGGACGACGACCACGTCGTACCCGAGCTCGCGGCCCAGCGTCGCGACCGTCTCGGGCGTCCCGCCGCGATCGCGCCCGAAGGCCGACTCCGGGGTCATGAGGAATCCCGACAGCGCGACGCGATCGGCGATCTCGCGAACGAAGGCGTCGAACGGCATGCGCCGCGTGGCCTCGTCGAAGTGCTGAACGACGGTGACCTCGACGCCGCCCGCCGCGAGGCGCTCCAGTCGCTCCGCCGGATCGCACAGCAGCGGCGGGGCCATCCCGGTGATCACCGCATCGGGGTGGTGGTCGAAGGTGATGACCGCGGGTCGAGCGCTGCGGGCCCGGGCTTCGCGAACGAGCGCCTCGAGCAGGTAGGCGTGGCCGCGATGGAGCCCGTCGAAGACCCCGATGACGACGAACAGCGGGCCGTGGGACGGCTCCAGCCCGGCGATGCCGTCGACCACGATCATCGGAGCGACATCTTCTCCGGGGCGATGTGCCGGCCGTCGCGCCGGCCGATCCCGACGAGTGCGCCATCAGGGCCCTGCAGTCGAAGCAGGCTGCCGTCGTCGGCTGGACCGAACCCAGCCGCCGGGCGCACGAACCGGCCCTTGGCCGCGTCGGCCACCTCGGCCGCGGTGAGGCCGACCGCGGGGATGGTCTCGAGCCCCAGGTCGGCCGGCCGGATCAGGCCGCCGATCGCCTCCGAGCCCGCGGCGCCGGCGCCTCGAAGGACGTCGAGCGTGACGGCGTCGTCGAGCCGGAAGGGACCGCTCCGCGTCCGGCTGAGCGACCCGAGGTAGGCGCCCGCCCCGAGATTCGACCCGAGATCGCGCGCCAGGGCACGGACATACGTGCCCGCCGAGCAGGTGATGTCGATCACGGCGGTGGGCCGGTCCGGATCCCGGTCGTCCCACTCGAGCAGCGCCAGCTGCTTCAGCTCGATCTGCCGCGCCGCGAGCTCGACGGACTCCCCTGCCCGTGCGATGTCGTAGGCCCGCCGGCCACCCACCTGGATCGCGCTGTAGGCCGGTGGCCGCTGGGCCTGGGGGCCCACGAACGACGCGAGGGCCGCCTCGAACCGCTCGCGGGTGACGCGCGGACCGTCGACCGGCGTCAGCTCGCCATCGAGGTCGTCGGTCGTGGAGGTCGCGCCAAGGCAGACCGTCGCCCGGTACTGCTTCTCGTCGCCGAGGTGGTACTCCACGAGTCGCGTGGCGAACCCCAGGAACAGCGGCAGCACCCCGGAGGCGAACGGATCGAGCGTCCCGCCATGGCCGATCCGGCGCGTGCCCGTCAGGCGTCGCGCGAGCGCCACGACGTCGTGGGAGGTCGGGCCCGCGGGCTTCGCCAGCACAAGGATCCCGTCGAAATGCGGGGCATCCGGCGATTCCTGGCGTCGGGGCACGCGTCAGCCTCGCGCGCTAGCGGATGAGAGCGCCGACCAGACGCTCCGCTTCGGCCAGGACGCGACGCCGGGCCTCGTCGAGCGGCGCGTCGACGGTGGCCCCCGCCGCCCGCGCGTGGCCGCCGCCACCGAAGGCCGCGGTCAGGGCGACGGCGTCGACGCCGCCGGGCTTCGTCCGCACCGAGATCCGGGTGACGCCCGCGGCCTGCTCCTTGAACAGGATCGCGACGTCGGCCGTCTCGCTCTGGGCGAGCAGGTCGATGATCCCCTCGGAGTGGGCAGCGCTGGCGCCCGTGGCGTCGAGATCCTCGTCGCGCAGCCAGCCGAAGACGATCCGCCCGTCCGCCGCCGATTCGAGCCGGTCGAGGACCCGTCCGAACAGCCGCAGCTGGGCATCCGGCTTGGAGCGGTACAGCCGGCGCGAGATGTCCGACAGCGGCGCCCCGGCCTCGACCAGGGCAGCGGCCACGGCCAGCGTCCGTGGTGTCGCGTTCGGATGGGCGAACGTCGCGGTGTCCATGACGATGCCCGCCAGCAGTGCCGCCGCCATCGCGCCGTCGGCGGCAGCCAGCGGCACGGCCAGGCGCGCGGCCAGCAGGGCCACGAGCTCGCACGTGGCGGCCGCCGCGGGATCGATCCAGTTGGTGGGGCCCTGGGCGTCGTTGGAGGCGTGGTGATCGATGATCGTTCGCGGCAGGGCCTCGAACAGCTCCGGATGGCGCCCGCGCACGGCGCCGACCCGGTCGAGCGTGCCGCAGTCGACGACGATCAGCCGGTCGTAGCGCCGGTCGGGCTCGGGATCGGTCCGGAAGCCTCGGATGCCGTCGAGGAAGTCGTACAGCGGGGGCACCGGATCGGTGCTCACGAGCGTCGCCCGGCCGCCGTGGGCGGCGACGATCGCCCCGATCGCGAGCGCGGCGCCGAGCGTGTCGGCGTCGGGGTTCTCGTGGCTCACGACGAGTGCGTCGCCGGCGCCCGAGACCGCTCGAACCGTCTCGTCCGGTACCGCGCCGAGCCAGGGCGCGAGGTCGATCGTCACGACGGCTCGTCCTCGTGGGGTAGCCGCGGCACGGGTGTCGGCAGCGGATCGCCCGCCCCTCCACCCGGCTCGGGAGCCTGGCCCGCCTCGATCTCGGACAGCAGCTTGAGCACCCGGGTGCCCCGCTCGGTGGTGTCGTCGAAGCGCAGGTGCAGCTCCGGGATCCGGCGCAGCCGCAGCCGCTGCCCGAGGAGGCGCCGGACGTAGGGCATCGCGCGCCGGAGCGCCGCCAGGCTCGCCGTGCGCTCGGCCGGCTGGCCGATGACGCTGACCCAGACCTGGGCGTGGCTGAGGTCCGGCGCGGTCTCCACGTCGGTGATCGTCACGAAGCCGATGTCCGGGTCGGACACGTCGCGCGCCAGGATCGCGCCGATCTCCTCGCGCAGCTGGGCATCGATCCGGTCGGTCCGCTGTGTCACCGCTCCCTACCTGTCTGGCCGATCGCGGACCGCAGCCGGCGACGCCCGCATCGACGTCCGGCGCGGCGACCCTCCGTCAGCTGGTCAGCGACCGGCTGACGGTCTGGGTCGTGACGCACTCGATGATGTCGCCTTCCTCGATGTCGTTGACCGAGGCCAGGCTGATGCCGCATTCGAAGCCCGTCTGGACCTCGCGGACGTCGTCCTTGAAGCGACGCAGCGATTCGATCCGGTCGGTCGCCACGACCTTGCCGCCGCGCCACAGGCGGGCGGTGCCGCCGCGGACCATCCGGCCATCGGTCACGTACGAGCCGGCGATGACCTGGCTCTTGCCGATCTTGATGAGCTGGCGGACCTCGGCGCGGCCCTCCACCACCTCGATCGTCTCCGGCTCCAGCATGCCGCCGAGGGCCTTCTCGATGTCGTCGGTGAGCTGGTAGATGATGTCGTAGCGTCGAACGTCGACCTTGGCGGCCTCGGCAGCCCGGCGGGCCGTGTCGCTGATGCCGGTGTTGAAGGCCACGACGATGGCATTCGACGCCGCGGCCAGCAGGATGTCGTTGTCGGTGATCTCGCCCGCGCCCTCGTGGATGATGTTGAGCTTGACCTCGTCCGTCGCGAGCTGCTCCAGGGCGTGGTGGATGGCGCCGAGCGAGCCGGACACGTCGGCCTTGACGATGATCCGGAGCTCCTTCGCCTGACCCGCCTGGATCTGGCGGTAGAGGTCCTCCAGGGTCGCCCGGCCCGTGCCGTCGCCGGCATGGGTGCCGGCCTGCGCGCGGCGGGTCTCGACGAGGGCCCTCGCGGCCTTCTCGTCGGCGACGACGCGCAGGATGTCGCCGGCCTCGGGCACCTCGGACAAGCCAAGGACCACCGCGGCGGTGGCCGGCCCGGCCTTCGGCATCCGCTTGCCATGCTCGTTCTCGAGGGCCCGGACCTTGCCGAACGTCTCGCCGACGACGATCACGTCGCCGACGCGCAGCGTCCCGGTCTGGACGAGGGCCGTGGCGACCGGGCCGCGGCCGCGGTCGAGGCGGGCCTCGACGATCGTGCCGATCGCGGGCCGCTTCGGGTTGGCCGTCAGCTCCTGGAGGTCGGCGACCAGCTCGATCATGTCGAACAGGTCGTCGAGGCCCATGCCCGAACGCGCCGAGACGGGCACGAGCGGGGTGTCGCCGCCGTATTCCTCGACGACGACGCCGGCATCGGTCAGCTCGGTCTTCACCCGATCCGGATTGGCGTCGGGCTTGTCCATCTTGTTGAGCGCGATGACGATCGGGACCTTGGCCGCGCGGGCGTGGTTGATCGCCTCGATCGTCTGGGGCATCACGCCGTCGTCGGCGGCGACGACGATCACCGCGATGTCGGTGACCTTCGCGCCGCGGGCGCGCATCGCCGTGAACGCTTCGTGGCCCGGGGTGTCCAGGAACACGACGCGCTTGTCGCCCTTGATGACCTCGCTGGCGCCGATGTGCTGGGTGATGCCACCGCGCTCGCCCGCCGCGACGGTCGTCGAGCGGATCGCGTCGAGGAGGCTCGTCTTGCCGTGGTCGACGTGACCCATGACGGTCACGATCGGCGATCGGGCGACGAGGCTCGCCGGATCGTCCTCGGTGAACAGCTCCTCCTTGGCCGCGGCTGCGGGCCGGGCCTCGGCGGCGCCGTCCTCGCCGTCGGCCGCGGCCACCGCGGGCGCTGTCGGCTCCGCGACCTCGAAGCCGAGCGCCGAGGCGACGAGCGATGCCGTGTCGCGATCGATGAGCTGGTTGATCGTCGCGAAGATGCCGCTCTTGATGAGCTCCCGGATGACGTCGGCCGGGTTGACGGCCAGCAGCTCCGCGAGGTCCTTGACCGTGATCGTGGCCGGCAGCTCGACTGCCCCGCGATCCCGCGGCTCGGCCAGCTGGACGGCGACGCCGCCGAACGGCTCGCGACGCTGGGGCTTGCGCGGGCCGCGACGGCCCCGGGTGCCACTCCTACTCCTGGCCAAGGAAGCCTCCTGGGATCGTGGGCTCGACCGCGGCCCGGAGCTCCGAGGCGATGGTCGACGGGATGGGGCTGGTCAAGGCGCGCGACAGGAGCCCTCGCTCCGTTGCCGCGCTGATGCAGGCGTCGTCACGACAGACATAGGCGCCGCGACCCGGCGTCCGGCCGGCCGGATCGAGGCGAACCTCGCCCTCCGGCGATCGGACGATCCGAAGCAGGTCGCGCTGGGCACGTGCCGTCCGGCAGGCCACGCACGACCGCTGCGGCGGGCGGCGCGGCGGGCGCTGGCCCGCGCCGGGGGCTACGAGGACACCTCTTCGGAGGCCTTCGCCTTGCGGCGGCTCTTGGTCGCGGTCGGTGCGCTCGCGGCGGGACCGGCGGCCGCGGCAACCGGCTCCTTCGCCTCGGCTGCGTCGGCATCGGCCGCGTCGGCATCGGCTGCGTCGGCGGCGTCGGTGATGTCCGGATCGGCGCCGGCGGCGTCGGCGCGATCCTCCGCGGCGGGCGTCACCTCCGAGGCAGCGCGATCCTCCGAAGCGGGCGTCACGTCCGAGGCGGCGCGCTCGGCCGCGGCCTTGGCCTCGGCGACCGACACGTCGCTCCGGATGTCGATCCGCCACCCCGTCAGCCGGGCGGCGAGCCGGGCGTTCTGGCCCTCGCGACCGATGGCCAGCGAGAGCATCCGCTCGGGCACGGTGACGTTGGCGATCCGGTGCTCCTGGTCGATGTCCACGCCCAGCACCTGGGCCGGCGACAGGGCGTTGGCCACGAACTGACCGGCATCCTCGTTCCACGGGATGACGTCGATCTTCTCGCCGGCGAGCTCCGCCACGACGGCCTGGACGCGTGCGCCACGCTGGCCCACGGTCGCACCCACGGGATCGAGGCCGTCCTGGCGCGACGACACGGCGATCTTGGAGCGGCTGCCGGCTTCGCGGGCGATGGCCCGGATCTCGACCGTGCCGTTGTGGATCTCCGGGACCTCGAGCTCGAACAGCCGCTTGAGGAAGCCCTTGTGGGTGCGGCTGACGAACAGCGTCGGTCCGCGCGGCGTGCGCCGGACCTCGAGGACATAGGCCTTGACGTTCTGGCCGATGCGGTAGTGCTCGAGCGACGACTGCTCGGTCGTCGCGAGGACGGCTTCGACGCCCTTCCCGAGGTCGAGGATGATCGCGCGCGGCTCGACGCGGTTGACGGAGCCGGTGACGAGCTCGCCATCGCGGCTGGCGAACTGGTCGTAGACGATGTCGCGCTCGGCCTCCCGGAGGCGCTGGAGGACGACCTGCTTGGCGGTCTGGGCGCCGATCCGCCCGAACGCCTCGCCGTCGAGCTCCTCCATCTCGACCAGCTCGCCCGGCCGTGCGTCGGCCTTGTACTTGCGAGCGTCATCGAGGCTGAACTGGGTCAGCTCGTCCTCGATCTCGCTGACGGCGACGCGGGCACGGAACACCCGCACGCGGCCGCTGTCGGCGTCGATCTGGACCTGGATGTCCTCTTCGTTCGCGACTCGCCGGTAGGCGGCGGCGATGGCCTCCTCGACGGTCCGGATGAGCTGCTCGCGCGGGACCTGCTTCTCGGCATTCAGCTGGAGGAGCGCGCCGACAAAATCTCGACTCACGTCGCCGTCCTCCTCTCCGACTCAAGGCCATCGTGCCGAAAAAAAACGTGGGGGTCACCCACGTCCGAGGCGGCCTGTTACGTTCGCCGAACTATACACCCGACCCCGTGGACCGTCGACCGACGGCTAGGATGCCGGGGTGACTCCGGAGCGCGTCCTGGCCCTCGCGAGCCTCCTCGTCTCGCTGCTCCTGCTGGCACGATTCGGTCCCCCGGCGTGGCGTTCGTGGCGAATCCTCGCCGGGGTCCGGCAGCGCCGCCTGGCCGATGCCGGCCCGATGGAGATCCCGCCGCCGGACCCGCTCGTGGAGCCGCTCGCACAGCTCCAGGCGCTTGGGTTCCGGCGAATCGGCGAACGCTGGCTGCAGCTCCCGGGCACGCCCATCCGCTACGAGTGGGTCGTCGGCGAGCCGAGCGGCGAGGTCTACATCGTCCTGCTGCCCTCGATCGTCATGGGCGGCCTGTTCAGCGCCTGCTACACGTCGTGGGACGACGGCACGTGGCTCCAGACGAGCTACCCGAGGGGCGCGATCGTGGAGCGCCCGCAGCTCCATGCCAGCTTCGTGACCACGAGCCTCGCGGACGCGGTCGCGACCCACCGCCGGACCGTCGATCGCTACCGCGCAAGGCTGGGCCAGCCGCGCCGGATCGTCACGATGGCCGACACGCTGCGCATGGACGCCGACTATCGGACCCGCCACGGCGGTGCGACCCTCGGCGGGATCACGCTCCGCAACATGACGCCGGCGATCGGCGCTGCCGCGCTCGTCGTGATCTCGATCCTGCTGCTGCTCGTCGCGCGCTAGCCGCGAGCCGTCGGTCAGGACGCTGGCGCGGTCGCGACGGCCCCGTAGCGCCGCTGGACGTAGGCCTCCAGCAGCCCGATGAACTCGTCCACCAGGCCTTCGCCGCGCAGCGTCCGGTCGAGCTTGCCGTCGACGTACACCGGCGCCACGGGCTCCTCGAATGTCCCGGGCAGGCTGATCCCGATGTCGGCGTGCTTCGACTCACCGGGCCCGTTCACCACGCAGCCCATGACCGCCACGGTCATCGCCTCGACCCCGGGATAGGCCTCGCGCCAGGCCGGCATCCGCTCGCGCAGGTGGCCCTGGATACGCTCGGCCATCTCCTGGAAGAAGGTCGAGGTCGTCCGGCCGCAGCCGGGGCAGGCGCTGACCTGGGGCAGGAACGACCGGAGGCCCATCGACTGCAGGACCTGCTGGGCGACCCGGACCTCTTCCTCGCGCTCGCCGCCGGGCGCTGGCGTGAGCGACACCCGGATCGTGTCGCCGATTCCCTCCTCGAGCAGGATCGCGAGGCCGGCCGTCGAGGCCACGATGCCCTTCATCCCGAGGCCGGCCTCGGTCAGGCCGAGGTGGAGCGGCAGGTCCGTCCGGCTGGCCAGGATCCGGTAGACGTCGACGAGGTCGCGGACGCGCGAGACCTTGGCCGAGAGGATGATCCGGTCGTGGCCCAGGCCGGTCTGCTCCGCGAGCTCCGCGGAGCGGACAGCCGACTCGACCATCGCCTCGATCATGACGTCGCGGCTGTCGCGCGGCTCCGCGAGCCGGGCGTTGGCGTCCATCAGGCTCATCAGGAGCTGCTGGTCCAGCGAGCCCCAGTTGACGCCGATCCGGACGGGCTTGCCGTTGTCGATCGCGACGCGGACGATCGTCTGGAAGTTCGCGTCGTGGTGCTTCGCCCCGACGTTGCCGGGGTTGATCCGGTACTTCGCCAGCAGCCGTGCGGTCTCGGGGAACTCCACGAGCAGCTGGTGGCCGTTGTAGTGGAAGTCGCCGATGACCGGAACTCCGACGCCGAGGTCGCGCAGCTTGCGGATCATGTCCGGCACCGCCTTCGCGGCCGCGTCGGTGTTGACGGTCACCCGGACGAGCTCGCTGCCCGCGTGTGCCAGGCGCGCGACCTGGATCGCCGTGGCGTCGGCATCCGCCGTGTCGGTGTTGGTCATCGACTGGACGACGACCGGATGGCTGCCGCCGACCGGCACACCCCCGACGTCGACCGTGACGCTCCGGCGACGCCTCGTCCCGGCCGCCGCCGGCTCGCGCGTTCCGGCGGCCGGCCCGAGCGCCGCGGCGGCGCGGTCGAGGGTCACTGGCCGCCGCCGAGCTGGCGAGCCACGTCGAAGACGCTGACCCACAGCATGAAGCCGATGAGCAGCGCGAAGCCCACGACATAGGTGAGGCGCTCGGCCCGGAGGCTCAGCCGGCCGCGCAGCGCGCTCTTGAGGACGATGACCAGGATCCGCCCGCCATCGAGCGGCGGCATCGGCAGGATGTTCACGACGGCGAGGTTGGCCGAGATCAGGCCCGTGAGGAACAGGGTGTAGATCGGGCCGAGCGTGAAGAAGCTGTTGCCGATCTCCGCCGCGATCCCGATCGGGCCAGAGGCGGCCGGCGCCTGGGTCGGGTTCGTGACAAGGTTGCCCACGAGGTCGCCGACGGCGCCGGCGATGAGCTGGGTCGCCGCGACCGTCCGGTCGAGGCCGATGTTCAGGGCGGTCCCGGTCGGGTACTGCACCCGGTCCGGGGTGACCCGGTACTGCAGCGGGATGCCCGGCTCGACGACGTTGCCCTGAGCGTCCTTGACCTCGCGCTTGCCGACACCGAGGGCGCCGAGGTTGGGGTCCTTCTTGATCTCGTCGGCCGAGCGCAGGGTGGCCTGGACGTCGGCCACGGTGCCGTCGGGGTGGAGGACGGTGAGACTGACCGTCTTGCCGAGGCGGGCGCTGAGCGCGTCGACGACGGTCGACGGACCGAAGGCGCTGAAGGCCCGGCCGTCGACGCGCTCGATCGTGTCGCCCGCCACGATGCCCGCGGCCTGGGCCGGCGAGCTCGGGTCGACGTACGGCACGTAGACCCCGAGCGCGGGATCGCCGGTCAGCGCGATGCCGGCGAAGATCGCGAACGACAGCAGGAGGTTCATGACGACGCCGGCGGCGAGGATCAGGACCTTGATGGGCAGCCGCTGGGCCGAGAAGGATCGCGGGTCCTCGGGATCGTCGCCGTCCTCGCCTTCGAGCTTGACGAAGCCCCCGATCGGCAGCCAGTTCAGCGTGTAGACCGTGTCGCCGCGGTCGCGCAGGACCTTGGCCCGGGGCGGGAAACCGACCCCGAACTCGAGGACTCGAACCCGGGCCAGCCGGGCGGCCACGAAGTGACCGAGCTCGTGGATGAGGACCGTGACGCCGAGGACGACCGCGAACAGCAGGAGCGTGACCACGAGCTCGACGGTCAGGACGCCGGCCGCCGCCAGGACCGTCAGGCCGATCAGGACCAGGAGCAGGGTCGGCAGGCGATTCGTCCGCTCGTCCGGCGGGATGGCGCCCTGCTGGTTCCGGAGGTTGTCGGTCATGCGCTGGCGGCCCAGGCCCGGATGTCGGCGTCGAGGAGCAGGAGCTCGTCGAGGCCGGGCTCGACGGCGGCGCCGGACGACACGGATCGGCTGACGGCCGCCTCCAGCAGGCGCGGGATACCCGGGAAGTCCAGCGTGCCGCCGAGGAACCGGGCGACCGCGACGTCGTCCGCGGCGATGAGCGCAGCCGTGGCGCGTGGTCCGGCTCGACCGGCCTCGCCGGCGATCCGCAGCGCCGGGAATCGCACGGGGTCCGGGGCGCGGAAGTCCAGCCGGCCGGTCGCGAGGAGGTCCGGCGGGGTGGCCGGCGACGGGCGGCGATCGGGATAGGTCAGGGCGTACTGGATCGGGAGGCGCATGTCAGGCGTGCCGAGCTGGGCCTTCAGCGAGCCATCCGCGAAGAGGACCGCCGAGTGGACGATCGACTGCGGGTGGATCACGACGTCGATCGCGTCGTACGGGACATCGTAGAGCCAGTGGGCCTCGATGACCTCCAGGCCCTTGTTGGCGAGCGTCGCGCTGTCGATCGTGATCTTCGCGCCCATGCGCCATGTGGGGTGGCGCAGGGCGTCCTCGGGCGTGATGGCATCGAACGTCCCGGCGGCGCGGTCCAGGAACGGCCCGCCCGAGGCCGTCAGCACCAGGCGGGCGACCGACGCGAGGGCCTCGCCGGCGAGGCACTGCCAGATGGCCGAGTGCTCCGAGTCGATCGGGCGGAGCCAGGCCAGCGGCGATGCGCTCGCGCCCTCCGCGCTGCCGGCCGCCGACGCCCGTGCGCGGGGCATGACGAGGTGACCGGCGGCGACCAGGGTCTCCTTGTTCGCGGTCGCCACCACCGTGCCGCGCTCCAGGGCCGCGAGGACCGCCCGGAGCCCGATGACGCCGCCCGTCGCGACGAGGAGGATGTCGACGTCGTCCCGCGCCGCGATCTCGGCCAGCGCTGCTTCGCTGCCGGCCACCGCGACCGCGGGATGCAGGCGCGCGGCCTGGTCGGCGAGGAGCGCGGTGTTGGCGCCGGCCGCGAGGGCCACCACCTCGAAGCCGGGGTCTCGCTCGATGACGTCGAGCGCCTGGCGACCGATGGAGCCGGTGGACCCGAGCACGGCCACGCGGGTCGGTCGGCCGGGGCGGCCCGCGGCTCCCCGTCCCGGCTCAGGCCCCGAGGACGGCAACGACATACAGGTAGGCAATCGGCGCGGCGAACAGGAACGAGTCGATCCGGTCGAGGAGCCCGCCATGGCCCGGGATCAACCGGCCCGATTCCTTCGCGCCGGCGGCCCGCTTGAGCATCGACTCGGCGAGGTCGCCGACCTGCGCCGCGGCAGCGATGGCGAGTCCCAGGCCGAAGCCCGCGATCGCCGGACGCCCGACGAGCGCCACCAGCACCGCACACACGATGGCCGCGGCAACGACCCCGCCCACGGTGCCCTCGACCGTCTTGCCGGGCGAGATCGCGGGAATGAAGTGGCGGGTCCCGAACCGCCGGCCGACGCCATACGCGGCCGTGTCGAACGTCCAGACGCTGAGCAGCAGGATGAGGACCCAGGCGCGCTCGCCGCCGAGCCAGCCGAGGATCGAGCCGTCGACGACGGGGGCATTGGCGGCGGCCAGCCGCGGCACGAACCCGAGCAGGCCGATCCAGATCGCCCCGAACGCGGTCGTCATCATGGTCGCCAGGCCTTCCCGCGGATCGGGTCGGGTCAGGGCGGCGGTGGCGACGAGCACGATGCCCACGCCGGCCAGGAGGAGGCCGCTGCCGCCCGGCACCTGCCGGACGGAATCGCCCAGCGCGACGACGACCGCCAGCACGACACCCAGGGCCGGGAACGACGCGTGGCCGGCCGCGGTCAGCAGCCGGAAGGCCTCCACGGCGCCGAGGGCCACGGCGACGGCCACGACGAGCGCGATCCACGGCCCGCCCAGCAGCAGGGCGATCAGGATCGGCGGCGCCAGGATCGCCGCGCTCCGGGCGCGCTCCTGCAGCATCAGCGCCCGAACCGGCGCTGGCGGGAGGCGAACTCGGCGAGGGCGGCGTCGAGCTCGGCGGGTCCGAAGTCGGGCCACAGCGTGTCGGTGAGGACGAGCTCGGCGTAGGCCGACTGCCAGATCAGGAAGTTCGAGAGGCGGTGCTCGCCTCCGGTGCGGATCAGGAGGTCGGGGTCGGGCAGGCCGGCGGTGTACAGCGCGCCGGCGAGCGTCGACTCGTCGATGGCGTCCGCTGGCAGGCCGGAGCGAACGATCGACCGCACCGCGTCCACGAGCTCGGTCCGGCCGGCGTAGTTGAAGGCCACGTTGAGGAGCAGCCGGTCGCCGCCGGCCGTGGCGTCGAGCGCCTGGAGGATCGAGGCGCGAGTGTCGGGCGGCAGCTCGTCCAGGCGCCCCAGGAGCCGGACCCGCACGCCCTCGGCGCGGAGCTCCTCGGTCTCGCTGCGGATGGCCGCCTCGAGGAGCCCGAACAGGCCCACCACCTCGTCATCGGTCCGGGCCCAGTTCTCGCGGCTGAAGGCGTACAGCGTCAGGACCCGGACACCGCGCCGGACCGCGTGCTTGAGGAGCCCGCGGATCGCTTCGACGCCGGCCGCGTGGCCGTCCAGCTCGGGGACGCCGCGGCGGCGGGCCCAGCGGCGGTTGCCGTCCATGATGATGGCAACGTGGGCCGGAACCTCGGGGCCGCCGTCGGGGATCGCGACGGGTTCGGGGCTGCCGGTCGCCGCCTCGGCCGCGGACGCGACGTGAGCCGTGGGCGGAGCGTCGGTCGGCCGGACGAGGGGGGCTCGAGCCACTAGACCTCGAGGACCTCCTGTTCCTTCAGGCCACCGAGCCGGTCGACCTCGGCGATGTGGCGGTCCGTGGTCTTCTGGAGGGTGTCCTGGAGGCGATGATGGTCGTCGGTTCCGAGCTCGCCGTCCTTCTCGAGCTTCTTGAGCTCGTCGGCCGCCTCGCGTCGGCCGTTGCGGACTTCGACCCGGGCCTCCTCCATGCGCTTGTGGACGACCCGGACCAGGTCGCGGCGGCGCTCCTCGGTGAGCTGCGGGATGTTCAGCCGGACCACGGTGCCATCGACATTCGGCGTCAGCCCGATGTCGCTCTTGATGATCGCGCGCTCGATCGCGCTCAGGGCGCTGCGGTCCCATGGCTGGATGACGATCTGGTGCGGCTCCGGCACGCTGATCCCGGCCAGCTGGTTGAGCGGCGTCTGGGTGCCGTAGTAGTCGATCGAGATGCGCTCGACCAGGCTGGTGGACGCGCGCCCGGTCCGGATGCCCAGGAAGTCGCGCTCCATGGCCTCGACGGCGCGCGCCATCTTCCGATCGGCGGCGTTGATGACCTCCTGGCTCATCGCCCCGCCTCCCCCGCCGCGACCGCCTCGGGCGGGCCGCTGATGACCGTGCCGACGGGCTGGCCGTCGACGACCCGCGCGATCGCCTCGGGCTCGTTCAGGTTGAAGACCACGATCGGCAGGTCGTTCTCCATGCACAGCGACACCGCGGCGCCGTCCATGACCTTGAGCTGGTCGCGGAGCAGGTCGGCGTATTGCAGTCGGTCGAAGCGCTTGGCGCCCGCGACCCGCATCGGATCGGCGTCGTACACGCCGTCGACCTTCGTCGCCTTGAGGAGCACGTCGGCCCCGATCTCCACGGCGCGCAGGGCGGCCGCGGTGTCGGTCGTGAAGTAGGGGTTGCCGGTCCCGGCCACGAAGATCGTGACGCGGCCCTTCTCCAGGTGGCGGACGGCGCGGCGGCGGATGTACGGCTCGGCGATCTCGTTCATCGCGATGGCGCTCATGACGCGGGTCGCGATCCCGGCGCGCTCGAGGGCATCCTGCAGCGCGAGGCCGTTCATGACCGTCGCGAGCATGCCGATGTAGTCGCCCGTGGCGCGATCCATGCCCTTGGCCGAGGCCGCCAGGCCGCGGAAGATGTTGCCGCCCCCGACGACGATGCCGGTCTGGACACCGCGCGCATGGACCTCGGCGACCTGGTTCGCCACGAACACGCAGAACTCCGGGTCGACGCCGTACTGGCGCTCGCCCAGGAGGGCCTCACCGGACAGCTTCAGGAGGATCCGGCCGTAGCGCGGACGGTCACCCGCTGGGGCGTCGCCGGTCACTGGTCCTCCCCGAGCTGGAAGCGCGCGAAGCGGCGCACGACGATGTTCTCGCCGATCGTCGCGATCCGGCGCGAGATCAGCTCGCGGACGTCGAACTCCTCGTCGCGGAAGGGCTGGTCGAGGAGGCAGACCTCCTTGAACCACTTCTTGAGCTGGCCGTCGATGATCTTGTCGCGGATCTCGGCCGGCTTGGCCGCCGTCGCGGGATCCTCGGCGAGGGTGGCCTTCTTGGCGGCGAGCTCCTCAGCCGGGATCGCGTCGCCATCGACCCAGCGCGGCGCGAGGCCCGCCACCTGCACGGCCAGGTCACGGACGAGCTTCTGGAACTCGTCCGTGCGAGCCACGAAGTCGGTCTCGCAGTTCACCTCGACGAGCGCGCCGACGCGTCCGCCGGTGTGGATGTAGCTGCCGATGAGGCCCTCGCGGGCGTCGCGGCCGGACTTCTTGGCGGCGGCGGCCATGCCGCGCTCGCGGAGGTGCGCGACCGCCCGATCGACGTCGCCGTCGGTCTCCTCGAGAGCGCGCTTGCAGTCCATCATCCCCGCGCCGGTCTGCTCGCGGAGCTGGCGGACCATCTCCGCCGTGATCGTTGCCATGCCTCGTGGTGCTCCTGTTGCGCTGGCGGGCCTCCGGCCCGCGGGTGGGTTCGTCGGTTGGTGTGGCGTGCCGCCGGGTCAGGCCTCGGCGGTCGCCGGTGCCTCCGGCGCGGGCGCCTCGGCGTCGTCCGGCGTCGCCTCGTCCGCGGCGGCAGGGCCACCGGGGAGGAGATCGTCGTCGTCCGGCGCGAAGCTCAGCGCGCCGCCGCCCGCGAGCGCGGCAACCAGCTCGTCGCTGGCCGCGGCCTCGTCGTACGGGACCTCCTCGAGCATCGGCTCGGGCTCCGGCTCGACGGCCCGGTTGGCCCGCTCCGCCGCACCCTCGAGCGCCGCATCGGCCACGAGCGCGCAGAGCAGGCGGATCGCCCGGATCGCGTCGTCGTTGGCCGGGATGATGTAGTCGAGATGATCCGGGTCGACGTTCGTGTCGCCGGTGCCGATGACCGGGATCTCGAGCTTGTTGGCCTCGTCGACCGCGATCGACTCGCGGTGCGGGTCGACGATGAACACGGCCGCCGGCAGGCGCTTCATCTTGCGGATCCCGCCGAGCGTCGCCTGCAGCTTGCTGAGCTCCTCCTGGAGCTTGGCGGCTTCCTTCTTGGTCATCCGCTCGAACTCGCCGGCCTGCTGGCGGGCCTCGAGCTGGTCCATCAGCCCGACGCGCTTGCGGATCGTCACGAAGTTCGTGAGCATCCCGCCCAGCCAGCGCTTGTTGACGTACGGCATCCCGGCCCGGGTCGCCTCCTGGGCGACCGGCTCCTGGGCCTGCTTCTTCGTGCCGATGAACAGGACGACGTCACCCCGGGCCACGGTCTCGCGAACGTAGTCGAGGGCGAGGTCGAGGCGCGAACGGGTCTGGGCCAGGTCGATGATGTGGATCCCGTTGCGCTCGGCGAAGATGAACGGGCGCATCTTGGGATTCCAGCGGCGCGTCTGGTGGCCGAAGTGGACTCCGGCCTCGAGGAGCTGCCGCATCGAGATCGCGGGCACGGTCGAGGGACCTCCTGTTCGGTTCGTTCCTCCGCGGATCCCGCTCGCCGGGGACCGATGGCTCGACGGCCCTGCCGTTCCGCTCGCTCGGCACCGACCCGGACGGTCGATCCGCGTGTGGGCTCCGTACGTCGTCCGATGGGTCGTCGCACGGGCGTCGATGAGCGCCCCGCCTTCGCGAAGCCGGCGAAGTCTAGCATGGCGCCCGTCCCGGTCCCACTGGGCCGGAGCGCCGGTGCTCGGCGGTGTGGGTCCCCTAGCCCACCGCGCGGTGGTGGCGGACCACGCCGCCCGGCTCGACGGCGACGACGTCCACCCGTACGGTCACGCGCCCGAACGGCAGGCCGGGCAGCGGCGCCGCTTCGCGCAGGGTCAGGACCGCGGCGCGCAGGCGGGCGAGCTTGGCTCGATTGACCGTCTCCTCGGGCAGCCCGTAGTCGCGCCGGCGACGCCAGCGCACCTCGACGGCGACGAGGGTGGCCGGCGGCCCGGGATCCAGCGCCAGGATGTCCACCTCGGCGCGCCCGACCCGGACGTTCCGCCCGAGAAGCAGCCAGTCCTGCCCACGGAGCCGCGCCGCGACGAGGTCCTCGGCCTGGGCGCCCAGGCGCTGGGCGAGGGTCTGCATTGCCGGACGATCGCCGGCGCCGCTTCGCCCGCGGTTACGTCGCGCTCACCCCGGCCGCGAACGGGCTATCGGCCAGGGCCTCCGGATCGAGCTCGACGTCGACCAGCTGCCGCCCGAGCAGGTCGAGCGAGAGCTGGTCACCGGCGAGGGTCCGCTGCAGGGCCAGGAAGCTGCGGCGATGGAATGGCGTGAGGCCGTGGCGCCGGATGGCCATGCGGTGCTCTTCGGTGGCGTAGCCCTGGTTGCGCTCCCAGCCGTAGCCCGGGTAGCGAGCCGCCAGGAGGGCCATCATCCGGTCCCGCACGACCTTGGCCACGACGGACGCGCAGGCGATCGAATAGCACCGGGCGTCGCCGTCGACGATCGCCGTATACGGCCCGACCTTGGCCTCGAAGCCGGCGATCCGGTTGCCGTCGACCAGGACGTGGTCGTGGCCGCCGAGCCGCCGCACGGCACGCAGCATGGCCAGGTGCGTGGCGTGGTAGATGTTCAGCTGGTCGATCTCGCGCACCGATGCCGCGCCCACGGCCCACGCCACGGCCTTGGTCCGGATCAGCGGCGAGAGGCGCTCGCGCTGCTGGGCCGAGAGGGTCTTCGAATCGCGCACGCCCGGGATCCGGTGGCTCAGCGGCCGAACGATGACCGCGGCGGCGACGACCGCGCCGGAGGTCGGGGCCACCCCGACCTCGTCGACGCCCACGACGCGCGTCGCGCCGTCACGCCACAGGCGGTGCTCGTGCTTGAGGGTGGGAACCTGGACCGCCATCGGTCCACAGGGTAGTCCGCGGCGACGGGCCCCGGCTGCCGCCGGGGTCGCGGCGGGCGCGGGCCCGAGGCTACTGGCGCGGTCGGCGCTCGCGGAGGCTGGCGGCCTTGCCGACGCGCTTGCGCAGGAAGTACAGCTGGGCCCGGCGGGCCTCGCCGTGCCGCACGACCTCGATCTTGTCGATTCGCGGGCTGTTGACCTTGAAGGTCCGCTCCACGCCGACGCCGCTGGCGATCTTGCGCACCGTGATCGAGCGGGTGATGCCGCCGCCGCGCAGGCGCATGACGGTGCCCTCGAAGACCTGGACGCGCTCCTTGCCGCCTTCGACGACGCGGGCCGCGACGCGGACGGTGTCGCCCGAGGCGAGCTCGGGCAGGTCGGTGCGGATCTGATCGGCGACGATCTGGTCGAGGACGTTCACGGTGGCGGTTCCTGATCGGTGGGCAGCCGCGGCTGCGAGCTGGGCAGGATCGAGCCCGGTCGAGGCCGGGAGCGCGGAGCATAGCACGAGGCTCAGGGCTCCGGCCGGCCCTCGGCCGGGGCGTCCCGGTCGGCCAGGAGATCGGGCCGGCGGGCCCGCGTGCGGGCCACGGACGCGGCTGCGCGCCAGGCACGGACGGCGCCATGGTCGCCGCTCACGAGCACGTCCGGCACGGACACGCCGCCGTACTCCGCCGGGCGGGTGTACTGCGGGTACTCGAGCAGACCGGCGGCGAACGATTCCTCGACGGTCGAGGCGGCATCGATGGCGCCGGGCAGCAGCCGGATCACGGCGTCGATGACGACCAGTGCCGGCAGCTCGCCGCCCGTCAGGACGTAGTCCCCGATCGACAGCTCCAGGTCGACGAGCGACCGGATGCGGTCATCGAAGCCTTCGTAGCGAGGGCACACGAACACCAGGTGGGACCGCCCGGCGAGGTCGCGGGCTCGGCCCTGCCGGAACGGCTCGCCGCCCGGATCGAGGAGGATGACGGTCGTCTCGGGCCGGCGGAGCGCGGCCAGCGCCCCGGCGACGGGCTCGGGCCGCAGGATCATCCCGGCGCCGCCACCGTAGGGCGCGTCGTCGACGCTGCGATGCCGGCCAAGGCCCCACGTCCGCAGGTCGTGGACGCGGATGGTCGCCAGGCCCTGCTCCTGGATCCGACCGGGGATGCTCTCCGCGAGGGGCGCCGCGATCATGGCCGGGAACAGTGTCACGACGTCGATCTCGAGCGTCATGGCGGGTCGGCCGGGGCCTGGCGGGCGCCCTTGCCGTGGCGGGACCAGGCATGGATCTTGCGGGGCCGCTTGGGCGGGGCATCGACGGGAGCGGCCTCGAGGTCGAGCGCCGATTCGTCGATCGCGATGCGGCCCTCCGTCGGGGCGAACTCGGTGACGATCCCGCGGATCGCCGGGACGTCGAACGCGCCCACGACGTCCCCGCGGACGACATAGACCTCGGATTCGCCGGCGCGATAGATGTCGACGACGCGGCCGAGGACGCGCCCGTCCCGACCCACGACCTCGCTGCCGACGATCTCGTGCCAGTACGCCTGGCCCGGCTCCAGGTCGGCGGCGCGGTCGACCTCGACCTCGAGGTAGCGCTCCCGCAGGCGTTCCGCGGCGGCCCGGCTCGCGACCTCCTTGATCGTGAGCCACCAGCCCGGGCCGTCGGCGACCGGCGCCGCCGACGCGATCGTGAGCGGCCGGGCCTCGCCCTCGAGGAACAGCCGCGACCCGGCCACGAGTCGATCCTCGGGCCGGTCGGTCAGGACCTCGACGCGAACCGTGCCGCCCAGGCCGTGCAGGCCCCGGACGAGCGCGACGACCAGTCGCGTCGACTCGCTCGAGACTCGGGGCGTCGGCGTCAGACGATCTCGAGCGTCACCGAGCCGCCCTCACGCGCCGCGGTGACCTTCAGCAGGGTCCGGAGGGCCTTGGCAACGCTGCCATTGCGCCCGATGACCTTGCCCATGTCGTCCTCGGCGACGTGCAGCTCGATGACGGTGCCCTCCTCGTCCTCGACCTCGGTCACCTGGACGGCGCCGGGATCGTCGACGAGGGTCTTGGCGACGTACTCGACCAGCTCCTTCGCGGCCATCGCCCGCCTCCTACTTGGCGGCGGGCAGGACGCCCGCCTGGCGGAACAGCCGCTCGACCGTGTCGGACGGCTGGGCACCCTTCGCGAGCCAGGCCTTCGCCTTGTCCTCGTCGATGTGCAGCTCGATCGGGTCGGTGCGGGGGTTGTAGTGGCCGATCGTCTCGATTGATCGACTGTCGCGGGCGCTCCGGGAATCGGCGACGACGAGCCGGTAGCTCGGCTGCTTCGTCGCACCGACCCGCGTGAGGCGGATTCGGACGGCCATGCTGGGTGCTCCTCCTTGGTGCCTGGGGGTGATGCGCTAGGTGGCGGCCGGCGCCGCGGGCGGCGTCGACACGGTGATGACGAGCTTGGTGTGGGAGATGCCGTTCTCGACCGTCGTCGTCAGCAGGACGGCGTCGATCGGCGCGGCGTACGGCGCGACCTCCTGCCAGGTCGACTGCTCCGCGGCCGGCACGATCTTGCCGACCAGCTGCCGGAGCGAGTCGCCGGCGACGTAGACCTGGCCGAGGTTGGCCGCTGCGGCGTGGCTGAACGAGCGCTTGTAGGCGGCTTGATCGGCCAGCGTCGACCCGGCATCGACCCCGAGCAGATCCCGAGCGAACGCATCGTCGCCGCCGATCAGGACGAGCTTGCCCCGCACCGCGATCGTGAAGGTCAGCCGCAGGTCCGTGGGAATCGGCAGGCCCTGGAGCTGGCCGCTCGCGCCGGCCTGCCCGAGGAGGCTCGACAGGTCGCCGAGATCGATCGTGGTCACGGTGGTGCCATCGACGCTCTGATCGTTGACGGAACCGCCGCCACTGAGCGCCGCGAGGCTGAGCAGGTTCTTGAGCTGGGCCACCTTGGCCGTGGCCGTCGCGTCGTCGCTGGCGACGAGGACGAGGCCGATGTCGAGGCCGGTGCCACCCGCGCTCGCGCCGCTGCCGCCCGCTGCCGCGTTGGCCGATGGCACCACCACGACGCCGGCATCCGAGATCCAGCCGACCACGCCCTGCGGTCCCCCGGCGAGGCTGAGGGCCGCGTCGAGCTGGCTGGCCTGGCTCTGGAAGTCCGGATCGGAGCCCAGCGCTGCGAGGCCGCCCTGGGCCAGGACGCCGACGCCGTGGGCCTCGGCGAGGAGGACGGTGTCGGCCGGCAGGAAGCCGGCGATGTCGCTGGCGTGGGCCGGCGGCAGGGTCGGCAGCGTCGCGGCCGGCGAGCCCGTCGCGGGCCCGGAGCCGGGCTTCGGGGGCGCGGCCAGGATGTCGGTGACGAGGGCGTCGTCCTCCGCCCGGATCCCGGCGATCAGCCACTCCGGCACGACGGCGGCGGCGAGGTTGGTCGAAAGCGATGGCGCCAGCGACGGGGCGAGTGAGGCCTCGGCCTGGGTCATCAGCTGGGCGGCGGCGCCCGAGACGTAGACCGTCGCGATCCGATCGCCGCCCAGCGTGTCGCGGGCCTTGGCGTACGTGGCGTCGTGATCCATGCCCGTCCCACCGGCGTGAGCCTCCAGCGCCGCCTGGACCGCGTCGGGGGTGCCGAGCAGCCCGAACTTGCCGTCGAGGAAGCACGCCATCGTGCCGCTCGAGTCGACCAGGAGGCTGCCCTGCGGGATCGACTGCCGCGTGCCCGCGGCGATGACCGACTCGCAGGTCGCGGTACCGTCGGTGGTGGCCACCACGACGCCGTCGGCGTCGCCGCCGAAGGCGCTGCCGAGCCCCGCAGCACCGCTCGGCGCCGGGCCGGCCGAGGCGCTCGGGCCGGCGCCGCCGGCCTTGGCGCTGATGCCCACGAAGGTCGGGCCCGCGAGCCAGGGCTTGAGCTTGGTCGTGTACTGGACGGCGCCGCTGGTGGCGTCGCCCGTCAGTCGGTCGAGGGCCTCGTCCAGCTTGGCCCCGAGCGTGGACTGGTCGGCGAAGCCCGGAAAGTGCGACAGGAGGTTCCCGACCTTCTGGAACTGGTCGCCCGGGAGGTCGAGCCGCAGCTCCGCGACGACGGCGCTGTTCGCGGGGACGTAGCGCAGGGCCTCCGGGACGGGACGGGCTCCGAGCAGCAGCGCCGCGCCGGCGACCACGACGATCGCCACCACGGCGACCCCGCCCCCGATCAGCCACCTCGTTCGCGCGGTCATCGCCGGCATCGCGTCACCTCCGTCCCAGCAGGCCGGCGGCGCCCGCGGGTCCGCCGCGCATGCCGGATAGCTGCTTCATGACTCGCTGCATGTCCCCGAACTGCTTGACCAGGCGATTGACCTCGGGCAGCGACGTCCCCGAGCCGGCCGCGATCCGGCGGCGTCGCGACCCGTTCAGGACGGCCGGGTCGCGTCGCTCGCGCGGCGTCATCGATCGGATGATCGCCTCGGTCCGCCGGAGGTCGCCCCGATCCTCGGCGGCCTGGGCCTCCTTGGCGAGGTTGCCCATGCCCGGCAGCATGCCCATGATCTGGCCGAGCGGGCCCATCTTCTTGACCTGCTGGAGCTGGTCGAGGAAGTCCTCGAGCGTGAACTCCGCGCGGCGGAGCTTGGCCTCCATCTTGGCCGCGGTATCGGCATCGACGTGCTCCTGGGCGCGCTCGACCAGTGTCATCACGTCGCCCATGCCGAGGATCCGGCCGGCCAGCCGGTCGGGATGGAAGACCTCCAGGGCATCGGTCTTCTCGCCGCTGCCGAGGAACTTCACGCCGATGCCGGTGACGCTCGCGATCGACAGCGCGGCGCCGCCCCGGGCGTCGCCATCAATCTTGGTGAGGACGAGGCCGGTCACGGGCACGGCCGCAGCGAAAGCCTGGGCCACGCTGACGGCGTCCTGGCCGGTCATGGCATCGACCACGAGCAGCGTCTCGACCGGATCCACGGCGGCATCCACGGCCCGGATCTCGGCCATGAGCTCGTCATCGATCGTCAGCCGGCCGGCCGTGTCGAGGATGACCGTGTCGCGGGTCTGGCGTCGGGCGGCCTCGATGCCGCCGCGGGCGATGTCGACCACGGCGGTGCCGGCGGGTGCTCGGTGGACCGGCACGTCGAGGGCCTTGCCGAGCGTCGCGAGCTGATCGGCCGCCGCCGGACGGTATGGATCGGCCGCGACCAGCAGCGGGCGCCGGCCCTGCTTGATGACGTGGCGCGCCAGCTTCGCGGCGGTGGTCGTCTTGCCCGAGCCCTGGAGCCCGACGAGGGCGATGACCGCGGGGTTGCCCTGGAGGTGGAAGGTCCGATCGCCAGCCGAGAGCAGGGCCACCAGCTCGTCGTGGACGATCTTCACGACCTGCTGCCCCGCATTGAGGCCGCTCAGGACCTCGACGCCAACGGCCTGCTCCCGGACCCGGGCCACGAAGTCCTTGACGACCTTGAAGTTGACGTCGGCCTCGAGGAGCGCCAGCCGGACCTCGCGCATCGCGGCATCGACGTCGGCCTCGGACACGCGCCCGCGGCCGGTCAACCCGGCGAGGGTGCGGCGCAGGCGTTCAGATAGCTGGTCGAACAACGAGTGGTCGGGCCTCCCCATGGGGCGGATGCGCGGGTTCTGGCGCGTCGGCCGGCGGCAGTGTACCCGAAGCCCGCGCGGAGGCCACGCGACCTGCCGGCCGGATCGGGTGGCTCAGGCGGGAACGGTGAACGAGACCGTGCCCCTGGCGGTGCCGTTGTGGATGACCAGGGTGTAGGTCCCCGGCAGGCCTGCCGGGACGTCGAACCGCGACGACAGCCCGGTCTGCGCCGCGCCCTTGGCGAGCTGCGCGATCGACTGGCTCCGGCCGTCGGCCCGGGGCTTGATCGTCGAGCCATCCGGCAGGGTCAGGGTCACGCTGTCGGCCGTGAACGGGAAGCCGCCGGGCGCGCTGCCCTGGTACACGGCGTCGTAGGTCAGCGTCAGGGCGGCGGTGTTCACCGGCTCCTCGTCGGCCCAGTCCGGCAGGTCCCAGCGCAGCTCGCCCGACCGCAGGGTCACGCGCAGGTCGACCGCCGTGGCGGTCCCGGTCGTCGTCAGGGTCACGGGCTCGAGGGTCCGCAGCGGCACCGGGCCGCCGCCGAACGGCACCAGCACCTGGTTGGCGCTGGACCGCCCGATCCGGATGACCGCGTCGTCGATGCCGCCGCGACCGGGCACGTCGAAGCTGATGAGGACGTCCGCCGAGCCGCCGGCCGGGACCGATGGCAGCTCCGTCCCATGGACGGGATCGAAGCCCTCGCCGGCCGCGGTGATCCGGATCGGGAAATCGGGGGTGCGATCGTCCGGGCCGGGGTTCTCGATCGTGGCCAGGAGGGTCACGGTCCCACCGTTCGGATCGAACACGGCGGTCGCCGAGGTGAGGTCCAGGACGAGGCCGGCGTACCAGACCTTGGTGCTGAGCTGGTAGAGCGTCGCCGTGGGCGTCTCGATGGGCACCTCCGTCGGCCCAGCGGATGCCGGCCCGGTCTCGGGGCCGCAGCCACTCACGGCCACGATGGCGCAGACGGCGGCGACGGCCCAGGGGGCTCGCCGGCCCCTCACGCCACGGCCCCCGCCGGGGCGAACAGCGCGGTCACGAAGGCCTCGGGCTCGAACGGCAGGAGGTCGATCGCCCGCTCCCCCACCCCGATCGCGACGATCGGCAGGCCCAGCCGGTCCACGATCGCGAAGACGATGCCGCCCCGGGCGGTCGAGTCGAGCTTGGTCAGGACAATTCCGGTCAGCTGCACTGCCTCGTGGAAGGCCACGGCCTGGGCCAGCCCATTCTGGCCGGTCGTGGCGTCGAGCACGAAGAGCGTGGCCGGCTCGGCGTCGGGCAGCCGGCGATTCACGATCCGCCGGATCTTCGACAGCTCGTCCATCAGGTTCGTCTTGGTGTGGAGGCGACCGGCCGTGTCCACGATGACCGTGTCCGCGCCCCGGGCGACCGCGGCGTCGAGGGCGTCGTACACGACGGCGGCAGGATCGGCCCCCGGTGCGTGGGCGACGACCTCCGCGCCGGCCCGCGTTGCCCAGGTGCGGAGCTGCTCGACCGCGGCCGCTCGGAACGTGTCGGCGGCCGCGAGGATGACCCGCCGGCCGTCGGCCTGCTCGCGCGCGGCGAGCTTGCCGATCGTGGTCGTCTTGCCGGTGCCGTTCACCCCGACGACGAGCAGGATGGCCGGGTGGCCCGGGCGGCCGGACTCGAGCGGCGCCGGCGGGACGGCATCGAGGCGCGCCAGGAGCTCGGCCCGGACCGCCTCGATCGCGTCGAGCGACGAATCGCGGTTCGACCGCTCGCGGGCCTGCTCGACGACGTCCATCGCCAGGCTCGCGCCGACGTCCCCGGCGATGAGCGCCTCCTCGACCTCCTGCCAGGCCTCGTCCGGCACCCGCGTTCCGCCGAGCAGCCCCCGGAGGCGGGACATGAAGCCGCCGCGGCTGCGCTCCAGGCCGGATTCGAGCGGCTGCAGCTCGTCGGGGCCGGCCACCTACCCGGTGGCCTCCGGCGTGAGCGAGGCGGCCTCGTCCGCCAGGCCGGCGGGGATGATCGGCTCCCGGACCGGCCGAACCGCATCGGCCGCGCCATCGGTGGCTCGACCCGCCAGGGCGGTGGCCTCCTCGAGTCGCAGGCTGATGACGCGACTGACCGAGTCGTCGCCGACGGTGACCCCGTACAGGGCGTCGGCCGTCTCGATCGTGCCGCGGTTGTGGGTGATGACGATGAACTGGGTCTGCGCGGCGAGGCTTCGAAGCGCATCCGTGAAGCGACCCACGTTGGCCTCGTCGAGCGCCGCGTCGACCTCGTCGAGCACGCAGAACGGCACCGGCCGGACCTCGAGCATCGCGAACAGCAGCGCGACGGCGGTGAGCGCCCGCTCGCCGCCAGAGAGCATCGCCAGGGCCTGCGGCTTCTTGCCCGGCGGCCGGGCGGTGATCTCGATGCCCGTCGCCGCGAGGTCGCCCGGCTCGGTCAGCGACAGCTTGGCGTAGCCGCCCCCGAACAGCTGCCGGAACCGGGCATCGAACGCGGCCTCCAGGGCCGCGAACGTCGAGCGGAACTGCCCGGCGATCAGGCCGTCCAGCTCGGCGATCAGGGCTCGTGTCTTCTCGACCGCCCCGCCGAGGTCGGCCCGCTGGGTCTCGAGGGCCTCGAGGCGAGCCGCCAGCTCGGCGTGCTCCTCGACCGCGTACGGGTTGGGCGCCCCGAGCTCGTGGAAGCGGCGGCGCAGGCTCGCGAGCCGGGCCGGTGTGGGGATGTCGCCGTCGTATGGCGTGGCTTCCCAGCGCGCCACCAGCGCGGCGATGCCAGCCTCGAGCGCATCGGCGTCGGCGCCGGCCGGCGCCGCGGGGTTCGGGCGCGCGATGCCGACGAGCCGTGTGCCGACCTCACCCAGGCCGGCGAGCTCCACGAGCAGCTGCTCGCGCAGGGCTTCGAGGGCGAGCCGTGCCTCGAGCTCCTCGCGTTCCACGGCGCGCGCCCCATCCTGGAGCCGCTGGAGGGCCTCTCGGGCTACGGCCGCCGCTCGCTCCGCACCAGCCAGCGCGACGCGCTCCGCGGCATCGTGCTCGACCGCGGTCCGAGCGGCCGATTCCGCGGCCGCGACCGCGCTCGTCGCCCCCTCGAGTCGGAGGCGCCCGGCGGCCCGCGCGGACGCGGTGTCGTCGTCGCGCAGCTCGAGGGCCGCGAGGGCCCGCTCGATCTCCGCGGTGCGGCGCTCGGCCAGCGTGACCCCGGCTTCCGCCCGGGCCTGCTCGCGCTCCGCGTCGCGCCGGCGGCCCTCGGCGTCGCGCCAGGCCGTCTCGGTCCGATCGCGGGTGGCGCGCAGGTCGGCAACCCGCTGCTCCAGGGCAGCGAGCGCGTCGGACGCCGGGGCCGTCCCGGGCGTTGCCGTCTCGGAGCCGTCGCCCGGCGACACGCCGCCTTCGAGTGCCGCGAGCGTGGCCGCGGCCCGCTCCGCGGCGGACGCGAGCCGGTCGACCTGGGCCCCGAGCCACGCGGACTCGCGCGCGACGGCTTCGGCTTGGCGGCCGGTCGCGGCTTCCGCCGCCTCGGCCGCTCGGCGCGCCTGTCCCGCGGCGGCCCGCTCGCGCCGCGCGGCCTCGAGGTCCTGTGCCGCATCGTCAGCCGCGGTCGAGCTCGCCGCGACATCGGCCGCGGCGGCGCGCTCGGCCGCGGTGGCGACCTCGACCTCGTGGCCCAGGCGCTCCACGTCGGCCCGTCGATCGATCACGCTCGGGGCGCGGCCGAGGCTGACCGCGACGTCGGAGACGACGGCGCCGCCATCGCGGCTGACGAGGAGCCAGCCGGCCGGGATCCGGGCCTGGAGGGCCAGGCAATCCGCGAGGGACGGCAGCCACGCTGCCCGCCGAAGCAGCGCACGGACGGCGCCGGTGCCATCCCGCCGGACCGCTGACGCCAGGGGCCCGCCGCCGGCGGCGGCCACGGCAGCCGTCAGCGCATCGATCGCCGCGCGTGCGGCTGGATCCGGCTCGGTCTCGAGCTCGATGGCCTCCTGGACGACGAGCGTGCCACGCTCGGCGACGAGACCAGGCACGCCGGCGGCGCGGACCACGAACCCGGCGGCCAGCTCGCCGAGCGCCGCCGCCACGGCAGCCCGCAGGCTCGCGTCCACCTCCAGGCCGGAGTCGATTCGCCGGCCGCCCGCCGCCGTTGCGGCGACGGCGAGCTCGCCGGCTTCGAGGGCCTCGAGCGCGGCCGCGGCCGTCGCCTGCCGCTCACGCGCCCCAGCCAGCTGGCTGCCCGCCTCGGCGTGGCGGCTGGCGGCCGTCGCGCGGTCGTCCTGGGCGGCACGCAGGGCCGAGGTGGCCGCCGCCTCCCGCTCGATCGCTCGTGCCTCGTCGGCAACCGCCGCGGCAACGCCCGCCTGCGCGCGGGCGAGCTCGCCATCCACCGCCTCGAGGCGGCTCGTGAGCTCCGCCGCCCGGTTGCGCTCGGTCGCGAGCTCCCGATCCAGCTCGCCGTGCCGCCGGCGCGCCTGCTCGAGGTCGGCGATCCGGGCCGCTTCGCTGCGCCGCGCCGCTTCGCGATCGGCCTCCTCGGCGCGAGTCGCCGCGCGGGCGTCGGTCAGCGCGCGATGGGCTTCGGCCAGCGCCGCTTCGGCGGTCCGCAGGTCGTGCTCCAGCGCGGGATCCGCGCTCGTGATGGTGGTCGCAGCGGCTCGCCGGTCGTCGAGGAGGCGGCTGCCCATCGCCGCCTGCTCTGCCACGAGGGCCTCGCGCTCCCGTGTGATGGCCGCGGCCTCGGCATCGCTTCGTGCCGCCTCGAGGCGGGCGGCGGCAAGCTCGTCGCGAGCGGCATCCAGCCGGCCTCGGGCGGCGTCCGTGGCCGCGGCGCTGGCGCTGAGGCGCTCGGCGAGGTTGGCGGCGGCATCCTCGCGTACCGCCAGCTCGGCCAGTGCGGCATCCAGGCCCACGCGGCCGCCGGCGAGCCCCTGGCGCGCGCTCGCGAGCCGGCCTGCGGCGGCGTGCCACCGGGCATGGTTCGCGGCGAGCAGGGCGTCGGCCAGCTCCGCCCCGGCATCCCGCCGGCTGGCCTGCTGCTGGGCCTGGGCCGCCAGGCGCCGGACCTGTGGCCGGAGCTCCGCGGCGATGTCCTCCACGCGGGCGAGATTCGCGTCGGACTCGGCGAGCTGCTCCTCCGCGCGGCGCCGACGGCGCTCGTGGCGCCGGACCCCGGCGACCTCCTCGAACAATGGCCGGCGCTCCTCGGGCCGCAGCGCCAGGGCCTGGTCGACCATGCCCTGGCCGATGAACAGGAAGGCGTTCTCGGCGAGGTGAGCGGCGTCGAGCAGGTCCACCAGGTCGCGGAGGCGCACGCGCTGGCGGTTCAGGACGTACTCGTTCTCGCCCGAGCGATACAGGCGGCGGCCCACCTCGACGACCCCGAAGTCCACTGGCAGGAGGCCGTCGGCGTTGTCGAGCACGAGCTGGACATCGGCCATGCCCAGCGCCGGCCGCCGCTCCGAGCCGGCCCAGATGACGTCCTCGCTCTTCCGCGTCCGGAGGGCCCGGCCCTGCTCGCCGAGGGCCCACCGGAGGGCATCGGCCAGGTTGCTCTTGCCGGAGCCGTTCGGTCCGACGACCGCGCTGATCCCCGGCCCGAAGGCCACGTGGGTCCGCTCGGCAAACGACTTGAAGCCCTGCAGCCGGACCGACAGGAGCCGGGCGGGGGCGCTCATCCGGCCACCGGACCGGAGGACGCCACAGGATCGCCGCCATCCTCCCCGGAGCGCGCCTCCAGGACCGCGATCGCCTCGGCCGCGGCGGCGGTCTCGGCCTGGCGGCGCGATGGGCCGATGCCCATGCCGAGGGTCTCGGGTCCGACCTCGACCTCGACCCGGAAGACCTTCTCGTGATCCGGCCCGGCAGCCTCCACGAGCCGATACGACGGGCGCGTGCCGAGGTGCTGCTGGGCGTACTCCTGGAGCCGGCTCTTGGGGCTCTTCAGCTCGGCGGGCGGCGTGGTCGCGTCCAGCTCGGCGGCCGCCAGCGCCACGACCCAGTCACGCGCGGCGGGCCAGCCGAGGTCGAGGAAGACGGCGCCCGCGACGGCCTCGAAGGTCGACGCCAGGAGACCTGGCCGGAACGCACCGTCGTGGGCCGACTCGCCCTCGCCGATGAGCACGTGGCGGCCGAGGTCGATGCGTTCGGCGAGCCGCGCCAGGCCGGTGGCGCTCACGATCACGGCGCGGCGAGCCGAGAGCAGACCCTCGTCATCGTCGGGGTGGCGGCCATACAGCGCCTCCGAGATGGCAAGGTTGATGACCGCGTCACCGAGCAGCTCGAGGCGCTCGTTGTGGCCCGGCGCGTCGCCGGGATGCTCGTGCAGCCAGGAGGCGTGGGTCAGGGCCTGGCCGAGCAGGCGCCGATCCCGAACCGGGAGGCCGAGGTGCTCGGCGAGCCGCTCGGCGCGCTCCACGGTCCCGCGGGGCTGGGGGCTGGGGTCCGAGTCCGGCTAGCTCGAGCGCTCGTCGATGTAGTCGACGGCGTCACCGACGGTCCGGATCTTCTCGGCATCCTCGTCCGAGATCTCCGTCCCGAACTCCTCCTCGAGGCTCATGATCAGCTCGACCAGGTCGAGCGAGTCGGCGTTCAGGTCATCGACGAAGGAGGCCTCGGGCTTGACCTCGTCCTCATCGACGCCGAGCTGCTCGACGACGATCTTCTTGAGCCGCTCGTAGGTCGTTGCCACGGACTCCCTCCTCGGAGTTGGGTGATGCCTGGCTGTCTGGGGATTCGCGGGCGATCTGCCCGAGGACGCCGTTCATCAGGCGCCGCATCGGGTCTCCACTATAGATGCGCGCAAGCTCCACCCACTCGGCAATCGCCACCCGGGGCGGCGTCCGGGAGTCTAGCACCTCGGACAGGGCGCTCCGGAGGAGGCTGCGGTCCATCCGGGCGAGCTGGACGACCGGGTATTGGGGCGCGATTCGCTCGATTCGGGCGTCGATGACGTCGCGCTTCGCGACGACCCCGGCCACGATCCGACGGGCCAGCTCGCCGGCGGCCTGATCGGCCTCGGTCTCCGCCAGCTGCCGCTCCAGGACGGCCGTCGCGGTGCGCTGGCCGAAGTCAGCCTCGAACACCGCCGCAAGCGCGACACGCCGACCGGCTCGCAGGCTGCGGATCCGGTCGGCCCGCTCGGCCCCGTCATCTGGGGCGGGCCCGGCCTTAGCTCCCGACGCCATCGACCACGACCGTGACGCCGGCCACCCGCAGGCCCAGGAGCCGCTCGATTGCCGTGGCGACGGCGTGCCGGACACTCGCCGTCGCGGCCACCAGGTCGGCCCCGGGCCTCGCCACCAGCCACAGCCGGATGCTGACCTCGCCGTGCCGGACGCGGACGTGAATGGGCGAGCCCGCGAGCAGGACCCGCCACGGCGGTGCGGCCCGGCCGATGCGCAGCACGTCCGGCACCTCCAGCGCGGCGAGCCGGGCCACCTCGGCGATGACGCCGCGGCCCACGCGCAGCAGGGGTGTCGTCGGCTCCGTCACGGCGTGGGCTCGCCGGCCGCGGCCTCGCCTGACGCCGCGTCGCCGGACGCTGCCTCGCCGGATGCTGCGTCGCCGGCTGTCCGCAGGGCGTCGGCGATGCGTTCCGGCACGCGCTCCCGGGCAGCGCGTGCCGCGACGTCCAGCGCGAAGCCGATCATCCGGCGACGGGCCCGGCCGTGGGTGATGATCACGACGCCCTTGACACCGAGGAGCGGCGATCCGCCGGCCCGCTCGTAGTCGAACACGTGCCGGATCCGGCCGATCCCTGGTCGGAGCAGCAGGTAGGCAAGCCTGCCGCGCAGGCTGCCGCCGAGCTCGCC
>DASXQE010000025.1:0-18483 GCA_036493155.1 Candidatus Limnocylindrales bacterium | reverse complement strand
CTGGTCTCGAAGCCGGAATCCCGGGGCCGCGTCTCGGGGATGGGCGTGGCCGTCGGCTACCTCGGCACGATCCTCATCGCGCTGCTGATCCTGCTGTCCGATTCCGGCACCAGCCCGCTGACCTTCTTCATGGCCGCGATCCTGTTCGCCTTGTTCGCCGCGCCGATCTTCGTCTACGTCCGGGAGCCGGCGACGGCCGCCTATCGGTTCCGCGTTGCCGATGCGCTGGCGTCGTGGCGGCAGCTCGGGACGACCCTCGAGCACGCCAAGGAGGTGCCCGGGCTGCGGCGCTTCCTGCTGGGGCGGTTCTTCTACACGGACCCGGTCAACACCGTGATCGTCGTCATGTCGACCTTCGCCGTGAATGCGATCGGGTTCACCAAGGGTGAAGCCAACCTGGTCCTCCTCGCCCTGACGGTGGCGGCCGTCGTGGCCAGCTTCGGCTGGGGCTTCCTCGTCGAGCGGATCGGGCCCAAGCGGACCTTGATGATCGTCCTGGCTTCGTGGTGCGTCGGGCTGGTCATCGGGGGCGCGGTCCTGTCCAAGCCGACGTTCCTCGTCGCCGGCATCCTGCTCGGCTCGGGCCTCGGCGGCGTCTGGACCTCGGACCGGGTGTTCATGCTGCGGCTCTCGCCGCCCGACCGGATCGGCGAGTTCTTCGGGCTCTACGGCCTCGCGGGCAAGTTCAGCGCGGTCACGGGACCCGTCCTCTACGGCGCCACGGTCTCGACGCTCCTGAACGCCGGCTGGGGTGCGGGCGCGTACCAGGTCGGGATCTTCAGCTTCCTGATCCTGATGGTCATCGGCGTGGCGCTGCTCCGGGGTGTGCCCGATCGACCGACCGAGGCGGGCATGGGTGACGGGACGAGGCCGCCGAGCGCCTTCGCGATCGAGGAGCCGTTCGTCGAGGGCCGGCCCTAGCCGCTCACGTCGGCTCGCGTTGCGGCCACGGCGGCCGCCGCCGCGGCTGCCCCCGGGCGCGCGGCGCGCCCGCGGGCCTCAGGCGCCGACGAGCCGCTCGGGATGGGCGGTCCGCCAGGCCCAGGCGCTCCCGATCATGGCCTCGAGCGTCGATCGCTGCGGGCTCCAGCCGAGGATGCGCCCCGCTCGCGCGATCGACGCGAGCAGGACGGGTGGGTCGCCCGCGCGACGGGCTCCGACCTGCAGGGGCACCGGGCGCCCGACGACCCCCTCGACCGCCGCGAGCACCTGGCGGACGCTGGCGCCGTCGCCGCTGCCGAGATTGCAGACGAGCGCTTCGTCGGTGCGCGGGTCGCCGTCCGCCGTGGCCTCGAGCGCGGCCAGGTGCGCGGCCGCCAGATCCTCGACGTGGAGGTAGTCGCGGATCGGGGTGCCGTCCGGCGTCGGATAGTCCTCGCCGAAGACGGTCAGCGGCCGGCCATCGGCCACCGCGGCCAGCGCGTTCGGGATGAGATGCGTCTCGGGCCGGTGGACCTCGCCGTTGCGGACACTGGCGCCGGCCACGTTGAAGTAGCGGAGGGCCACGCTCCGGAGCCCGTAGGCCGCGCCGTACCAGCGTGCCGCCGCCTCGAAGGTCCGCTTGGTCTCGCCGTACGGGTTGATCGGCCGGAGGGCCGCGTCCTCGAGGATCGGTGTCGTCTCGGGGACCCCGTACACGGCCGCGGTCGATGACACGACGAGCCGTCCGACGCCGGCCTCGCGCATGGCTTCGAGCAGCCCGATGCCACCGACCACGTTGTCCCGGTAGTACAGCGCCGGATCGGCGACGGACTGGCCGACGAGCGAGCGTGCGGCGCAGTGGAGCACGGCCTCGATGCCCTCCTCGCGAAGCAGGCGGGACACCGCCTCGCGATCGCCGTACGACCCGGGCACGAGCTTGGCGCCGTCGAGGTCGGCGGATCGATGGCCGGTCGACAGGTCATCCAGGACCACGACGTCATGGCCGGCCGCCACGAGCGCCTCGACCGAGACGGATCCCACGTAGCCGGCGCCGCCGGTGACGAGCACGCGCATCGCGGGAGCGTAGCCGGGCGCCGCCGCGGTCATCGCGCCCGGCCGAGGAGGCGCTGCAGCCACCCCAGCAGCCCGCCGCGAGCCGGCGCCGCCGCAGGGCCCGATGAGCCTCCGACGCTGCCCGGGCGCGGGTCCGCGACGGCGCCGAGCTCGCCGGCCAGGCGTGCCGCGGCCGCCTCCTCCGGGTCGATCGCCAGCGCCCGAGCCGCAAGGTCACGGGCGCCCGCCTCGTCACCCCGCTGTCGCGCCACCGTGGCAAGCCCGGCCAGGGCGATCGCGTTCCGTTGATCGGCCTCGGCGACCTGCCCGAAGAGGCGCTCGGCCTGGTCGAGGTCGCCGCCGGCGAGCGCTCGCTCGGCGGCGAGCAGGCGCTCGATCACGCGTCGCCGGGCTCGTCGGCGAGCATCGCCGCGGCGAGCAGCAGCAGCGTCGCCCGATCGTTCTGGCGCGGGTCGGCGATGACCCGCTCCACGAGCTGGTCGAGCAGCCGTCCCAGCGTCGGACCCTGCGGGACGCCGAGCTCGCGCATCAGGTCATCGCCATGGATCGCCAGCCCGCCCCGATCGAGGACCGCCTCGGCCTCCAGCTCCGTCCGGACCCGCTGCCGCAGCTCGGCCAGGCGGCCGGCCTCTGGCGGGAGGCCGCTGCCGATGTTGTCGGCCATCCGCAGCTCGAAGAGGTCGTCCAGGTGGCCCCGACCGACGCGCTTGATGAACCGCCGGACGCCGGCGTCGCCCCAGTCCGGGTCGTAGGTGAACATGTGCTGGCGCACGAGGTGGACGACGCGCTCCGTGACGGCCCGGGGTGTCCGCAGGCGCGCGAGCAGCCCGGCGGCGAGCTCCGCGCCGACGACCTCGTGGCCCCGGAACGGCCCGTCCTCCAGGGTCGCCGGCTTGCCGACGTCGTGGAGCAGCGCGGCCAATCGCACGACCGGCCGATCCGCGGGCGCGGCGTCGACGCTCCGGACCGTGTGGTCCCAGAGATCCTCGCCCGGGAGCTTGTTCTGGGGAATCCCGGGCTGGGCGGCCAGCTCGGGCGAGATCCCGGCCAGGAGCCCCGTGTCGGCCAGCAGTCGGAGGCCGACCGAGGGACGATCCGCCGCGAGGAGCCGGTCCAGCTCGGCCGAGATCCGCTCGCCCGAGAGGTGCCGCACGAGGTCGCTGCAGGCGCCGATCGCCCGAAGCGTGGCCGTCTCGATCGCGAACTCGAGGGTCGCCGCGAGCCGGATGGCACGGACCATCCGGAGGGCGTCTTCCTCGAAGCGGGTGGCCGGATCGCCGACGGCCCGCAGGACGCGCCGGCCGGCGTCGCCCACGCCGTCGTACGGATCGAGCCACGCCGGGGCCGCGTGCCCTCGCGGGGCCGGCGCCGGCGCGCCCCAGGCCATGGCGTTCACCGTGAAGTCGCGCCGGGCGAGGTCCTCCTCGATCCGATCGCCGAACTCGACCCGATGGGGTCGCCGGAAGTCGGCGTACTCGTGGTCGATCCGGAACGTCGTGATCTCGTGGACCCGCGAAGCGTCACTCGACCCGAGATCCTCGCGCACCGCGACCGTCCCGAAGCGGTTCTCGTAGACCGAGCCGGGGAAGATGGCGAGGATCCGGTCCGGCCGCGCATCGGTCGCGAGATCCCAGTCGGCGGGTATTCGGCCCAGCAGCGCGTCGCGCACCGATCCGCCCACGACGTACGCCGCCTGGCCGTTCGACCACAGGGCTTCGAGGAGCGCCGCCACGCCCGGCGGCACGGCGATCGCTGGAGCGCCCGAGTCGCGCATCCGTCAAGGATGCCGCGCGACGATCACGCAGCGGGCGTCAGTTCGCCCGCAGGAACAGATACGTGCGCCAGGCCTCGTTGCGCTCGTCGGCCAGGTACGGCGTGAACAGCGAGTACAGGTCGCTGCGAGGCTCGAACGGCTGGCGGAGCAGCCGGACCCGCGCCTCCTCGGGCGTCTTCGCGCCCTTGCGGTGGTTGCAGCTCTTGCACGCGGCGACGAGGTTCTCCCAGGTGTGGGCGCCGCCACGATGCCGCGGCAGGATGTGGTCCAGCGTCAGGTCGGAGCCCTGGCGGCCGCAGTACTGGCAGGTGTGGCGGTCGCGGGCGAGCACCTCGCGGCGGGTCAGCTTGACCCGCGGCCGCGGCCGGCTGACCCGGTGCTGGAGCCGGATGACCGACGGCGCGTGGAACGCCTCGCGAGGGGTGTGGATGATCTGGTGGTCGTACTCGAGGATCTCGGCTTTCAGCCCGAACACGAGCCTGAACGCCCGAGGGAGGTTCGTGACGTTCAGCGGCTCGTAATCCTGGTTCAGGACGAGCACGATGCCGTTCATATCGTGGCGCGGATGCTACGCGATGCGCCCGATCGGCGCGCCTGTGGCGGCGTCCCAGCCACCCGCCTCGCCGACCTTCGTGGCGAGCGGTCGGCCGAGGGCGCGGGCGATGTAGCGGGCGGCGTCCAGGACGCCCTCCAGCGACACGCCGTGCTCGTAGCCGGACGCATCCAGGAGGTACACGAGGTCCTCGGTCGCGAGGTTGCCCGAGGCGCCCGGGGCGTATGGGCAGCCGCCCGTGCCACCGGTCGAGCTGTCGAAGGTCCGGACCCCGGCATCGAGCCCGGCGACGACGTTGGCGAGGGCGGTGCCGCGCGTGTCGTGGAAGTGGAAGGCGATCTGCCCGAGCTCGATCCCGGCACCCGTCGCCGCGTCGACGATGGCTCGCACCTGGGCCGGCACCCCGACGCCGATGGTGTCCCCGAAGCAGACCTCGTCGACGCCGAGCTCCAGCAGCCGGACCGCCACGCTGGCCGCGGCATGCGGATCGACGGCCCCCGTATACGGGCAGCCGAACGCCGTCGAGACGTAGCCGCGGCGCCACCAGCCCAGCTCGGCCGCCCGCGCCAGGACGGGATCGAAGGCGTCGAGCGACTCGTCCACCGTCATCCCGATGTTGTGCTGGGTGAAGGCGTCCGTGGCGGCCGTGAAGACCGCAAGGGCCGTCGCGCCGGCGGTTTCGGCTCGGGCCATCCCCCGCACGTTCGGCACGAGCACCGGGTAGCGAACCCCGGCCACCTGCGGCAGGCGCGGCAGGAGGTCGTCGGCATCCGCCAGCTGGGGGATGGCCCGCGGCGAGACGAAGCTCGTCGCTTCGACCTCGCGGAGGCCTGCCCCCACGAGCCGCTCGATGAAGCCGAGCTTGGCCTCGACGGGAATGGGCCGGGCCTCGTTCTGGAGCCCGTCGCGCGGCCCGACCTCGTAGATCCGGACGCGATCGGGCACGGGCGAGGCTCGGCGATCCCGGGTCAGACCCGGGGCGGCTCCATCGCTCGTTCGCGGCGCGCGACCTCGACCTCCACGCGGGCGATCGCCTCCATCGCGTCGGCCCGCTCGCGACTGTCGAGGGGCGCCGCGTCGCGCCGTTGGCGGAGCTCGCGGTGGAGCGCGAGCAGCTCAGGCCGCGTGGCCGGCAGGGGCGCCCGTTTCGCGGGCGCATGCCGCGTCGCAGGCTCGGGCCGCGCGTCCGGCCGCTGCTTCCGTGTCGCCTGCTTGTCCACGACGGGAGCCTAGCGCGGCGGCTCCACGACCGCGAGGCGCTGGCCTCGCCGGACCTGGTCGCCCACGCGAGCCGCCAGCTCGCCCACGGAACCGGCGATCGGCGCGGCGACGACATGCTCCATCTTCATCGCCTCGAGGGTCACGATCGGGGCGCCCGCTTCGACGTGCTCGCCCGCGTGGCGATGCACCGCGACGATCCCCCCGGGCATCGGTGCCACGACCTCGGCCGGGCCACCGGCCTGATGCGCCGCGGCCGCGCGGACGGCTCGGTCGACGTCCGGCGGCGGGGCGATCCGGCAGGTCACGCTGCGGCCCGCGACGTCGACGTCGACGAGCACGCCCGCCTCGTCTCGGCGGGTCACGGTCGCGAGATCCGCCGGACCTGGAGCTGCGTCGGCCGAGCCAGGCGCTCCATCGGCCGAGCCAGCCGCGAGGCTGACCGAGCGCTCCACGGGCTCGTCGAGCTCGGCCAGGAGGCGGAGGCGCGGCGTGGCGTTCAGACGCCAGCCGCCGCTCCAATCGGCCGATGTACCGGCGTTGCCGAGCGCAGTGGCCGCGGCCTGCCAGGCCGCCAGCGGCAGCGCCGTCCGCTCGGCCCAGTCGTCGGGCGGCCAGATCCGGTCGAGGGTGTCGATGCGCATCTGCCCGCTGTGGACGGCCGGCTCCCGGACCAGCCGGCGCAGGAACCGGAGGTTCGTCACGAGGCCGAGGACGATCGTGTCGTCGAGGGCCGCCTGCAGCCGCTCGAGGGCCTCGGCCCGATCGGCGCCATGCGCGATGACCTTCGCCAGCATCGGATCGAACCGGGCGGTGACCTCGTCGCCGGCGTCGATCCCGGCATCGACCCGGATGCCGTTGCCGCTCGGCCAGCGAAGGAGCGAGATCGGACCGGTCGCCGGGAGGAAGCCTGCCTCGGCATCCTCGGCGTACAGCCGTACCTCGACGGCGTGGCCGCCGGCCTCGCGCGCCCGGTCGGCATCGTCCTGCGTGAGCGCCAGGGGCTCGCCGGCCGCGAGCCGGAGCTGCAGCTCGACGAGGTCGAGCCCGGTGACGAGCTCGGTGACCGGGTGCTCGACCTGCAGGCGTGTGTTCATCTCCAGGAAGAACACCTCGTCGCGGTCGGTGAGCAGGAACTCGCAGGTCCCGGCGCTCTCGTAGCCGACTGCCGCCGCCAGGCGGATGGCGGCGTCGGTGAGGGCTCGCCGGATCGCCGCGGTGACGGCGGGCGAGGGCGTCTCCTCGAGGACCTTCTGGTGCCGGCGCTGGGTCGAGCAGTCGCGCTCCCCCAGGTGGATCCCGGCGCCATGCCGGTCGAACAGCACCTGGACCTCGACATGCCGGGGTCCCTCGACCAGCCGCTCGAGGATGAGCCGGTCGTCGCCGAACGACGCCTGTGCCTCGCGCCGCGCGCCGGCCAGTGCGCCTCCGAGGTGCTCGGCGGCCCGCACGACGTGCATGCCCTTGCCGCCACCGCCGCCGGCCGGCTTGACGAGCAGGGGATAGCCGATCCGGGCGGCGGCGGCTCGCAGCGCGCGATCGGACTGGCCCGCGCCGTCGTAGCCCGGCACGACCGGCACCCCGAGCCGCTCCGCCAGCCGCCGCGCCGCGCCCTTGTCGCCCATGGCCCGGATGGCCGCCGGCGGCGGACCGATCCAGCGCAGCCCAGACGCAAGGACGGCATCCGCGAACGCGGCGTTCTCGGCCAGGAAGCCGAAGCCCGGGTGGACCGCATCCGCACCGCTTGCGAGCGCGGCGGCGACCACGGCAGCGATGTCGAGGAGGTCGAGGGCATCCGGGCCGTCCGTCTCGGGCACGACACAGCGGATCCCGAGCCGATCGGCGGTCCGGCGGATGCGGCGCGCGATCTCGCCGCGGTTCGCGACGAACACGCTCCGGATGGCCACACCGTGCGGATCCGGGAGCTGGGGCTGGCTCGCCGCGGGCGCGGAGCGGCTCCCCCCTGCGACTGGGGGCTCTGCAAACGCGTCAAGTGCGCCAGGCGCGACACGCCATCGGCCCCCGACACGCCGGGCAGGCAGGCGACCTTCGGAGATCCAGCGCTGCACGGAGCGTGTCGTCGCCCCGATTCGGGCGGCAGCCTGACTCGGGCTCAGCTCATCCGGCATCGTTGGCGCGATTGTCGCGTGCGAGGACGGAATCGGCAAGGCGAGTGCTCTCGCGACATGCGCCGCCGCCGCGCCGCCCTGCGCGGCGCTTGCCGCCACGGCGGGCCCCCGGACGACTCTATCCTCCGCGGACGTGATCTCGCGCGTTCGCGGCTATGCCGGCCTGCTCCGGGAGCCGGCCTTCCGGCGGCTCTGGCTGGCCCAGTCGATCTCGCAGTTCGGCACCCAGGTCACCGGCCTGGCCTTGCCGCTCGTGGCGATCGTGGTCCTGCAGGCGAGCCCGTTCGAGGTCGGCCTGCTCGGCGCCGTCGAGTTCCTGCCATTCCTGCTGTTCACCTTGCCCGCGGGCGTCTGGGTCGACCGGCTGCCCAAGCAGCGGCTGATGGTCATGGCCGACCTCGGTCGGATGCTCGTCCTCGGCGCCGTGCCGCTGGCCGCGGTCGCTCACGTCATCGCCCTCTGGCAGGTCTTCATCGTCGCCTTCCTTGCGGGCACGCTGACCGTGGTGTTCGACATCTCGTACCAGGCGATCGTGCCCGAGATCGTGAGCCGGGAACGCTTGCAGGAGGGCAACGCCCGGCTCGAGGTCAGCCGATCTGCGGCCTACGTCCTGGGGCCGGGCATCGGTGGCTTCCTCGTGGGCGTCCTGACGGCGCCGATCGCGATCCTCGCCGACGCGCTGAGCTACCTCGCCTCGGCGCTGTTCCTGTTCGGGCTGCGACCGCGCCCGGGCGCGCCCTCGCTCGGCACGGGGGACACGGGCGATGCGAGCGCGACCGCCGCAAGGACCCCCGCGCCCGCTCCGAGCCCCGCGTCCGCAACGAGCCCCGGGTCGGCAACGAGCCCCGGGTCCGCCGCCAGTCCCGGGCCCGTGGCGAGCTCGGCCCGTGCGCGCGCCGGCGGACTGCGCGGCCTGCGATCGGAGATCGGTGAAGGCCTCCGGTTCTACCGGGCCAGCCCGCTGCTGCTGGCCTCGTCGGCCTCGATCGCCACGCTGAACTTCGGCTTCCAGATCACGTTCTCGATCCTGCTCGTGTTCCTCGTCCGGGAGATGGGCCTGACGCCGGAGGCGATCGGCCTGGCGCTGTCCCTGGGCAGCCTCGGGATCGTGGCCGGCGCCCTGACCGGATCGGCGTTCGGCAAGCGCTTCGGGGTTGGCCCGGCGCTGATCGTTGCGGCCACGCTGGACGGCGCGTCGATGCTCCTGGTCGCGATCGCGACGAGCTCGACGGCGTTCTGGCTCCTGATCCTGTCCGGCCTGCTGCAGGGCTACGGCTACATGCTCATCAACATCAACGGCCTGAGCCTCCGCCAGGCGTTGACCCCGGACCATCTCCAGGGCCGGGTCAACGCGACCGGACGATGGATCAACTGGAGCGTCATCCCGCCCGGCGCGATCCTCGGCGGAGTGCTGGCCACCCTCGTCGGCCTCCGGGCCACCGTGGCGATCGGCGCGGTCATCGTCCTCGCTGGTGTGCCGTGGCTCGCCCTGTCGCCGCTGCGCCGGCTGCACGACCTGCCCAGCCAGCCCTCGCCAGCGGCGCCACGGGAGGGCATGATCCGGCCATGACGAAGAGCCGGATGGAGGCGTTCAGCGACGGCGTCATCGCCATCCTGATCACGATCATGGTCCTGGAGCTCGGGACGCCGCACGGGACGCAGCTGTCCGACCTCGCGCCACTGGTCCCGGTGTTCGTGAGCTACGTCCTCAGCTTCGTCAACATCGGGATCTACTGGAACAACCACCACAACCTGCTCCAGGCGGCGAAGCATGTCGACGGCGCGGTCCTGTGGGCCAACATGCACCTGCTGTTCTGGCTGTCGCTCGTGCCCTTCGCGACAGCCTGGATGGGCGAGAACGGATTCCCGCCCGTAGCCGTGGCCACCTATGGCTTCGTGCTGCTGATGTGCGCCGTGGCCTTCACCCTCCTCGTCCTCGCGCTCGTTGCCCACGAGGGCCGGCAGTCTTCGACGATCGCGCAGGCGATCGGCCGCGACCTCAAGGGCCGCGTCTCGCTCGTGGCGTATGTCGTCGGGACAGTCGTGGCGCTCGCTGTCCCCGCCATGGCCCTGGCGATCTACGTCGCGGTGGCGGTCCTGTGGTTCGTGCCGGATCGGCGGTTCGAGCGCCAGGTCGTCCATGAGCCCCACGACCACGCCGACCACGCCGCGGGGGCGTAGCGCCGGCACTCGTGCGCGTTCCTGTCGGTCCCGATCCTGCTGCTCACGCCGCTCGGACGACTGCGTGACGTCCCCTCGGACGTCACTCGGACGGCGGAACCCACGCCGGCGGCCGCTTCTCGCTGAAGGCCGCGAACCCCTCGCGCGCCTCCTCGGTCACGCGCTGCCGGGCAATGACGCGGGCGGTGTGCCACTTCGATGAGCCGTGCCCGAGGCCCCGGACTTCCCGCACGATCGCCTTCGCGGCGCGCGCCGCGGTCGGTCCGGCCGCGAGCAGGTCCGCGATCACGGCATCCACCCCGAGGTCGAGCGCCTCCTCGCCCTCGACGACCTCGTGGACGAGCCCGATCCGCTGGGCTCGCAGGGCGTCGAACCGCCGACCGCCCGGAAAGAGCGCGCGAGCGTGGGTCTCGCCGATCTTCGCCAGGACGAACGGCGAGATGACGGCCGGCAGGATCCCGAGCCGCGTCTCGGTGAACCCGAATCGCGCGCCGGATTCGGCGATGACGACGTCGCTCACCGCGCAAAGGCCCATCCCGCCGCCGAGCGCCGCGCCCTGGACCCGGGCGATGACGGGGACCGGGCAGGTGTCGATCGCCTCGAACAGCTCGGCCATGGCCATGGCGTCCTGCTCGTTGCCCTCGACGTCGAGCTGCATCGCGGCGCGCATCCAGTCGATGTCGGCGCCGGCGCAGAAGCTCGGCCCATCGCCGGCGAGGACGACCGCTCGAAGCTGCTCGGGTGACTCCTTGGCCAGCGCCGCGAACGTCGCGCGCAGCTCGGCGATCAGCGTGGCGTCGAAGGCGTTGTGGACCTTGGGTCGTGTCAGCGTGACCCGGGCGATGGCGTCACCCGGGCCCGACCGCTCGACCCGGAGGCGTTCGCTCACGCCGCCATCCTAGGCCCGGCCACTCCGTCTTCGACCACGTTGCGCGGGTGGGTCACAGCGTTGCGCGCGTGGCTCACAGCGAGGCGGGCGCCGCCGCTGCCGCCAGGACGAGCGCCTCGTCGACAGGTTCGGCCAGGAGGCGAACCTCGTCACCAACCGCGATTCGCCCGGGGACCGCCACCTCACCCAGCACGCCGAAGAGGGCCTTGCGGTCCTCGGTGAGGCCGCGATAGCTGATGATCCCGCGCAGCGTGTCGATGTCGCGCCGGCCGCTGTCGGGGTCGTGGGTGGTCATGGCGCAGCGCTTGTCCGGCTTCGTGATCCCGAGGACCGCGGACCCGATGGCGACCTGCCAGCCGACCCAGCGGTCCTCCTCGTGCGGCTCCGCGCCGTCGACCTCGATGAGCATCCGGAAGCGCCGCGGATCGAGGTCCGTGACGCCCAGCGCGCGACCGAGCCGCCGCACCGAGCCGAGCGACACGAGGCTGACGTGGTTGCCGCGGCGCGTGCCCCCCGGCCAGTCGCAGCGGACGATCCGGACCGGCGCCTCGGCATACGGCTCGAGCGCCTCGGCCCAGGGCCCCTGGACGACGTGCCCGACCCCGGTTCGACCGTGGATCGGCGTCTCGATCGCCTCGCCGAGCTCGACCTCGCCATCGATGACCCGGCCATCGGGCAGCGCCAGGCTGAGGCGCCGACCGTCGGGGTCCGTGGCGGCGTGGACCTGGACCAGGCGACCGGCGATGAGCTGGTCGACCAGGCGGTTGTCGAGGTCGGTGACGAAGAACCGCCGATCCTCGAGGACGCCGCGCTCGCCGAGCTCGACGGACGCCGGGTGCGACAGGCCCAGCGAGCGGACGGGCGCGATCGACAGGCGGCTGACGCTGATCACGGCGCGATCCTAGCCGCGCTCACATCCGGAAGACGCCGAAGTGCGTCTCGGGGATCGGGGCATGCAGCGCCGCTTCGATGCCCATCGCCAGCACCCGGCGGGTGTCGAGCGGGTCGATGATCCCGTCGTCCCACAGCCGCGCCGTCGCGAAGTACGGCGAGCCCTCGCGCTCGTAGGTCTCGAGGATCGGGGCCTCGAAGGCCTCCCGCTCGGCCTGGTCCCCGAACTCGCCGCGGACGGTCGACAGCACCCGGGCGGCCTGCGGCCCGCCCATGACCGAGATCCGGCTGTTCGGCCAGGTCCACAGGAACCGCGGCGAATACGCCCGCCCGGCCATCGCGTAGTTGCCCGCGCCGAAGCTGCCGCCGATCAGCACCGTGAGCTTCGGCACCGCCGCGGTCGCCACCGCGGTCACGAGCTTGGCGCCGTCCTTGGCGATGCCGCCCGTCTCGTACTCGCGTCCGACCATGAACCCGGTGATGTTCTGGAGGAACACCAGCGGGATCCGGCGCTGGGCCGCGAGCTCGATGAAGTGGGCGCCCTTGAGCGCGCTCTGGCTGAAGAGGATCCCGTCGTTGGCGAGGATCGCCACGGGCCAGCCCTCGATGTGGGCGAAGCCGCAGACGAGCGTCTCGCCGTACAGCGGCTTGAAGTCGTGGAAGCGCGAGCCGTCGACGATGCGGGCGATCAGCTCCCGGACCGGCACGCCGCGCCGCGTGTCGGCCGAGATCGCACTGTACAGGTGGGCGCCGCCATCGCGGGCCGCCGGATCGACCGCCGGCGGCTCGGGCTCCCGGCGGTCCCACGGCGGCGCCGGTGGCTTGCGGTTGAGGTTGTTGACGATCGACCGACCGAGGGCCAGGGCGTGCTCGTCATCGAGGGCCTCGTGGTCGGCCACGCCGGAGCGTCGGGCATGGACCTCGGCGCCACCCAGCTCCTCGGCCGAGACCTCCTCGCCCGTGGCGGCCTTCACCAGCGGCGGGCCGCCCAGGAAGATCGTGCCGGTGCCCTTGACGATGACCGTCTCGTCGGACATCGCCGGGACGTAGGCGCCGCCGGCGGTCGAGCTGCCCATCACGAGCGCCACCTGGGGGATCCCGAGCGCCGACATCCGGGCCTGGTTGAAGAAGATCCGCCCGAAGTGCTCGCGATCGGGGAAGACGTCGGCTTGGAGGGGCAGGAACGCCCCGCCCGAATCCACCAGGTAGACGCAGGGCAGGTGGTTCTCGAGCGCGACCTCCTGGGCCCGAAGGTGCTTCTTGACGGTCATCGGGTAGTAGGTCCCGCCCTTGACCGTGGCGTCGTTGCCGACGATCACGCACAGCGTGCCCTCGATCCGCCCGAGGCCGGTGACGATCCCGGCGCTGGGCGCGTCGCCGTCGTACAGCCCGTCCGCGGCCAGCGGGCTCAGCTCGAGGAAGGCGCCGCCGGGATCGATCAGGCGATCGATGCGCTCGCGGACGGGCAGCTTGCCGCGCTCGCGATGCCGGGCGATGGACCGGTCGTCGCCGCCCGCGCCGCGCTCGCTGACCGCGGCCGTCCGGGCGCGGAGCTCGGCGACGAGGCCCTCCATCGCCGCGCGGTTGGCGCGAGCGTCCTCGCTCGCCGGGTCGAGGCGGCTGCGGAGGACGGGCATGGCCCGCAGTCTACGAGGCGGGTCTCCCGGCGACGCCGCGCAGGAGGCCGGACCGCCAGGCGGCCACCGCGATGGCCGCCGCCAGCAGCCCGAGCTCGATGGCGAAGCCTCCGACCGTGAGATTGCCGCTGCCGCAGACGTCGCCGCTGGCGGAGCAGCCGCTCGAGGTCACGCCGAGCATCGCGATCCCGGCGCCGACCAGCAGCATGGCCGTGACGAGCTCCTCGACGACCTCGACCCCGCGACCGGTCGTCGTTCGACCCATCGACGCCGCGCCGGCCCCGAGCAGCACGATCGGCACGACGAAGACGAGCGTCGCGCCCGCCATCGACAGCACGGATCCGGGGACGAGCGCGAGTGCCGCGCCGATGACGAAGGAGCGGCGGCCTCCGGCGAGGCCGCAGGCGGCAACGACGCCCGGGGCGGCATAGAGGGCCAACAGGTCCAGGGAGCGGGGGACCGCATCGAGGCCGTGGCCACCGGCGAGGCTCTGGACGAAGGCTCCAAGCACCAGTGCCAGCGCCAGGTCCGCCACCACCCCCAGCCAGCCGAGGCGTGTGGTCCGATCGGTCATGCGACCCGTCGCCGCCGAAGTCTCGACATTCCGAACGCCCAGATCGCGGCCGCCGCGAGGGCAAACGGCGCGGCGATCCAGCCGGCGATGACGAGGCCGAACAGGAAGAGCTCGACGACGCCACCGGCGATCCACAACGGAGCCACGACATCGCCGGCGCGGATGGTGTCGATCGGCTGGCTGGCCATGATCGTCAGGACCACGATGAGGTCACCGATGGCCACGGCTGCGAGCCCGAGGGCGAGAATCGTCGCGAGCCACTCGCCCCTCGATCGCGCGCGCCACGCCATCGGTGCGAGGAGGAAGCCACCAACGCTGCCGGCGAGGAGGATCACCGGGGCAAGCGACCAGTCCGGTTCGACGATCGTCCTCTCCTGGGTCGAAACGACGCCCCCGGCACCCGTGGTGACCTGCCCGACCACGGCCGACTGGGGGAACAGGACGAAGGCTCCAAGCGCCGCGAATGCAAGCCCGATCAGCAGCCCCAGGACGGCCCCCGCCGGTCGCACGGGCATCGGGGGCCGATCGACCGCCGGCCGTGGCTCCGTCACTTCGACCATCTGGTTTCCGATCCTACATGCTACTGCTAGATAGCATGTTTCTACGCCAGAAATCTGCTAGCGTCAAGTGGCAAGTTCTTGGGAGGCATCCGCGTCCGTGAACGCCGCGAAGCGAGCCGAGCCCCAGCCACTCCACCAGCACGTCGAGGACGCCGGGACTGCCGCCGAGGCGATCCGCGTCCGGCTCGCCGACGCCTGGGGCGAGATGGGCGCCTCGTGGGGTGTGGCGCCGGCCATCGCCCGGGTCCAGGCCTATCTCCTCGCCCGCCAGGCGCCGCTGACCGAGCGCGAGGTTCGCGAGGCCCTCGGGCTGTCGCACCGGGCTGCGAGCCTGGCGCTCGCCGAGGCCGAGTCGTGGGGCCTGATCGAGCGGGTTGCCGAGCCGCGACGGGTCGGCCGGCGGGGACCCGCCGGGACAGCCTTCCAGGCCGTCGGTGACCACTGGCGCTGGTTCGGCCGGGTCGTGGCCGAGCGCAAGAGCCGCGAGGGCGATCCGATCCTCGGCGTCCTGGAGCAGACCGCGAGCGAGGCCAACGCAGCCGCGGCCGAGCATCCCGACGATCAGGAGCTGGCCGGCCTCCGCGACTGGCTGTCGACGTTCCTGGTCTTCGTGCGGCTGTTCGACCGGGCGGTCGGGCTCGTGCCCCGCCTGGAGCCGCGGGAGCTGGAGCGCGCGCTGCGCCTCCTCGGCGAGGTCGATGACGACACCGTGATGCGGCTCGTGCGGCTGCTCGGCGGGCTGCCGGATGACGACGTCCTCGATCTCGTCTCGGCCCTGTCGCGCCTCTCGCCGACGGCGGCTCGCCGGGCGACGAAGCTCATGTCGGGGGTCGTCCGAACCGTCGCGCGCTGAGTCGCGGCCGAATCGCCACGGAAGCGCGCCAGGGACGCAACCCGGGACGCTCGAGGGGCCGTGCGATAATCGCTCCCAGGTCGGCGCGTGTGCCCACGCGCCCCGGCACGGCGCTGGCAGCGCCCGCAACGAGGAACCCGCGATACCCATGACCGTCGAGACGTCGACCTGGGCCACGAAGAAGGGCCTCGCCCAGATGCTCAAGGGCGGGGTGATCATGGACGTGGTCACGCCCGACCACGCGAAGATCGCCGAGGAGGCCGGCGCCGTGGCCGTCATGGCCCTCGAGCGCGTGCCGGCCGACATCCGCGCCGCCGGCGGCGTGGCTCGCATGTCCGACCCCGCGATGATCGAGGGCATCATGGATGCGGTCTCGATCCCGGTCATGGCCAAGGCCCGGATCGGCCACTTCGTCGAGGCCCAGATCCTCGAAGCCCTCGGCGTCGACTACATCGACGAGTCCGAGGTCCTGACCCCGGCCGACGAGACCAACCACATCGACAAGCACGCCTTCAAGGTTCCCTTCGTGTGCGGCTGCCGGAACCTCGGTGAGGCCCTCCGGCGGATCAACGAGGGCGCCGCGATGATCCGGACCAAGGGCGAGGCAGGCACCGGCAACGTCGTCGAGGCCGTGCGCCAGCTCCGCGCGGTCCTGAGCGAGATCCGCCGGCTCCAGGGGATGCGCGACGACGAGCTCTTCGTCGCGGCCAAGGAGCTCCAGGCGCCGTACGAGCTCGTCAAGGACGTGGCCGAGCACGGCAAGCTGCCCGTCGTGAACTTCGTCGCCGGCGGCATCTCGACGCCCGCGGATGCGGCCCTCGTCATGCAGCTCGGTTCCGAGGGCGTCTTCGTCGGCTCGGGGATCTTCAAGAGCGAGGATCCGGCCCGGATGGCCAATGCGATCGTCCAGGCCACGACCCACTTCGACGATGCCAAGATCCTGGCCGACATCTCCAAGGGCCTGGGCGCCCCGATGCGCGGCATCGCGATGGAGGCCATCCCCGACGCCGAGCGCCTGGCGGTCCGCGGCTGGTGAGCGTGCCGCGCGCGAGCGCGGCGCGGGGGACATCCCCGCGAATTGGCGTGCTCGCGGTCCAGGGCGATTTCGCGGAGCACGTCGCGACGCTCCGCTCGATCGGCGTCGACGCGGTCGAGGTGCGCCTGCCGGCCGACCTCGCGGGGCTCGATGGCCTGGTGCTGCCGGGTGGCGAATCGACGGCGATGCGGCGGCTCATCGACCGCTGGGGGCTGCGCGAGCCGCTGCTCGAGTTCGCCGCGACCGGCGCGCCCGTGTTCGGCACCTGCGCCGGCATGATCATCCTGTCGAAGGACATCACCGACGGCGATGCGCCGGTCCTGCCGCTGCTCGACGTCGCGGTCCGGCGGAACGCCTTCGGCCGGCAGCTGGACTCGTTCGAGACCGAGCTCGCCGTGCCGATCCTCGGCGACCACCCGGTCCATGCCGTCTTCATCCGCGCCCCGGTCATCGAGCGCACGGGCCCCGGCGTGGACGTCCTGGCGACCCTCGACGACGGTCGGATCGTTGCCGTCCGCGAGCGGAACGTCATCGCCACTTCGTTCCATCCCGAGCTCGCCGGCGAGACGCGCTTCCACCGGCTGCTGGCCGCGATGGCTTCGGAGCACGCCGACCCGGGCGAGGGCGCCGGACGCCGTCGCCTGCCGACGCGCCGCGCCGGGACAGCCAGGTGACGAACCGATGCCCGTGATGGAGCCGCAGCCGTCGTGACCGAGCCCCGCTCGACGCGCTCGGGCGGGAAGGTGCGTGCCGCGCGCCTCACGGACCTGCCGGCCCTGGGCGAGCTGTCGCGCCTCGCCCAGGAGACGGACACCGGCGCGCGGACGCTCGGCCTGCCCGTCAACGGCCCGTCGATCGGGATGTTCAGCCTGTTCCGGCTGCCGCTCGTGGCCTTCCGGCCGCATGACCTCCTCTACGTCTACGAGGTCGATCGCCACGTCGCGGGCCTCGTCCGGGCCGAGCGCGAGAACTGGCGCGACGACTGGACGATCGTGGAGCTCGATGCGATCGGGCCGGTGTCCCGCCAGGGGCCCGGCGAGATCCGCTATCGCCTCGTCCAGCAGATCCTGCGCGAGGGCCAGCGTCGCGGGGCCACGCGATTCCACGTCGCCTGCGCCGAGGCCGACGACAATGTCGAGCTGTTCATGCAGGCCGGCTTCGCACGCTACGGCGAGGAGCGCGTGCTCTATCGCCCGCCCGACGAGCCGCTGCCCACGCCGTGGTCGGACGAGGTCGCGAGTCGCGCCCGGATCCGCGAGGCCCGGCCGATCGACGCCACGGCCCTGCACCAGCTGTATGCCGCGGTCACCCCGGCGCCGGTCCGGCGGCTCGAAGGCTTCCGGATTCCGGATTGGGAGCGCCAGGGCAGCAACTGGCGCGTGCCCCGCAGCTCGATGGCGCCGATCCTGCGGTTCGCCGACCTCGAGGGCTACGTGCAGGAGTCCGCGGCGCCCGGGCAGCTCGACGGCATGGTCCAGATCGGGGTGGCCCACGAAGACCAGCCCCACTACCTGCGCATCCTGGCCAGGACCGACGTCGACGCCTCGGACCTGGTGGCCTACGGCCTGGGGGCGATCGCGGCCGGCGCGGCGCGGTCCGGCAGTCGCCGGACGAACCACGGCGTCATCGCACCCGTGCGAACCTATGAGTCACCGATCGACCGCCGCCTCGAGGATGCCGGCTTCGGCGAGATCGCCATGCTGACGCTCCTGCTCAAGGAGACCCTTGCCCGCGTCGCCGACCCCGCGCTCGTCCCGTCCGCCGTCCGTCCATGGGAGGCAACCCGTGGCTCCTGAGCCCGTCCCCGAGGTCACCCGCCCGCTGCCCGAGCCGGGCCGCCGCGAGACGATCGACGACCTCGACGCCCTGCTGGCCGCGCTGCCACCCGAGATCGTCGCTGCCGTCCGGGCGCTGCCCGACGTCGAAGGCGTCATCGAGGTCGTCATGGACCTGGGCCGCCGGCCCGAGGCCCGGTTCCCCGACGCCGAGGTGACGCTCCTCCAGCGCGAGGTCACCGAGGCCGACCTCGGCTACGTGGTCGACCACATCGGCTCGTTCGGCGACGACAACCGCGCGGGGATCGAGCGAACGCTCCACCGGATCAGTGCCATCCGCAACCGCAGCGGCAAGATCGTCGGCCTGACGTGCCGGATCGGGCGGGCCGTCTACGGCACGATCGAGATCATCAGCGAC
>DASXQE010000024.1:0-14021 GCA_036493155.1 Candidatus Limnocylindrales bacterium | reverse complement strand
CGTGGCACGCATCGATCCCAACAAGCTCGCGCTCGAGGAGCGCGTCGTCCAGATCAACCGCGTCGCGAAGGTCGTCAAGGGCGGCCGGCGCTTCAGCTTCAGCGCGGTCATCGTCGTCGGCGACGGGAGCGGCCACGTCGGAGTCGGGCTCGGCAAGGCCGGCGAGGTTCCCGAGGCGATCCGCAAGGGCGTCGAGGACGCCAAGAAGCATCTCGTCCGCATCCCGATGATCGGGACCACGATCCCGCACGAGGTCCGGACGGCCTTCTCGGCCAGCCACGTCATGCTCAAGCCGGCCAGCCAGGGCACCGGCGTCATCGCCGGTGGCTCGGTCCGAGCCGTCGTCGAGGCAGCCGGCATCCGCGACATCCTGACCAAGGTCACCGGCTCGACCAATCCGGTGAACGTGACGCGAGCGACCCTCGAGGCCCTGCGCGAGCTCAAGTCGCCGGAGGAGCTGAGCGCTCGCCGCGGCGTGACCGTCCGGCTCCACATCCCGGGCCAGACGGCAGCGGGGGAGGTCGCCGATGCCCGGTAAGCTGCGCGTGACCCAGGTCAGGAGCACGATCAGCCACATCGGCCGCAACCGGGCCACGGTCCGGGCGCTCGGCCTCCACGGCATCGGCTCGACCGTCGAGATCCCCGACAACGACGCCACCCGGGGCATGGTCCGCCAGGTCCGATTCCTCGTGTCCGTCGAGGAGATCGGCGAAGGCAAGGCCCAGGAGTCCACCAAGTGAAGCTGCACGACCTGCGTCCCGCCGCAGGGGCCCACAAGCCCAAGCGCCGGGTCGGCCGCGGCATCGCCGCCGGTCAGGGCAAGACCGCGGGCCGCGGCACCAAGGGCCAGAAGGCTCGCGCCGGCGGCACGATCCCCGCGTGGTTCGAAGGCGGCCAGACGCCGCTCCACCAGCGCCTGCCCAAGCTGCGGGGCTTCCGCAACGCGTTCAAGATCGAATACGAGATCGTCAATCTGGGGGACATCGCGCGGCTCGTCCAGCTGGGCGTCCTCGAGGCCGGCGAGCTCCCCGGCGACGGCGCCAAGGCGGCCAAGGCCCCGAAGGCCAAGAGCGCTGCGCCCGTCACCGTCAACCAGGAGATCCTCCGCGCCGCCGGCCTTGTCCGGACGCTCGACAAGCCGCTCAAGGTCCTCGGCAGCGGCGAGCTGTCGACGGCCCTGTTCGTCGTCGCCGATGCCTACAGCGCCGCCGCGAAGGCCAAGATCGAGGCGGCAGGCGGCACCGCCAACGTGATCGAGGTGCCGGGCCGCCCGACGAAGGCCCTCGGCCTGGACGCGGCCACCGCCCGTCCGGAGGCTCCGGTCTCCGAGACGCAGGCTGCCGACGCCGCGGCTGCGCCGGCGCCGGCCAAGGGTCGCGCCGCCAAGGCCAAGGCGGACGCCGAGCCGGCCGAAGCCCAGCCGGCCGAGGCCCAGCCGGCCGAGGCCGTCAGTGCCCCTGACGACGCGGCCGCGAAGCCCGCCCGGCGCGGCAAGGCCGCTGCCTCCGCCGCGGCGTCCGAGGCTGCGGTGTCCGAGCACGCGGCGCCCGAGGCTGCGCTGGACGCCAGCGACGCGACACCGGCCTCGGACGACGACACGCCGTCCGGCGACGCCGGCTGATGCTCGACTCGCTCCTCAACGCGTTCCGAGCGCCGGACATCCGGCGCCGGATCCTGTTCGTCCTGGGCATCCTGGTGGTGTTCCGGATGCTCGCGCAGGTCCCGCTCCCGGGCGTCGACCACACCGCGCTGGCCCAGTTCTTCCAGCGGACCTCGGCGTTCCAGGTCATCGACCTCTTCGCCGGCGGCGGACTCTCGCAGCTGTCGATCGTCGGCTTGGCGATGAACCCCTACATCAACGCCTCGATCATCATGCAGCTCATGACCGGGGTCATCCCTTCGCTCCAGGCGCTCAGCCGGGAAGGGGAGTACGGCCGCCAGAAGCTCAACCAGTACACCCGCTACCTGACCGTGCCGATGGCCCTGCTGCAGAGCTTCGGGATCCTGTCGGCATTCGCCAGCCAGGGCGTCCTGGCCCCGAGCGGCGGATTCGGCCTGGGCAATGCGGCGTCATGGGTCCAGATGGTCACGCTGACCGCCGGCGCGGTCCTGCTGATGTGGCTAGGGGAGCTCATCACCGAGAAGGGCATCGGCAACGGCATCAGCTTCATCATCTTCGCCGGCATCGTCAGCCGCGCCCCGACGGGCCTGGTGAACATCCTCAGCCAGCCGTCGCCGCGCGACATCCTGCTGTTCCTCGTGCTGGCCGTCGTGGCGGTCGGGGTCATCGTCTACATCCAGGAAGGCCAGCGCCGCATCCCGATCCAGTACGCCAGCCGCGTTCGAGGCCGCCGGATGTATCAAGGTGGCCAGACGTTCCTGCCGCTCCGGGTCAACCTCGCGGGCGTCATCCCGATCATCTTCGCGATCAGCATCCTGCAGTTCCCGGCGCAGATCGCGACGTATTTCTCGTTCTCGTCGGTCCAGGCAGTCAAGGACGTCGCTCAGGCCATCTCGCAGTTCCTGGCCACGACCACCCCGCAGTACGCGATCATGTATTTCCTCCTGACGGTCGGCTTCACGTACTTCTACACGGCGTTCACGTTCAAGCCGGACGAGACAGCCGAGCAGCTCCGCAAGAACGGCGGCTTCATCCCCGGCATCCGGCCCGGCCGCCCGACCCAGGACTACCTCGCCCGGGTGGTCACCCGGATCACGTTCGCCGGCGCGCTGTTCCTCGGCACGGTCGCCGTGCTGCCGGTCATCGCGGGCGTGCTCGACAGCTCGCTGTCCGGCCTCGCCATCGGCGGCACCGGCCTCCTGATCGTGGTCTCCGTCGTCGTCGAGACGATGAAGCAGATCGAAGCCCAGCTGATGATGCGGAACTACGAAGGCTTCATCCGATGAGCCGTCCGGTAGCCGCGGTGGGCCAGGCCGGCCGTTCGGGCCGCCGGCGCGAGGCCTTCACCGGCTAGACATGGTCATCGTGCTGCTTGGCGCTCCCGGCGCTGGCAAGGGAACGCAGGCGCCGATCCTCGCCAGCCGCCTCGGCGTCCCGATCCTCGCCTCGGGTGACCTCCTGCGCGCTGTCGTCCGATCGGGCTCCGAGCTCGGCCGCGAGCTCGACACGGTCATGCGCAGCGGCGCGCTTGTCTCCGATGCAACGACCGTGCGCATCTTCCTGGACCGGCTCGCGGCGCCCGACGCCGCCAACGGCGCCATCCTCGACGGCTTCCCGCGCACGGCGGCCCAGGCGAAGGCCCTGGACGTCGCGCTCGCGGACCAGGGCGCCAGGGTCGATGCCGCGATCCTCATCGACGTCCCGGCGGCGGACCTCGTCGAGCGGATGACGGGCCGGCTGATCTGCCGCCTCGACAGCACCCACGTCTACAACAGCCTGACGAAGCCGCCGCTGCGCGATCGCGTCTGTGACATCGACGGCAGCGAACTCCTGCAGCGCGCCGACGACGCACCCGACACGGTCCGCGCCCGGATGGCCAAGCAACTCGTGCCGCTGGCCGAGGTCGTCGCCCACTACCGCGATGCCGGGATCCTCCGGATCGTCGATGGCCGCCGCTCGATCGACGCGGTCACCGACGAGGTCATGGCGGCCCTGTGATCACCCGCAAGTCGCCGCGCGAGATCGGGCAGATGCGGCGGGCCGGACGGATCGTCGCGGAGGTCCTGGCGCTCGTCGAGTCGGAGCTCCGGCCCGGCATCTCGACGGCCGAGCTGGACCGCATGGCCGAGGACCACATTCGGGCCTCCGGGGCGATCCCATCGTTCAAGGGCTACCTCGGCAACGGCCGCTACGGCAAGGGCCCCCGGGCCTTCTCCGCCAGCACCTGCATCTCGCTCGATGCCGAGGTCGTGCACGGCATCCCGTCCGAGCATCGGACCATCCGCGCCGGCCAGCTCGTCTCGGTCGACGTCGGCGCCATCGTCGATGGCTGGCACGGCGACGGCGCCAGGACGTTCATCGTCGGGGACGTGTCCGCAGCGGCCCGCGAGCTCGTCGACGCCACCCAGCTGGGCATGATGGCCGGCATCGCGGCGGCCGTGCCCGGCGGCCGACTGGGCGACATCTCGGCCGCGATCGAGGACGTCGCGAAGCCCCACGGCTACGGCGTGGTCCGGCAGTTCGTGGGCCACGGCATCGGCACCGAGATGCACCAGGAGCCGCAGGTCCCGAACTACCGCATCGGGTCGCGCGGCCTCGAGCTGCTGCCGGGCTTGTGCCTCGCCATCGAGCCGATGTTCACCCTCGGCCGATCGGACGTCCGGGTCCAGCCCGATGGCTGGACGGTCATCACCGCCGACGGCTCCCTCGCGGCCCACTTCGAGCACACGATCGCGATCACCGACGATGGCCCCGAGATCCTCACGACCGTCTAGGAACTCCGCAGACCGGTCGCGCGATTGCCAGATCGTGACCGTTTCTGATACGCTGCGCGTTCGTGTGTCGGCCCGCCCGGGCCGGCATTCGACGTGAGAAAGGGACCCAGAACCGCCCGTGGCCAAGCGAGATGCGATCGAAGTCGAAGGGACGGTCGTCGAGCCGCTCCCGAACACCATGTTCGCAGTCGAGCTGGAGAACGGCCACCGGGTCCTGGCCCATATCTCGGGCAAGCTGCGGATGAACTTCATCCGGATCCTGCCCGGGGACCGCGTTCGGGTCGAGCTTTCGCCCTACGACCTGACCCGCGGGCGCATCACCTATCGACTGAAGTGACCGGCTCGCCCCGCGGGGCGCGTCGATCGACGAGGACGCGTTGAAAGTCAGAGCCTCCATCAAGGCCCGTTGCGACAACTGCAAAGTCATCCGGCGCCACGGGACCGTGATGGTCATCTGCACCAACCCGAAGCACAAGCAGCGGCAGGGGTAGGAACCGAGTGGCACGAATCGCCGGCGTGGACATCCCGCGCGAGAAGCGCGTCGAGGTCTCGCTGACCTACATCTTCGGAGTCGGCCTGCCCACCGCCCAGCGGATCCTGACGCAGACCAACATCAATCCCGACACCCGGGTGCGCGATCTCACCGAGGATCAGGTCAATCGCCTCCGGGAGCTCATCGACCGGCGCTACAAGGTCGAGGGCGACCTCCGCCGCGAAGTTGCGCTCAACATCAAGCGCCTCCAGGAGATCGGCTCGTATCGCGGCCTCCGCCATCGCCGCAACCTGCCGGTCCGCGGCCAGCGAACCAAGACCAACGCCCGCCAGCGACGCGGTCCCAAGAAGACCGTCGGCGCTCGCAAGAAGACCCTGACGAAGACGTAAGCGAGGACTGACGCAGACTCATGGCTGAACGGAAGCGGGCCGTCAAGCAGCGGCGCCGGGAACGCAAGAACGTGCCGGTTGGGCACGTCCACGTCCAGGCGTCCTTCAACAACACGATCATCACGATCACGGACCTCACCGGTGCCGTGGTCAGCTGGGGCTCGGCCGGGGTGGCCGGCTTCAAGGGCTCCCGCAAGAGCACCCCGTACGCCGCAGCCCTGTCCGCCGATGTCGCCGCCAAGAAGGCGATGGAGCACGGCATGCGCCAGGTCGAGGTCTACGTCAAGGGCCCCGGTGCGGGCCGCGAACAGGCGATCCGCTCGCTCCAGGCCGCGGGCCTCGAGGTGACCGCGATCACCGACGTCACGCCAATCCCCCACAACGGTTGCCGCCCGCCCAAGCGGCGCCGCGTCTGAGCCCGGGAAGGTCATGGCCAGGTACACCGAATCCGTCTGCCGCCTCTGCCGCCGCGAGGGCAGCAAGCTCTTCCTGAAGGGCTCCCGCTGCTACTCCAAGAAGTGCTCGTTCGAGCGGCGCCCGACGCCGCCCGGCCAGCACGGGGTTCGCCGTCGAAAGATGGGCGAGTTCGGCATCCAGCTGCGCGAGAAGCAGAAGGTCCGCCGCGTCTACGGCGTCCTCGAGCGGCAGTTCCACAACTACTTCGTCCAGGCCGAGCACGGCGATGGGATCACGGGTGAGAACCTGCTCCGATCGCTGGAGACCCGGCTGGACAACGTCGTCTACCGGCTGGGCTTCGCGTCCTCCAGGCCGCAGGCCCGCCAGCTCGTGGCGCACGGCCACTTCGCGGTCAACGGCCGCGCGAGCAACGTGCCGTCCTACCAGCTGAAGCCGGGTGACCGGATCGAAGTCCGGGAATCGCGCCGCAGCCGGGAGGCCTTCAAGGTCGTCCGCGAGACGCTTCGCTCCCACCAGGCCCCGGAGTGGCTCAGCCTCGATGCTGCCAACCTCGCCGGGTCCATCGCCAGCCTGCCCCGCCGCGACCAGATGCCGCTCGACCTGTCCGAGCAGCTCGTGGTCGAGTACTACTCGAGGTAACCGCCCTGATGATCGAACTCGAGAGCCCCCAGATCGAGCCCGTCGAGGAAGTCGGCACGTACGCCAAGTACGAGGTCGGCCCCCTCCAGGCAGGCTACGGGGTCACGCTCGGCAACGCCCTTCGCCGGGTCCTCCTGTCGTCCCTCGAGGGCGCGTCCGTGACGTCGCTCCAGATCCGGGACGTCTACCAGGAGTTCTCGACGATCCCGGGCGTGAAGGAAGACGTCACCCAGATCGTCCTCAACTCCAAGAAGCTCCGGATGAAGAGCTTCGCGAGCCACCCGGTCCAGCTCCGGCTGACCAAGAGCGGCGCCGGCCCCGTGCTGGCCGCCGACATCATGGAGTCGGCGGACGTCGAGATCGTCAACCGCGACCTCGTGCTGATGACGCTCGACTCGGACGACGTGACCATCGACATGGACCTCACGGTGGAGCGTGGCGTCGGCTACCTCGGCGTCGAGCGGACCGAGGCCCTGCCGATCGGCGTCATCGCCGTCGACGCGATCTTCACGCCGGTCCGGAAGGTCAACTACTGGGTCGAGAGCACCCGCGTCGGCCAGGTCACGAACTTCGACAAGCTGACGATCGAGATCGAGACCGACGGCACGATCAGCCCCGAGGAAGCGCTCAGCCGCTCCGCGGGCATCCTCATCGAGCAGTTCCGGCCGTTCATCACGATCGGCCAGGCCGCGATGCCCGGCGACCGGATGGTGCCCGGGGCGCCGCAGCTCCCGCCGAACATGCTCGACATGCCGATCGAGGAGCTCGACCTGCCGATGCGGGCCTACAACTCCCTGAAGCGCAACAACATCGTCAAGGTCGGGCAGCTCCTCCAGCTCAAGGACGAGGACCTGCTCCGGATGCGCAACTTCGGCAAGAAGTCGCTGGACGAGATGAAGGAGCGCCTCCGGATGCGCGGCTTCATCCTCCCCGAGACGGAGCCCGGCGAGTTCGACGCCGACGCCGAGGGCGATGGCGGCGAGGACGCCTCGTTCGAGGACGAGGAAGCCTGAACCGATGGCTCACCGCATCGACGGCCGCAAGCTCGGGCGCAAGATGGGTCCGCGCCTGGCCCTCTACCGCAACCTGACCGTCTCGATCCTGCGCTACGAGCGGGTCAAGACGACCGAGGCCAAGGCCAAGGAGGTCCAGGGCCGCGTCGAGCGGATGATCACGCTCGCCAAGCGCGGCGATCTCTCGGCCCGTCGAACGGTCGTCTCGGAGTTCCCGAACGAGCCGCTCGTGGTCACCAAGCTCTTCGACGAGATCGCCCCGAAGTACGCCGATCGGACCTCCGGCTTCACCCGGATCGTCAAGATCGGGCAGCGCTCGGGCGATGCCGCAGAAGTGGTCCAGATCGAGCTCGTCTGAGCTCGGCCCAGCAAAGGTGGCCGAGAGGCCGCACCGTGAAGGACTCGCCCACCGGCGATTCCGGGCCACGGTCGAATACGACGGCACGGAGTTCGCGGGGTTCCAGGTCCAACCTGGACAACGCACCGTCCAGGGAGTCCTCGAAGCCGCACTGGCCCGCCTGACCGGCGGAACCCGCCAGGCGGTCGACGGGGCCGGACGGACCGACGCCGGGGTCCACGCCAGTGGCCAGGTTATCGCCTTCGGGTATGACGGGCCACTCGACGTGACCGCCCTGACCGAGGCCCTCAACGGCAATCTCCCCAGCGACGTGGCCATTCGCGATCTCCGCCGGGCGCCTCGCGGGTTCCATCCCCGGTTCGCGGCGCGGTATCGCGAGTACCGCTACACGATCTGGAACGGACCCAGAAGCCCCCTTCGAGAACGAACCGCCTTCCGGGTCCGGAATCGGCTCGACGAGGGCGCGATGGCCAGGGCCGCGGTGACCCTCGAGGGTCGCCACGACTTCTCGGCCTTCGGCGGGACCGATCCCCAGCCGGTCCGCACGATCCATCGGATCGCGGTGCGACGGCGGGGCGATGAGGTGACGATCGACGTCCGGGCCGATGCCTTCCTCCGCGGGATGGTTCGGCGGATCGCGGCGGCGCTCATCGGCGTCGGCGTGGGACGCTGGGACGAGGCGGCGGTCGGGCAGGCACTGGCCGGCCGAACGCCGGCCTTCGACGGCGCAGCCGCGCCGGCGCGAGGCCTCAACCTCCGGCGCGTGGCGCTGGGGCGGCGCTCCGGACGATCAGTGGAACGAGAGCAAACGAGGACGAACGAGGACGCATGAACGCAAAGACGTATTCGGTGAGCGAGTCCGAGATCGAGCGGCAGTGGTTCGTCGTGGACGCGACGGACCAGAACCTCGGTCGTCTCGCCACGCGCGTCGCGCGCATCCTCGCCGGCAAGCACAAGGCCACGTGGGCCCCGAACCTGGACAGCGGCGACCACGTCATCGTCCTGAACGCCGCGAAGATCACCGTGACCGCGGACAAGGCCGACACGAAGGCGTACGTCCGCCACAGCGGCTACCCCCAGGGCCTCAAGCAGGAGAGCCTCGGCCACCTGCTCCAGCGTCGCCCGGAGGAGGCCGTCCGCCGGGCCGTCAAGGGCATGCTGCCCAAGACCCGTCTCGGGACCCAGCAGCTCCGCAAGCTCAAGATCTACGCCGGCGCCGAACACCCCCATCAGGCCCAGCGGCCTGAGCCGCTCGCCTGAGGAGGACCTCGCCCATGGCCACCGCCCAGACCTTCAACTCCGGCACGGGCCGCCGCAAGACCGCCGTGGCCCGCGTCCGCCTGCTGCCCGGCGAAGGCGAGATCGTCGTGAACGGTCGCTCGCTGGTGGAGCACTTCGGCGCCGCGATCGACGAGGCCGAGGTCAAGATGCCGTTCCGGGTGACCGGGACCGAGGGCCGCTACAACGCCATGATCAAGGTCGAGGGCGGTGGGGTGACCGGCCAGGCCGGGGCCATTCGCCACGCCCTCGCCCGCGCGCTGCTCGAGATCGATCCCGAGGCCCATCGCCTGGCGCTCCGGCAGGGCGGGCTCCTGACCCGCGATCCGCGGATGAAGGAGCGCAAGAAGTACGGCCTCAAGCGGGCCCGAAAGGCCCCCCAGTACACCAAGCGCTGACGCGCTAGGGTTCGGGCGCATGGCCCGACCCCTCTTCGAGCAGTACAAGGACGCGCTCCGGCGCGGGCACGTCGCGCTCCTCAACGATGAGCTCGACGCTGCGCTGACCGCGTATCGCGAGGCGGCCACGCTCGTGCCCGACCGGCCCTTGCCGTTCGCGAGCATCGCCGGCGTGCTCGACCGGCTCGGTCGCGCCGACGAGGCCGTCGTGGCCTATGACCAGGCCGCCGCGCTCACACCCGACGATCCCGCGATTGCCGAGGCCCGCGCGGCGGCAGCCGCCGTCGCCGAGCAGGCCCGCGCGGCGCAGCCCGACGTACCGCCGCAGCCCGACGTGCCGGCGCAGCCCGACCTACCGCCGCAGCCCGACCTGCCGGCACCTGCCGGCGCCACGCCCGAGGCCACCGCGCACGGGTCGGAGGCGCCACCGGACGCGCCGCCCGCGAAGGCCGCGGCCGCGGTCGATCCCGCGGTCGCCGAGCGCCGGGCGGCCGAGCTGGCCGCGGCGGCGGACGCCGAGGCAGCGGCCCTCGATGCGATGCGAGCCGCCCTCGAGCCGCGCGCCGAGGACGCCGCGGCGGAGCCAGCCAGCGAGCCTGCGGCCGACGTACCTTCGCCGCCCGCCGCGGCGGCGGAACCCGAGCCGTCGTTCTACGTCGATCGGGCCCCGGACGTCGTGATGGACGCCGAGCGCAACTGGCCGGCCATCGACCTGCCCTCGCCGCCGCCGACGCCACTGGTCGGGCCGCCGCCCGATTCCGCGACGATCCAGGCCGAGGCTGACGCGCTGGTCGACAGCGGCGACATGGCCGGGGCGCGAGACCTGCTGCTGCTCGCCATTGCCGTCCACCGCGATGCCGGGCGCCTCGATGCCGCGCTCGATGCCTGCCTCCAGCTCCTGGCCGTGGCGCCCGGCGACCCGAGCGTCCATCTGGCCATCGCCAACCTGCAGCTCGACCGCGGCTGGCGGCCCGTGGCCACGGAGAAGATCGAGCTGCTCCTGCGGCTGACCTCGCTGAGCGGCGATTCACAGGCAGAGGCCGACGTCCATCTGCTCGCCGCCGAGCGCCTCCGGGACGAGGATCCAGCACGGCTCGATGCCCGTCGTCGAGGGCTGCCCACCGCCTGATCGGCCGAAAGCCCGATGTAGACTCGGCCGGCGATGCCGGAGCTCCTTTCGTCGATCCTGGACCAGGTTCGGCCCACGACGATCCTCGACATCGGGATCACCGCGCTCCTCATCTACTGGCTCTTCAGCCTGGTGCGGGGCACCCGCGCCGTCCGCCTCATCATCGGCGTGACCGTCCTCTTCGGGGTCTACGTCCTGGCCCAGTCGCTCCAGCTCCTGCTGCTCACCCAGATCCTCCAGACGGGCGCCGTCGTGGGCCTGTTCGCGCTCGTCGTGGTGTTCCAGCCGGAGCTGCGGCGGGCCCTCGATCGGATCGGGCGCGTCGGCTCGTTCGGCTGGCTGTTCTCGGCGGAGAGCCGGACCGCCGATCGGGTGGCCACCGAGGTCGCTCGCGCCGCGGCCCTGCTGTCGGCCGAAGGTCACGGCGCCCTGATCGTGCTCGAACGGGAGACCGGCCTCGAGGAGATCGCGGAGAGCGGCGTCATGATCCATGGCGACCTGTCGGCGGACCTCCTCCGCACGATCTTCATGCCGCGGACGGCACTGCACGACGGAGCGGTCATCGTTCGCGAAGGCCGGGTCCTCGCGGCCGGGGCGTTGCTGCCCCTCGCTGAGACGACGGTCCAGACGGAGCGCTTCGGGACGCGCCACCGGGCGGCGCTGGGCATCACCGAGCAGACGGACGCGATCGTGGTCGTGGTCTCTGAGGAGAACGGCCAGGTCAGCCTGGTCCAGCGCGCCCGCATCGTGCGGAACCTGAACGAGCAGCAGCTGGCGCGCTCCGTCCGAAGCCTCCTCCAATCGGGCGAGCCGCGCGGCCGCGGACTCGTCGCGGCCCGCGTCCCGCATTCGCCGGGCATGGCCGGTCTCCGCCGGATGCTCGGTGGCGACCGGCCCGCTGACGGCAATGGCGCCGCGCCCTCGATCGGCCCGGCGACCGGCGCGAGCTCGACGCCGGCCACGCCCGCCAGCGCCTCGCCGAGCCCGGCCCCAGCCGAGCCGCCATCGACACCCACGGGCGCGGCCCGGTGACGGCCGCCGTCGGACGCGTCGGGCGGGTCGTCGTCCACAACTGGCCGCTCAAGATCGCCGCAGTGGTCTTCGCCAGCCTCCTGTATGTCGGGCTGGTGCTGTCGCAATCGGCGCGGACCTTTCCCGGCAGCATCCCGATTCAGACCCAGAACCAGGGATCCGACCTGTATGTCCTGTCGGACCTCGGGGACGTCGCGGGCATCCGTTATGTCGTGCCCGGCGATCTGGGGCTGCGCGTCGACGCCTCGTCCTTCACCGCGACCGTCGACCTGACGGGCATCCAGCCGAGCGGAAAGCCCGTGCCCTTGACCGTGCACGTCGTGGCCAACGACCCCCGCGTCCAGGTTCTCGACTTCTCGCCCCGCCGGATCACGGTGACGATCGACCGGGTCACGACGCGGACCGTGCCCATCAAGGCCGTCGTGCAGGGCGTCCCGAACGGCTTCGAGCTCGGCGATCCCGAGCTGGCCCAGACGAGCGCCCAGGTCACCGGCCCGGAGACGATCGTGGATCGCGCCGTCGAGGCCGACGCCCGGGTGACGATCGACCCGTCCGGCATCGACGTCAACCGGACCGTCACGCTCGTTGCCCTCGATGCCTCCGGCACGCAGCTGGACAACATCGACCTGGCGCCCAGCTCCGTGCAGGTGAAGGTCGCCGTCTTCACGGATCGGCGGACCCGGACCGTCCCGGTGAACCCGGTCGTGACCGGGACACCGGCAGCCGGCTTCGAGGTTGCGTCGGTCAGCGTCGATCCGCTGGCCGTGTCCGTCCAGGGCGATGCCAACGACCTGTCGGGCCTTGACCGGGCCGACACCCAGGCCGTCTCGGTCTCGGGTGCCTCGTCGAACGTGACCGCCAGCGTCCCGCTGAACCTGCCGACCGGCGTGCAGGCGCTCGGCGACGGCAGTGTCACGGTGACCGTGACCCTCCGGCCCGTCACGTCGACCCGGACCTTCCAGGCCGGCCTGGTGCTGGTGGGCGCATCGCCCGACAAGGTCTACACGCTGTCGACGGACCAGGTCCTGGTGACCATCGGTGGGTCGATCGCGGACCTGGATCGCCTGTCCGGAGCCACGCTCGTCCTGACCCTCGACGTCAGCGGCCTCGGCGACGGCGATCACGCCGTGCCGCCCGATGCCAACCTGACGACGGGCCTGACGCTGATCTCCGTGTCACCATCGCCCGTCACCGTCACGGTGGCGTCGCCGGCCTCGTCCCCAGCACCGTCCGCCAGCCCCTAGCCGGGCCGCGCAACCTAAACCCGGAGGAACCGCCGCCGCATGCCCCGACTCTTCGGCACCGATGGGATCCGCGGCGTCGCCAACGACGACCTCAAGCCCACGATCGCGTTCGCGCTCGGGCGAGCGACGGCCCACCGGCTGGTCCAGCCGGGCGGGGCGATCGTGGTTGGCCAGGACACCCGCCGCTCCGGCGACATGTTCGTGGCCGCGATCACGGCCGGCGCGACCAGCCTCGGGGTCGACGTTCATCGCGTCGGCGTCGTGCCCACCCCGGCCCTGGCCTTCGTCGCCGGCGAACCGGACTTCGCCGCCGGGATCATGGTCTCGGCCTCCCACAATCCCGCGGAGGACAACGGCCTCAAGGTCCTCGACGGCGATGGCCTGAAGCTCGACGACGCGATCGAGGACGAGCTCGAGCAGCTCATCTGGCGGACCGACGAGCTGGCCGGCGTGGGCAACGATCGGCTCGGCATCGCGGTCGACGCCTCGGACCGCGTCGAGCACTACGTCGCGCATCGGCGGGGCCTGGCCGCTCGCATCGGCGCCGAAGGCCTGCGGGTCGTCCTCGACTGCGCCAATGGCTCGGCCTGCGGCGTCGCCCCGGGCATCCTCGGCGCGACCGGCGCGAGCGTCGAGGTCATCCACGACGCGCCCGACGGCGTGAACATCAACCTGCGTGCCGGCGCCACGGATCCCGCGTCGCTGGCGGAGCGTGTCGTGGCGACCGGCGCCGACGTCGGGTTTGCGCTCGATGGCGATGCCGATCGATTGATCGCCGTGGATGCCGCCGGCACGGTCGTCGACGGCGACCAGATCCTCGGGGTCCTCGCGCTCGAGCGCCTCGCCCGGGGTGCCCTCGCCGGCGACACCCTGGTCGTGTCGATCCTGTCGAACGGCGGGCTCCAGTCGGCGGTCGAGGCAGCCGGCGGCGCGATCGTCCGGACCCCCGTCGGCGACAAGTACATCCTCGAGGGCATGCAGGTCTCGGGGGCGGGCCTCGGCGGCGAGAAGAGCGGCCACGTGATCGTGTGGGAGCACGCGACCTCGGGCGACGGCATCCTCACGGCCCTCGAGGTCCTGCGCGTCATGACCGCGGCCGGCGCCAGCCTCCGCGACCTGGCGGCGACCATCCCGCTCCTCCCCCAGGAGCAGCGCGCCGTGAAGGTCCGCCACAAGGACCAATGGGAGGGCGATCGGGCCCTGGGCTCAGCCATCCGGAGCGCGCGTGAGCGGCTC
>DASXQE010000023.1:0-8478 GCA_036493155.1 Candidatus Limnocylindrales bacterium | reverse complement strand
CGCCAGCGCCAGGCTGCAGGCCGCAAGGGCGACCTGTGTCACGAGCAGGAGTCGCCGGCGATCGACGACGTCGGCGAGACTGCCGCCGCCGAGGGCGAACAGCAGCAACGGCACGAGCTGGACGAGCGTCAGGCCGGCAATGGCCAGGGTCGAGTGGGTGATGACGAAGACCTGGTACGGCAGCGCGACCCGCGTCACCTGGCTGCCGATGATGTTCACGGCCTGCCCGAGCCAGAGGCGCCGATAGGCCGGGAACTCGCGCAGCGGTGAGACATCCAGCACCACGCGCCGGAGGTGCATCGTCACGCCGGCGGCTCCGGGTCCTCGATGTCGGGCACGAGCGGCTGCCCGGTGATCAGCCGCGAGCCCCGGCCATGCGTCAGGAAGCTTCCGGCCCAGCGGACCAGGACGACGATCCGGTTGGCGAACCCGATCAGGTAGACGATGTGGATCCCGAGCCAGAGCCCCCATGCCGGGAAGCCGCTCTGACGGCCGAACGGACCCAGCCATGGGATGTTGGTGACGCCCGAGAGCCGGCCGATGACCGCGACGTCACCGCGGTTCCGGTAGTGGAATGGCTTGACCTCGTCCGCGCGGCCATCGAGCCGGGCGCCGATGGCCCGGGCGACGTAGTGCCCCGGCTGGATGGCCCCCTGCGCGACGCCCGGGACGGGGCCGCCCTTGGGACCGCCTGGCTGGATGGCGGCATCCCCGATGACGAAGACCTCGGGATGTCCGGGCACCGTCAGGTCGGGCAGCACCTTGACGCGGCCGCTCTTGTCGACCTCGGCGCCGGTCGCCGCGGCGACCTTCCGGGCGAACGAGCTCGCCTGGACCCCGGCGGCCCACAGGACGGTCCGCGCCGGAATCCGCTCGGTGCGGACGTCGCTGGTGCCGCTGCCCGTGGTGACCTCGACGCCGTGCTCGTCGATCCCGGTCACGAGGCCCCCCGTCCGGACGACCACGCCGAGGCGCTCGAGCTGGCGCCGGGCCGAGCGCGACTGGCCCTCCGGATAGGGCGGCAGGACACGTGGCAGGCCCTCGACCAGCAGGATCCTGGCGTCGGCCGGGTCGATCGACCGGAAGTCACGGCGGAGGGTGTCGTGAGCGATCTCGCCCAGCGACCCGGCGAGCTCGACGCCCGTCGGGCCGCCGCCGACGACGACGAACGTCATCCACTCCCCGCGCCGTTCCGGATTGTGCTCGCGCTCGGCCGCCTCGAAGGCGATCAGGATCCGCCGCCGGATCTCGGTCGCGTCGTCGATCGACTTGAGGCCCGGCGCGAATCTCGCCCACGCGTCATGCCCGAAGTACGAGTGATGGGCGCCGGTTGCCACGACGAGGGTGTCGTAGCGGATGGGACCGCCATCCGACAGGCGGACCTCGTGCGCGTCGGGGTCGATGGCGACCGCCTCGCCAAGCAGCACCGTGACGTTCGGCCGCTTGCGGAAGATGCTCCGGAGCGGCTGGGCGATCTCGCCCGGCGACAGCGCCCCGGTCGCGACCTGGTACAGCAGCGGCTGGAACAGGTGGTAGTTATGACGGTCGATCAGGCTGACGTCGACGCGATCGTCGGCGGCGAGGCCCTGGGCGACGTTCAGGCCACCGAATCCGCCACCGACGACGACGACCCGATGGGCTCGGTCCTGCACGAACGCATGGTGCTCGCTCGGGCGCCGGCGTGCTGCCGGCGCCCCTGCCGCACGTGATCGCCCTTGCGTTCGATGCGGGCCGCTGACACGCTCGGCCGCACGGTCAGTTGCCGATGCACGCTCGAGGCCAGGAGGCATGCCATGACCAGGACGCAGGAACCCGCGGTCGCCCCTGAGGCGCCGGCGGCGGAGCCGGAGCGGCTGAGCCGCCGGTCGATGCTGGGCGCCGCAGGGGGCGCCGCGGCGGGGCTGGTTGCCTCGGCGCTGCTCCAGCCGCGCTCGGCGGCGGCGGCCACCGGCGACGGGGTCAAAGCCGGCAACGTGACGCTCGCCGAAGCCTCGACCGAGGTCCGCTACGACGGCAACACCGGGTTCGGCGGGATCGTCCTGCTGGGGAACGACTCGACCCACACCACCGCCGGCGGGACCTGGTTCTACCCGGCAGCCGTCGCGGGCATGGCCGGGGCCTCGACCGGCGGCAGCGCCGGACACGGCATCCCGAGTGGCGTGCACGGCTACACCGAGACGGGCTCCGGGTACGGGGTGATCGGCGTCAACATCGCCCAGGACCTGACCACCGGCGGGGCGGGTGTCTACGGCTATTGCGCGGCCACCAACGGCGTCGGCGTTCTCGCTACGCATGGCAGCAACGGGCTCGCCCTGGAGGTCGTGGGGAAGGCCGCGTTTGCTCGGTCCGGCCGCGCGCTGATTCAACCCAACCAGACCACCGTCGACGTGTCCGTCCCGTCGGGCCTGGCGATCGGCAACATCCTCGCGACGCTGCAACAGGACCGGAGCGGCGTCTGGGTCCGGGCGTGCCGGCGGAACTATCCGACGATGAACACGTTCCGGATCTACCTGAACAAGGTCGCCTCGGCCACGAACACGACGCCCGTCGCGTGGTTCATCTTCGAGGATCCGGCCTTCACCTAGATCATCGCGGCGGCGCGGCCGGCGGCTGCTCTCCGGGTCGGGCGCTCAGCGATCCCGCTCGGTGACGGCGATGGCCGCCTGCGCGGCGGCGAGGCGGGCGACGGGAACCCGGAACGGCGAGCACGACACGTAGTCGAGGCCGAGGCGCTCGCACTTGGCGATCGACTCGGGGTCGCCGCCGTGCTCGCCGCAGATCCCGACCTCGAGGTCGGGCCGGGTCGCTCGGCCCTTCGTGACCGCAATGCGCATCAGCTCCGCGACGGCGTCGTCGAGCGTCTGGAAGGGGTTGACCGGCAGGATCTTGTCCTCGACGTACTTGAGGAGGAAGCCGCCCTCGGCATCGTCGCGGCTGTAGCCGAACGTCATCTGGGTCAGGTCGTTGGTGCCGAAGCTGAAGAAGCTCGCGTCGCGGGCGATCTCATCCGCGGTCAGGGCGCCGCGCGGCACCTCGATCATGGTGCCGAACTTGTAGTCGACCTTGACGCCCGGCGCGCTGGCCTTCGCGGCCTCTTCGACCGCCGTGGCCTCGGCCTCGAGGATGGCCTTGGTCGCCGCCAGCTCGTTCACGTGGCCAACCAGCGGGATCATGATCTTGGCGATCGGATGGCCGCCGGCCTTCGCGACGGCGATCTCGGCGTTGAGGATCGCCCGGGTCTGGACCTTCACGAAGTCCGGGATCATCAGTCCCAGCCGGACGCCGCGCAGCCCCAGCATCGGGTTCTGCTCGTGCATCGACTTGATGGTCTGGAGGAGCTCCCGGTCGGCGTCGGTGGGTCCCCTGCCCTTGCCGTCGGCCTCGGCCTGCTCGGCCTTCGTGACCTTGACGAGCTGCTCCTCCAGGTTCGGGAGGAACTCGTGGAGCGGCGGGTCGATCAGGCGGATGACGACGGGCAGGCCGTCCATCGCCTTGAAGATGCCCTCGAAGTCGCCCTGCTGGAGGCCCTCCAGCTTGGCCATTGCGGCGTCGAACGTCGCGATCGAGTCGCGCTCCTCGGCCTCGAGCTCCTCGCCCGCGGCCAGCTTGGCCTTCGCCCGCGTGGCGGCATTGGCGACCAGGATCGCGCCCCGCACGATCTCGAGCCGATCGCCCTCCCGGAACATGTGCTCCGTCCGGCACAGCCCGATGCCCTGGGCGCCGTAGCCCCGGGCCTGGGCCGCCTCCTCGGGCTTGTCGGCGTTGGTCCAGACCCCGAGCCGCCGGATGCCGTCGGCCCAGCCAAGGATCGTCTGGAGGTCGGGCTGGTCCTCGAACCGGGCTTCGACCGTCGGCAGCTGCCCGAGGTAGAGGTCGCCCGTCGTCCCGTCGAGGCTGAGCCAGTCGCCCTCCTTGAACGAGACACCGGTGCCCTCGGCGCGGGCGGCCTTGGCCGCGTAGTCGATGACGAGGTCGGCCGACCCGGCGACGCACGGCTTGCCGATCTGGCGGGCCACCACGGCCGCATGCGATGTCGCGCCACCGCGGGCGGTGATGATCCCCTGGCTGACGGCCATGCCGTGGAAGTCATCCGGCGAGGTCTCGATCCGGACGAGGACGACCTGCTCACCGCGGTTGACCCAGGCGACCGCGTCGTCGGCATCGAAGACCGCGCGCCCCACCGCCGCGCCGGGCGAGGCGTTGAGGCCCTTGACGACCCGCTTGGCGGACTTGACGGCCGTCGGGTCGAAGGTCGCTCGCAGCAGCTGGTCGACCTGGGCCGGCTCGATCCGGGCGACGGCCTCGCGCTCCGAGATGACGCCCTCGGCGACCATGTCGACCGCGATCTTCACCGCCGCCGCGGCGGTCCGCTTGGCGTCGCGCGTCTGGAGCATGTACAGGCGGCCACGCTCGATCGTGAACTCGAGATCCTGGACGTTGCGGTAGTGGCGCTCGAGCTGGTCGGCGATGCGCTGGAACTCGGCGTAGGCATCGGGCAGGTCGTCCGCCAGCTGGCTGATCTTGGCGGGGGTCCGGATGCCGGCCACGACGTCCTCACCCTGGGCGTTGGTGAGGTACTCGCCGTAGAGCTTCTTCTCGCCGGTGTTGGGATCGCGGGTGAAGGCCACCCCCGTGCCCGAGTCGTCGCCCATGTTGCCGAAGACCATCGTCACGACGTTGACCGCGGTCCCGAGGTCGTCCGGGATCTTGTTGAACTTGCGGTAGTCGCGGGCGCGCTGGCCGAACCACGATGCGAACACGGCCTTGATCGCGAGATCCAGCTGCTCGTCCGGGTCGACCGGGAAGTCGCGACCGGTGTCGGCCTTGACGATGCCCTTGAACTCGTCCACCAGGCTGCGAAGGTCGGCGACCGACAGGTCGGTGTCCTTGGCATCCCGGCCGTGACGCTCCTTCGCGGTGTCGAGCGCATGATCGAAGCGCTCCGCCTTCACGTCCATGACGATCCGGCCGAACATCTGGATGAACCGCCGGTAGGCGTCCCAGCCGAAGCGCTCGTTGTGCGTGAGGGCCACGAGGCCGTGCAGCGTCTCGTCGTTGAGGCCGAGGTTGAGGACCGTGTCCATCATCCCCGGCATCGAGAACTTCGCTCCGGAGCGGACGCTGACCAGGAGCGGGTTCTTCGCGTCGCCGAAGCCCTTGCCGGTCTGGCGCTCGACCTCGGCCATGGCCTCGAGGACGTCGTCCCACAGGCCCTCCGGGAGCCGCTCGCCGGCGGCGAAGTAGTCGTTGCAGGCTTCGGTCGTGATCGTGAAGCCGGGCGGCGTCGGCAGGCCGGCCCGAGTCATCTCGGCGAGGCCCGCGCCCTTCCCGCCGAGGAGGTCCTTCATGTCGCCGCGGCCCTCGGCCGAGCCGTCGCCCCAGGCATAGATGTAGCGCTTGGCGGCGCGGTGAGAGCGATCCTGGACGGGGCTCGGAGCGGTGGTCGTCATGATCGCCCGATTGTCGCACCTACGCCCGAGGAGCCCCGCCACGAGGCGTGAGGCGCATCCCGCCGGGTACCATCCCAGCCGTGCTCGACACCAACACGCAGGCCATCGAGGCCGATGCCCCGCAGTACAACGCCAGTCTCGTCCGGCGACTGGACGAGACCGATGCGCTGGCCTCGTTCTGGGTCCGGTTCGATGGCGAGCCGACACCGTTCGAGTCGGGCCAGTACATGACGATCGGCGTCATGGCCGAGACCCCGCTCGGCCCGCGGATCGTGCAGCGGCCGTATTCCGTGGCATCCGACCCGGCGGTGGCCGGCAGCGACGGCTACGAGATGTACGTGCGGCGGGTCGAGGGCGGCACGTTCACCCCGCTGCTGTTCCGGCTGCCGCTCGGCCACCGGATGCGGATGATCGGGCCGAAGGGCAAGTTCACGCTCCTGCCCGAGGACGAGCGGACCCACGTCTTCATCTCGTCGGGCACAGGCAACGCGCCGTTCGTCTCGATGATGCGGGCGATGGTCCGCGAGGGCCGGCCTCGCAAGATCGTGTTCCTGAACGGCGTGTCGTACGTCCACGACCTCGGTTACCGCGCGCTCCTCGAGGGCTGGCAGGCCGCAGGCGAGCTGCCGCTGACCTACGTCCCGAGCGTGTCCCGGCCGAATGCAGCCGAGAACGCCGGCTGGGATGGCCGCTGGGGCCGCGTCGAGCAGGTCGTCGGGCCGGTCGTCGAGGAGCTGGGGCTGACGGCGGACAACGCGATCGCCTACATCTGCGGCAACCCCGACATGATCCTCGCGGTCGAGGAGCTGCTCCTGGGCCGGGGCTTCCCCGAGGACCAGGTCCGCAAGGAGCTGTACTGGCCCAAGGGCAAGGAGCCCAAGGGCGAGGAGGCCAAGGGCGAGGGCGCCTCGTCGGAATAGGTTCCGGACGACCCCGCCAGGGCCACCAGGGCGCCAGGGCTCGCCAGCGCGGCGGTGCCGGACTCAGCCGAACAGCGTCTCCTGGCCGTAGCCGGGCGCACCCTCGAGCGCCAGCATCCGGCGCTTCGTGGCGAGGCCGCCGGGCGCCGAGAAGCCCGTCAGCTTGCCGTTCGCGCCGACGACGCGATGGCACGGCACCACGATCGGGAAGGGATTCGCCGCCAGCGCCGCGCCGACCTCACGCGCGGCCTCCGACCTGCCGATCGCGCGAGCAATCTGGCCGTATGTCGCGGTGGCCCCTGGCGGGACCGCCCGCGTCGCGGCGTAGACGGCGCGCCGGAGCGGATCGATCGCGCGCTCGTCGAGCTGGACGAACCCGAGATCCCGCGGCTCACCGGCCAGCAGGGCCACGATCGCGTCGATCGCCGCCTGCACGGGCGCCGGGACGACGACGGCCGTGGCGCGCGGCAGGCCAGCGGTCGCAGAGCTCGGGAGCCGGATGGCGGCGATGCCCGCGGCGGTCCAGCGGATCGCACACGTCCCGAGCTCGGTGTCGAAGGCCACGATGCCGGCGGACGGGTTGGTCATCAAGGATCTGAACACGACCGGCGGACCGTGGGTTGCACGCCCGGCCCGGCCAGACCCGGCCGATCAGCCTCGCGCTGCGTCCATCCGGTCGAGGATGGCGCGCTTGACGCCCTCGAGCGGGAGTCGCTCCTGGGTCATCGAGTCGCGGTCGCGGATGGTCGCCGCGCCATCCTCGAGCGAGTCGACGTCGACGGTCACGCACCACGGGGTCCCGATCTCGTCCTGGCGCCGATACAGCTTGCCGATGGCGGCCGTGTCGTCGTAGACCGCCATGACGTCGCGCTTCAGGTCGGCCAGGAGGCGCTGGCACAGCTCGACGATCTCGGGTCGCTTCTTGAGCAGCGGCAGGACGGCGACCTTGTACGGCGCGAGATCCGGGTGGAGCGCGAGCGAGACGCGCGTCTCGCCGCGGACCTCCTCCTCGCGATACGCGTCGATCAGGAACGTGAAGGCCGCCCGGTCCGGCCCGCCGGCCGTCTCGATGATCCACGGGATGAAGTGCTGCTCCGTGGCCGGGTCGAAGTACTCGAGGTTCTCGCCAGACGCCGCCTGGTGGCGTGACAGGTCGAAGTCGCCCCGGTTGTGGATGCCCTCGAGCTCCTTCCAGCCGAAGGGGAAGCGGTACTCCACGTCCACGGCCTTCTTGGCGTAGTGGGCCAGCTCGTCCTTGGCATGCTCGCGGAAGCGGAGGCGCGTGGCCGTGACCCCGTAGCGGGTGTACCAGTCCCAGCGCCGCGGCAGCCATTGCTCGAAGATCTCGGCCGCGCGCTCGGGCTGGACGAAGTACTGCATCTCCATCTGCTCGAACTCGCGCATCCGGAAGACGAAGTTGCCGGGCGAGATCTCGTTCCGGAACGACTTGCCGACCTGGGCGATCCCGAACGGCAGCTTCTTGCGCGAGCTCTGCTGGACGTTCTTGAAGTTGACATAGCTGCCCTGGGCCGTCTCGGGCCGGAGGTAGATGACCGAGGCTGCGTCCTCGACCGGGCCCATGTGCGTCTGGAACATGAGGTTGAACCGGCGCGGCGCCGACAGCGGGCCGCCGTCGACCGGGCACTTGAGCCCAAGCCGTTCGACGACCGTCGGGTCGGCCAGCTCCGTGACCGAGAGGTGCTCGGCGCCGGGCAGCTCGTCGAGCCGGAAGCGCCGGTGGTCGGTCTGGCATTCGACCAGCGGGTCGCTGAAGGACCCAACGTGGCCCGAGGTCACCCACACCTGGGGATGCATCAGGATCCCGGCGTCGAGGCCGACGATGTCGTCGCGCTCCTGGACCATCGCCTTCCACCAGGCGCGCTTGACGTTGTTCTTGAGCTCGACGCCCAGCGGGCCGTAGTCCCAGACCGCGTTGATCCCGCCGTAGATCTCGCTCGACGGGAAGACGAAGCCGCGGCGCTTGGCAAGCGACACGATCGTGTCGAGCTCGGCCACGGCCGGCCCGGGATCGGCGGCAGCGGCAGGGGTCGTGGTCACGGCCCCGGAATCGTACCAAGCGCGGCTCAGCCGCCGATGGCGCGGCCTCG
>DASXQE010000022.1:0-3572 GCA_036493155.1 Candidatus Limnocylindrales bacterium | reverse complement strand
GGCACTCCCCGAGCGCCAGCAGGCGGTCTTCGTCCAGCTGATGACGATGAGCGCCTCCGACTTCCTCGACCAATGGTTCGAGACGGATCCGCTCAAGGCGACGATGTCGGCGTCCGGGATCATCGGCACGTACCAGGGGGTCAAGAGCCCGGGCACAGCCTACGTCCTGCTCCACCACTACATGGGCGAGATCGACGGGGCGTTTCGCGCCTGGGGGATCCCCAAGGGCGGGACCGGCGGTGTCAGCACCGCGATCGGCAACGCGGCACGCGCGCTCGGCGCCGAGATCCGGACCGATGCGCCCGTCGCACGGGTCATCGTCAAGGGCGGCCGGGCGGTCGGAGTCGCCCTCGAGTCGGGCGAGGAGATCCACGCCGACTCGATCCTGTCGTCGCTCGACGCACACCGGACGTTCCTGGGGTTGCTCGACGCCGGCACGCTCGACCCGGCGTTCGAGGAGGAGGTCCGCCGGTTCAAGTTCCGCGGCTCATCCGGCAAGGTGAACCTCGCCGTCGACCGGCTGCCGGACTTCAGCTGCCTGCCCGGCGCGGGCGAGCACCTCCGTGGCGCGATCAGCTTCAGCCCGTCGATCGACGACATGGAGACGGCCTACGACGATGCCAAGTACGGCCACTTCTCACGCAAGCCGTACATCGACATGATCATCCCGACCCTGGTCGACCCGACGATGGCGCCACCCGGCAAGCACGTCATCAGCTGCTTCGTCCAGTACGCACCGTACAAGCTGGCACCCGAGCTCGGGACCTGGGACGACCAGCGCGAGGCGTTCGGCGACGCCGTGGTGGATCGCATCTCGGAGTTCGCGCCCGGCTTCCGCGACAGCATCCTGTTCCGCAACGTCCAGACGCCGCTCGACATCGAGCGCACGACCGGATTGACCGAGGGGAACATCTTCCAGGGCGAGCTGTCCCTCGAGCAGCTGTTCTTCAATCGGCCGGTCCCGGGCTATGCCCGCTTCCGGACGCCCGTCCGCGATCTGTGGCTGTGCGGGTCGGCGACGCATCCGGGTGGCGGGATCATGGGTGCCAACGGGCGGATCGCCGCGCTCGAGGTCCTGCGGGCGCGCGGCCGGAAGGCAGCCTGAGCCGTGGCCTCCGCGACCAAGGCGGCGCCGTATGACGCCATCGTCATCGGTGGCGGGCACAACGGGCTGGTGACCGCGGCCTACCTCGGCAAGGCCGGCCTGCGGACGGTCGTCCTCGAGCGACGCGAGACGCTCGGCGGTGCCGCCGGTACGTCGGAGATCGCACCCCGTGCGCGGGTCCCGACACTTGCCCACACGGTCGGCCGGCTCCGGCCATCGGTCGTGCGCGACCTCGAGCTCAAGCGCCACGGGCTCTCTCTCGTCGGTCCCGATGTGCGCGTGTTCGCGCCAGGGGTCGATGGCGACGTGGTCGTGCTGTGGGGCGACGTCGCCAAAACGGCCGAGGGCCTGCGGGCACGGTCCGCTGCCGACGCCGATCGATACGCCGCCTTCGACCGGCTGGTCCGCTCGTTGTCGGGCTTCCTGGGCGAGCTCGCCGGGGAGACGCCACCGGACATCGCCTCGCCGGGCCTGGGTGACGCGCTGGCGGGTCTTCGTCTCGGGCGCACGTTCCGTGGCCTCGGCCGCGACGACGGCCGCACCATCACCCGCGTCCTGCCGATGGCGGTCGCCGACTTCGTCGCCGAATCGTTCGACACCGACGCCGTCCGCGCGGCGATCGCCTGGCGCGGCGTCCAGTACACCGCGATGGGCCCGTGGTCGGCCGGCACGACCGCGGTCCTGCTGACCGATTCGGCCGGCAACGATGGGGGAGCGGCGGGCCAGACGGTCTACGCTCGCGGCGGCCCCGGCGCGCTCGCGGCGGCGCTCGAAGGAGCCGCGCGCGAGGCCGGGGTCGAGATCCGGACCGGCGCCGAGGTCACGGCGATCACCTCACGGGACGGCCGCGCGACGGGTGTGGCGCTTGCCTCGGGCGAGGAGATCACTGCGCGGGCAGTCGTTGCCGGGATCGACCCGAAGCAGGTCCTGACCCGCCTGGCGGACCCGGTCGCGGTCGGGCCGAACCTGCTCTGGCGGGCCGGCAACATCCGGACGCCCGGCACGGTCGCCAAGGTCAACCTTGCGCTCGCCGGCCTGCCACGGTTCGCCGCCGCCGGCGCCGAGATGCGTCAGGTCCGTGGGCGGATCGTCATCGCGCCCGGCATCGATGCCATGGAGCGGGCCCACGATGCGGCCAAGTTCGGGCGTCTGCCCGACGCGCCGATCATGGAGGCGACGATCCCGTCGCTCGCCGATCCGTCGCTGGTCGATGGGGCCGCGCCCGGGACGCACGTCATGAGCGTCATCATCCAGGCCATCCCGTTCGCGTTGCGCGATCGGAGTTGGGATGATGCGCGCGAGGAGCTGGGCGACCTCGTGGTCAAGACGCTCGACGCCCACGCGCCGGGTCTGGCCGGACTGGTCACCGCCCGGCAGGTCCTGACGCCCGCCGATCTCGAGCGCGACTTCGGCCTCACCGGCGGCCACCCGATGCATGGCGAGCAGGGTCTCGACCAGTTCTTCCTGTGGCGGCCGCTGCTCGGCCACCCGCGCCACCGGCTTGCGCTGGACGGGCTGTACCTGGCGGGCGCCGGATCGCACCCGGGTGGCGGGATCACCGGCCAGAACGGTCAGAACGCGGCGCGCGAGATCGTCGGCGACCTGCGGAAGCGGCGGCGCGGGCCGTAGGCGAGGCCCCGGCGCGCTGCACGCCGGGCCTTTGGATCCCTCAGAAGACGATTCTGAGATGGTGTCAGTCAAGCGAAACGAGTCCGCGCCGGACAGTCATTCCGCTTGATCGAAACGAACGCGACATGGCTCCGCTGCGTCGTCTGCTCCGCTGCCCGGTCTGCCCGCGCGCGGAACGCACTGCGCGGGGACCGCACTGCCGCGGACCGCACCGGGCGCGAGTGCGACCCCGTCAGCGACCACGCGCCGGCGGGTCAGCTGCACCCGCCACGGGTCAGCTGCCCTTGCTGCCTCCGAGCATGCCGCCGAGCTCGCCCAGGACGGACCCGATCTCCGACGTCCCGCCCGAGCTGCCCTGGCCGGCCGCCCCGGCGAGACCGCCCAGCAGGCCGCCGAGCCCTTCGAGACCACCCATCGCGCCGCCGAGTCCGCCGCTCGGGACCTGGCCATGCGGCGTCAGCATGTCGATGATCTGGGGCAGGAACGCCGCCAGCATCGGCAGCAGCTGCCCCGCGGAGATCCCGGAGCCGGCGGCCAGCTTCTCGACGGTGTCCGGTCCGAGCGCCTGGCCGAGGGCCGCCGGCTCGACGGCCTGGTTCTGGCCGGTCGAGATCCACGAGTCGACGGCGCCGCCGAGCCCGCCGGCACGCAGCTTGTCGACGATCCCGTCGATGCCGCCGGCGGCCTGCACTGCTTGACCGAGGCCGGCCAATGCTGCCGCGTCCGGCGTCCCGGTCGGAGTGGTGGGGTTGGTTGGATCGCTCATCGGAAACCTCCTGCGCTCGTGCCCGACCGGGGGAGGCGATGGTACGCCGTCAGCCGGCAGAGGTGCCCTCGG
>DASXQE010000021.1:0-18193 GCA_036493155.1 Candidatus Limnocylindrales bacterium | reverse complement strand
CGTCCAACGCGTCGGCGACCCGGTCCAGGAGCCGGTCCGCGACCTCGCGCTTGGGCAGGAGCGGCAGCTCCGCCCGCCCGCCGCGGGCATCGAGGATCGTGACCCGGTTGGTGTCGGTCCCGAAGCCCGAGCCTGGCTCGCTGACGTCGTTGGCGACGAGCAGGTCGACGCCCTTGGCCGCGAGCTTCGCGGCGGCACGATCCAGCGAGCCGGTCTCCGCGGCGAAGCCGACCAGGATCGGCCGCTGCGCCGGAGCGGCGGCGCTTGCCGCCGTGGCGACCTCGGCGAGGAGGTCCGGGGTGGGGGAGAGCTGGAGCGTCAAGCCCTCGCCCCGAGCCAGCTTCGAGGCGGCGGGCGACGCCGGGGTGAAGTCGGCCACCGCCGCGGCCATGACCAGCGCGTCGGGCCGGTGGCCGCCGGCGTCCGGCGACATCACGGCGCGGAGGGCCGCCCGGAGCTCCGCGGTGGACTCGACGCGGACGACGGTGATCGCATCCGACGCAGGCGACGGCTCGACCTCCATCGATGCGGCCAGCAGCGTCACGTGGGCGCCCCGGGCCACCGCGGCCTCGGCGACCGCGACGCCCATCTTCCCGGAGGACCGATTGCCGATGAAGCGAACGGGATCGATGGGCTCGCGGGTGCCGCCCGCGGTGACCACGATCCGGCGACCGGCCAGGTCGGGCTCGCGCGCCGGCTGGACGATGGGCGGGCGGCCCGCGAGGTCCGGCTGGCGCACGGCGTGCGACCCGACCGCGGCCACGACGGCATCGACGATGGCGGGCAGCTCCGCCAGCCGGCCGGTGCCGACCTGTCCCGAGGCCAGCGGCCCGCTGTCCGGCGGGACGACCATGTAGCCAAAGGCTTCGCGCAAGCGGGCCACGTTGGCGACGGTGGCCGGATGCGACCACATGTCGCCATCCATCGCGGGCGCGACGATCACCGGTGCGCTCGTCGCCAGGCAGGCCGCGGTGACGGTGTCCGATGCCAGGCCGTTGGCCATGGCGCCCAGCCAGTGCGCGGTCGCCGGCGCCACGACGATCGCGTCAGCGCTGTCGGCCACGACGATGTGGCCGATCCGGCCATCCGGCAGGAGGTCCAGGACCTCCGTCTCGACCGGATGACGGGACAGAGCCGCGAAGGTCAGCGGGCCGACGAATCGCGTCGCCGACGGCGACAGCAGGACGACGACGTCGGCGCCCTCGGCGGTGAGCAGGCGCAGCAGCTCGACGGCCTTGTAGGCGGCGATCGAGCCGGTCACGCCGAGGCCGATGAGCCGGCCCTCCAGCCGTCGGGTCATGGCCGGGTCACGGCAGGCCGAGCTGGAGCGGCTGGCCGCCCGCCACCTCGGCGTGGAGGATCGCCAGGCCCTTCAGCGTCAGGTCCGGGTCGATGGCATCGATGCCGTCCAGGCCCGTCGCCCAGGCGGCGGCCGCGAGGCCGCCGGTGAGGATCGTGCGCACCTCGGCCGGCGCCACGCCCGCCGCGTCGCCGAGCTCGCGCCGGATGCGCGCCAGCAGGCCCGTGACGAGGGCCTGGTAGCCCAGGATCGTGCCGCTCTGGATGGCGCTCGGGGTGTCCCGCCCGATGGCCCGGTCGGGCGCCCGCAGCTCCACGCGCGGCAGCTTCGCCGTGCGGCTCGCGAGGGCCTCGAGGCCCAGGACCAGGCCCGGCGCGATGGCGCCGCCGACGAACGCGCCGTCGGCCGCGACGCAATCGAAGGTCGTGGCCGTGCCGCAGTCGATGACGACCGCCGGGGCGCCGTGCAGGCGGCCTGCCGCGAGCGCGTTCACGAGGCGATCGGCGCCGACCTCGCCCGGCCGGTCGACCCGGATCGGGATCGGCACGGTGCCGGCGCTGGCCACGAGGAGAGGGCGTTCGCGACGCTCGGCCACGGTGGCGATCACCTCGGTCAGGGCCGGCACGACAGAGGCCAGGGCGATCGCCGAGACGTCGGCCAGGACCGCATCGTCCAGGCGCAGCAGGTCGGTCAGCCGCAGCTCCAGCTCATCGGCCGTGGCGTGGCGCTCCGTGGCGGTGCGGCGGACCGCGACCAGCGAGCCGTTGCGGAACGAGCCGACCGTGACGTTGGAGTTGCCGATGTCGATCGCGAGGAGCACGGCCGGATCATACCCGGCCGATTCGTGGCTTCCGGCGAGCCCGGCCCCGCGCTACCATCCGCCGCGATCCGTCCCTCCGGTGCCCCGAGGAGGCCAGCCGTGCCCGTCCCGCCGCCGGCCAAGTTCTTCGTGAATCAGGGCGTCGTGAGCAGCCGCGAGGACATGCTCAACCTCCTTCGGCCGCTGCTGAAGCAGACGGTGACCTATCGCTACCTGCGCGGCCGGGACGTCGTGACCCACGGCACCGGCTGGGTGGAGCGGATCGTCGTGGACCAGCCGGACGTGTCGACCTATTTCACCCCGATCGCGGTGACGATCAACGTCGACTCGTTCGAGCACCTCGACTTCCAGACGCGGCCGGACCAGCTGCTCGTGTACACGCTCGTCCAGGGCGACGAGAGCGTCGTGGTCGAGTACGCGCCCGGCGTCGACAGCGGCGATTCGCCGTTCGAGCCGCGGCAGCTCGCCTTCGACACGTCGGGCTTCGTCCAGATGGAGCTCACGGGCCTCGACGGCGGGCCGGCGGGCGGCACCGCCGAGGACTGACTCGCGGCCTGATTCCGGTTCGCGGTAACGCCGCGAAAACCGAATCCCGCAGCGCTACTATCCGCCCGTCGTACGGGGCCGCTGACCGCGCCCGATCGGGCGCGGCGCGCCAGTCGGCTAGGAGGGATCGGTCCGAGTGAGCGCAGCTGTTGACGCCGCCGAACGCCCCAGCGGAGGCGGCGGCATGATCGGCGAGTACTTCAAGTTCGCCGAGCGCGGCACCGACCTGTGGCGTGAGGTCCGGGGCGGGCTCACGACCTTCATGGTCATGGTCTACATCGTGGCCGTGAACCCCTCGATCCTTGCCGCCGCCGGCATCGATCAGGGCGCCGCCGCGGCCGGAACCGCACTCATCGCCGGAATCATGACGATCGCCATGGGCGTCGCTGCCAACTATCCCTTCGCGATGGCAGCGGGCCTCGGGATCAACGGCATCGTGGCCTTCACCCTCGTGCTCACGAACCACCTGACGCCAGCCGGCGCGATGGGCGTGATCGTGCTCGAGGGCATCGCGGTCACGGTCCTCGTCCTCGTCGGCTTCCGGGAAGCCGTCATGAATGCGGTGCCGCTCGCCCTCAAGCGCGCGATCGGCGCCGGCATCGGCCTGTTCATCCTGTTCATCGGCTTCTTCAACGGCGGCCTCATCACCTCGACGGGCGCAGTCCCGCCGGTGACGATGGCCTTCCCGACCTCGACGGCGCAGTTCGTCTTCCTGTTCGGGCTCCTCCTGACGGTGGTCCTGTGGGTCCGGCGGATCCAGGCGGCCCTCGTCATCTCGATCGTCGTGACGACCATCGTGGCGATCCTCACCGGCGTCACCAAGATCGGCGACATCTCGGCGACGCCGAGCTTCGCGACCCTCGGCCAGTTCGACCTCGGGAACTCGTTCACGGTCCTCGGCCTCCTGCCGGCGATCGTGACGATCTTCGCGATCATGCTGACCGACTTCTTCGACACGATGGGCACCGTCACCGGCGTGGCGGCCGAGGCCGGCCTCGCCAAGCAGGACGGTTCGGTTCCCGGCGTCGGTCGCGTGCTCCTCGTCGACAGCATCGGTGCGGCCGTCGGTGGCCTCGCCGGGATCTCCTCGAACACGACCTACATCGAGAGCGCTGCCGGCGTCGCCGAAGGCGCGCGGACGGGCTTCGCGTCGGTCGTCACCGGCGTGCTCTTCCTGCTCATGATCTTCCTGTCGCCGCTCGCCGCGTTCATCCCGAATGCCGCGACGGCCCCGGCGCTCGTGCTCGTCGGCTACCTCATGTTCACCCAGGTCAAGGACATCGACCTGACCGACATGGAGAACGGCATTCCCGCTCTCCTGACGCTGATCCTCATGCCGATCACGTTCGACATCACCGTCGGCATCGGCGCGGGCTTCATCAGCTGGATCGTCATCAAGGTGGCGCGCGGCAAGATGGCCGACGTCCATCCGCTGATGTGGGTCGTCGGAATCGGGTTCGTGATCTTCTACGCCCAGGCGTGGCTCCTGCCGCTCCTGCCCAAGTAGACCCAGGTCCTTCGCGACGCAACGCGGCCGGCGCCCCTCGGGCGCCGGCCGCTTCGTCTCCGGGCTGCGCGGCCCGCGGACCGGCCGCCGGACTTCCCGGGTGCCGCCACCCGGCCGACGCGGCGCTCGCCTGTACCATCGCGCCGATGTTCGAGCGCACGACGCTGGCCGATGGGCCCCGGATCATCAGCGCGCGCCTGCCCGGCGCCCGGTCCGTGTCGGTGGCGGCCTACGTCCTCGCCGGCTCGCGCTCCGAGGCCGACGGCCAGGTCGGCGTGGCCCACTTCCTCGAGCACCTGACCTTCAAGGGCACCAGCCGCTACCCGACGACCCGGGCGCTGAGCGAGGCCATCGAGGGCGTCGGCGGGTCGTTCAACGCCGCCACCGACCGGGAGTCGACGGTGTACTGGGCGCGGGTCCCGCTGCGCGAAGCGGCTCGCGCCATGGACGTCCTGGGCGAGCTGGTCTGCCGCCCGGCGCTCAGCCCGCAGGAGATCGACCGCGAGCGGGACGTCATCATCGAGGAGATCCGGGGCTACCTCGACGATCCCGCGGAGCACTGCCAGATCCTGTTCCAGGAGGCGATGTTCGGGCGTGGGCCGCTGGGTCGCGAGATCTGCGGCGATGAGCACGACGTCCGCGACCTGCGGCCGGAGCGGATCCGCGAGTTCTGGGCGTCGCGCTACCGGCCGGCCAACGTCGTGGTGTCGATCGCGGGCGACCTCGACCACGGCGCCGCGGTGGGGCTGGCCGAGACCGCGTTCGGTCGTGGCAACGGCCACCTGGCCGGCTTCGACCCGTCGCCGGCGCTGCCTGCCGGCGAGCGGGTGGCGCTGGGCCGGCGCGACACCGCGCAGGCCCAGCTGTGCGTCGGCGTTCCGGCCCTGCCGCGCGACCATCCCGACAGCTGGACGCTCGCCGTCCTCAACGGCGTCCTCGGCGATGGCATGAGCAGCCGGCTGTTCCTCTCGGTCGTCGATCGCGATGCCCTGGCGTACGACGTCTCGTCCGGTCTCGTGGAATACGCCGACGCCGGCGCGCTCGTCGTGAGCGCCGGGGTCGACCCGGAGCGCATCGATCGGGCCCTCGATGCCCTGCTCGTCGAGCTGGCGCGACTGCGCGACGAGTCCGTCCCCGACGACGAGCTGGCGAAGACCAAGGCGTACCTCGCGGGCGGCCTGGAGCTGCGGATGGAGGAGACCCGCCACCTGGCCTCGTGGGTCGGCGGCCAGGAGGCACTCCACGATCGGGTCATGACGCTGGATGAGGCCCTCGACGCCGTGGCTGCCGTGACCTCGGCCGACGTCCACCGCGTCGCCCAGGACCTGATGCGCGACGAGGTCCTGCGCCTGGCAGCCGTGGCTCCGGCCCGCCACCTGCGCGGGCTCGCCAAGCGGCTGCGGCTGCCGTGAGCAGCCACGCCCCGGGCGCCGTGCCGGCGACCGCCGTCGCCGCGACCGGCGCGACGCGGGACCCGCGCGAGGAGCTCCGGCTGGCCCGCCTCCATCTCCGACTCGGCATGCTCCCGGCCGCTCGCGCCGAGCTGGAGGACCTGGCGGGTCTGGGGCTGCTGGACAACGACGGCCAGGCGGCCCTCGCCGAGGCCCGCTGGCGGACGGGCGATCTCGAGGCCGCCGAGGATCCCGCGGAGGCCCACCTCCGGGATGGCGGCCGCGACGCGATCGCGGCGGTCATCGCCGCGGAGGCGGCCGCCGCGGCCGGCCGGACCGCGGACGCGCGCGACCGGATGGCACGCGTGGCCGGCCTCGATGCGGTGACGCTGGACGCGCTGTTCGCGGGCATGCCCCGCCGGGCCCACTGGCCGGTCGCCGCGAGCCCCGGCCCCGCAGAGGCCGGCTCCATCGCGGGCGCCGGGTTCGGGGCCGCCGAGCTGCTGCCGCCCGGCAGCGGCGGCGCCTCGGGCGGACGCATCCGGGCCAGCGCCGTGCCGACCCCGGCCGACGTGCTCGCGGCGAACGCCGACCTGTGGGACGAGGCGGCCCTCGGCGCCGCCGCGGATGCCCAGGCGCCAGCGCGGCCGGCCGGACGGCCGACCTGGGTCGAGCCGGCCAGGGCCCGCGGCCACGCCGATCCGGAGGCCGAGCTGGAGACGGCGCGCGACGAGCTGTCCACGGCGCCGGATCGGGGCCTGCTGCGGCTGGCTCTCGTCCTGCGCCTCGACCCGACCCTCGCGTCGGAGGTCCTCGAGGCGGTGCGCCTGCGCCGCGAGGCCGCGGCCGTCGTGCTCCGAGGCGATGCCCAGCGCCTGCTCGGGCGCCATCTCGAGGCCGAGGCGTCGTTCGCCGATGCGATCGAATCGATCGAGCGCGACGCGGTCGCCACCGGGCACCATCAGCCACCCGTGCCGGCCACGCCGGACCCTGCCGACCACCTGGAGGATTCGTGACCGAACGCACCCTGGTCCTGCTCAAGCCCGATGCCGTGCAACGGCTCCTGGTCGGGCCGCTCCTCGGCCGCTTCGAGGCCCGCGGCCTGAAGATCGTCGGGTTGAAGCTCGTGGCCGTGAGCCGCGACCTGGCCGAGCGCCACTACGCGGTCCATCGCGAGAAGCCCTTCTTCGGCGGCCTCGTCGACTTCATCACCTCGAGCCCGCTCGTGGCGATCGCCCTCGAGGGCCCGAACGCGATCTCGATCGTCCGGACGATGATCGGCTCGACCCGGCCGAACGAGGCGGCGCCCGGGACGATCCGCGGCGACTTCGCCCTCGAGACGGCCCAGAACCTGGTCCATGCCTCGGACGGCCCCGAGACGGCCGTTGCCGAGCTGGCGATGTGGTTCGACGCCGGCGAGCTGCACGGTTACGAGCGCGACATCGATCGCTGGGCCCTCGCGCCCGAGGAGTAGCGCCGAGGGGTAGGCCCGCAGGCCTCGAGCTGCTGGAGGACCAGGCTCGCCCGAAGCCGGCGGCCCGGCTCGACGTTGGCTAGCCGGCCGCGGCCGGGACCCCGGCGATCGACAGGACGACGCCGAGCACCGCCAGGAGCGCCGCCACGACGGCCACGGCGAGGCCCTGGTTCGCCCGCACCACCGCCGCGCTGACCCGGAGCCAGCCGCCCGCGCCACCGCGCGACCACGACGCGATGCTCCCGAGCGTCCGACCGACCCGCTCGTCGGGGGCGGCCGCGACGTCGGGGCCCGTCCTACCGAGGCCGGCGGCCAGCACCCGCCCGAGCGCGAGCAGGGGGCTCAGGGCCACGACGACGGCCAGCGTCGCGAGGGGGCCCGGCAGGGCCTCCGCCGCGAGCTGGCTCCGTGCCTCGAACAGGGCCGTGCCGGGAATCCCGACCGAGCCCACGAGGATGACCAGGAAGGCGAATGCCAGGACGGGGGAGCGGCGGCCCCAGCCGTGCAGTGCCTCGACTCGATGACGGCCGAACGTCCAGCGCATCGCCGCGATCCAGCCTGCCAGCGCCGTGGCCAGTGCCGCGCTGGCGATGACCCACGCGGCCACGGCATCGGTGGCCTCGGGCCGCAGCGAGGCCATGGCCAGCAGCGCGACGCCGGCTGCCTGGACCAGGAGGTAGCCGAGCACGTGCTCCAGGTCGTCGTGGAGCATCGATGCGAGACCCCCGAACACGATGCTGGCCAGCGCCGTCACGACGATGACCGTCCGATCGAGGTCATCCGGCGGGCGCCCGAGCGCAGTGCCACCCCAGCCCACGGCCACGATCGTGAAGGCCGCCGCGCCCCAGGCCAGGACCGCCGGCAGCGCGAGCGGTGACGCGATGCCGACCAGGCGAGCGGCCCACAGGTGGAGCGGGATCGCCCCCGCCCGGAGGACCATGGCGGCGGCCATCGCCACGACGGCCAGCCCGATCGCGGTCCGGAGGCTGGCATCGGAGACGCCGCCAAGGCCTCCGTCCCCGAGCGGTCCGGACGGGGACTGGCTCCACGCGGCGACCGCGATCGCGACGAGTCCGGCGCCAACGACTGCGGCAAGCGACCGCTCGGCCGGCCCGATCGGCGGCGCGTCGTCGCGCCCGATTGCCCAGCCGCCGAGGATCGGCGCCGCGACCGCCACGGCGCTGCCGGCCGCGAGTGCCGCGAAGGCGACCGTGACGTCGTCGACGGTGAGCGCGACGATCGCCCCGGCGAGGGCCATCAGCCCGCTGCCGCCGGCCAGCGTGCCCGCCGCGGGCGCGTCGTCGATGAGCCCCAGGAGCCCGAGGAGGATGAGCCCCGCCGACCAGCCGAGGGCCAGCACCCGCGCCGTGGCCGTGGCCTGCACGCCGGTGCGACCGATGGCCAGGACGTCGTCGGCGCCCGACGACAGGGCCAGCCCCGCCGTCGCGGCCGCGGCCAGGATGGCCACGACCAGGCCCAGCCGCGGCCAGCGCAACGCGAGGCCGAGCGCGGCTGCGCCGCCGAGAAGGGCCACCACGACCTGCAGGACCAGGCTCACGGTCGTCGCGCCGCCCCGCGCTCGCGTTGATCCACGCCGTGCCTCGACGGCTCCGCGGCGCGGGGACCGTGCCGTCCACCGCTGCCGCCGGTTCCGCCGGCCGCGGCCAACGCATCGGCGGGAGCCGTCGCGCCAGGCCGGGTCGCCGCGGCCGCGTTCACGACGGCCGAGCTGGCGATCGCCACGGTCACGAGCAGGGCGGTGAAGACGACCTCGTCCAGCGCCGAGGAGGTCATGACCAGGCCGTGACGGGCCAGGAGGACGGCATCGGTGAGCAGCACGGCTGCCACCGACCGGCGGAGACTCGTCGCATCGGCCAGCAGCGGGCCCACGGCAACCGCGCCGACCAGTCCGGCAAGGCCCAACGCCAGGCTCTCGGCGCCGAGGAGATCCGCCGGCGCGACGATCGCGGGCTGGCCGACGTCGCCGCTGCCAGCTGCGGCGCTGCCGATGGCCGCCGCGATGGCGAGGCCGGCCACGGCGCCCGCCGCGCCGAACAGCAGCCCGGCCGGCCAGCCGACCTCGGAGATCGCAACCTGGCCGGACCAGCCACGGCTGCGGTCGCGGGGCGAGCCGACGACAGGGTGGCTGGCGGCCCGCAGCACGACGACGGTCAGCAGGGCACCGGTCAGGCGCACGGCCAGCACGGCGGGGTCCGGCAGCGGATCGGCGATGAGCGCCGCACCGACGAGGCACGCGGTGAGTCCGATCAGGCCCAGCCGTGGGTCGATGGGCGCGAGAGCGGCGATGGCGCCCGCGCCGGCGATGACCGCCGCGGCGACGAGCAGGGCGGTCACGGGGCCGGGCTGCCCACCGCGTAGCCGGGCCGGGAGATCGTCTCGAACTGGTCGATCGGCCAGTAGCGCAGCCACGCGCGGCCGATGACGTGGCTGATGTCGATCGGCCCGAAGACGCGCGAGTCGGCCGACTGGCTGCGATGGTCGCCCATCACGAACAGCTGGCCCGCGGGGACGAGCCACTCGGCCGGGCCGCCGACCGTCGGCTCGGTCGTCGGTGGCCCGCCGTCGGTGTAGACGTAGGGCTCGTCGAGCTTGGTCCCGTTGACGTAGACGGCGCCGTCCCTGAGCTCGACGTGGTCGCCCGGCAGCCCGATGACGCGCTTGATGAATGGCACGCCGTTGGCGCCGGTCCAGTTCGACGGCGGGTCGAACACGATGATGTCGCCGCGCTGGTAGGCCGACCAGTGGGAGGTCAGCTTGTCGACGAGGACGTACTGGTCGGGGAGGAGCGTGACCTCCATCGAGCCCTGCTGGACCTTGTAGGGCTGGGCCACGAAGGCCTGGATGCCCAGGAAGATGACGACCGTGAGGACGAGCGTCTCGACGACCTCGAAGAGGCAGCCGAGGGCCGGGCGCTGGGTCACGAGTGGGGGGCGCTCATCGGTCCGGCAGTATGGCAGGCGATCCTGCGTCCCGGCTGACGGCGGCTCGCCGGCGGTCCGCTCGGCGGCCCTCGAGGTTGCTGTGCTCGAACGCGGTGCGATAGACTCCCGGCGGCTACGAACCGGGCCGGCCGTCGGTGCAGGTCGCACGACCCCCGCGACCGCGCGGACCGTTACCCGGACCCGAGCCGATCTCCCGATGACCGCATCGAGTGGCCCCTTGCGCCGATGCGCCGAGCCGCCCCGACCGACGCACTCGCCCACAGACGCAGTCGCCCACACAGGAGGACCCGCTCACCCCGATGGATGCCAGCCTGCTCCAGTGGATCATCCCCGTCGCCGGCATCGCCGCGATCCTGTTCGCGATCTACCTCGCCCGTGACGTCCTGTCGCGGGACAAGGGACCGCAGGCGATGCAGGACGTCGCCGACACGATCCGCGAAGGAGCGGATGCGTTCATTCGGCGGCAGTACCAGACGATCGGCCTGCTGGCCCTCGTCGGCGCGGTCGTCATCGGCGCGGTCATCGCGATCTTCGAGACGAAGGACGTCGCCGATACGTCGGTGTTCGGCCTGGACCTCGGCTGGCGGACCGCGATCGCGTTCCTCGTCGGCGCGGCCTGCTCGATGGCCTCCGGGATCATCGGCACGTACATCAGCGTCCGCTCGAACGTCCGGACGGCCGCGGCCGCTCGCCGCAGCCTCGTCGAGGCGGTCCAGGTCGCGATGCGCGGCGGGGCCGTCTCCGGGTTCCTCGTCGTGGCCCTGTCGCTCCTCGGCGTCTACGGGATCTTCTCGGCGTTCGGCGGCCTGTCGAACCCGTCCCAGGCCCCGTTCCTGATCGTCGGGTTCGGCTTCGGCGCCTCGTTCGTGGCGCTGTTCGCGCAGCTCGGCGGCGGCATCTACACCAAGGCCGCCGACGTGGGCTCGGACCTCGTCGGCAAGGTCGAGGCCGGGATCCCCGAGGACGATCCGCGGAACGCCGGGGTGATCGCCGACCTCGTCGGCGACAACGTCGGTGACTGCGCCGGTCGTGGCGCCGACCTGTTCGAGTCGACGGCGGCCGAGAACATCGGGGCGATGATCCTGGGCGTCGGCGCGTACGCCATCGCCACCGCGGCCGGCTGGCCGAACCCCCAGGCCTGGATCTTCTTCCCGCTCGTCGTTCGAGGCTTCGGCCTGCTCGCCACGATCGTGGCCCTGTTCTTCGTCCGCGGCAGCGAGACGGAGGATCCGATGAACATGCTCAACCGCGGCTACTGGGTCACGACGATCCTGTCGGCGGTCGGCCTGCTCATCACGACCGCCGTGATGATGAACACCAACGGCCAGACCTCGAACGGCCTGCCCGTCTGGGTGTGGTTCTTCCTGGCCGGCTGCGTCGGGCTGCTGACGAGCGTCGCGTTCGTCTACATCACCCAGTACTACACGGCCGGCACGTTCCGGCCGGTTCGCGAGATCGCGGAGGCCTCCAAGACGGGTCCCGCGACGAACATCATCTCGGGCGTCGCGGTCGGCTTCGAGACGACCTTCGTCACGGCGATCACGATCGGCGTCGCCCTGTTCGCCAGCCACTGGCTCGGCTCGCAGGCCGGCCTCCTCGACGCCCACGGCGCCGACAAGGGCGGGATCTTCGGCACCGCCGTCGCGACGATGGGCATGCTCATGACGACCGCCTACATCCTGGCGATGGACACCTTCGGCCCGATCACCGACAACGCCGGCGGCGTGGCCGAGTTCAGCCGGGCCGAGGCGGGCGCGCGCGAGATCACCGACCGGCTGGATGCCGTGGGCAACACGACCAAGGCCCTGACCAAGGGCTACGCGATCGCCTCGGCGTCGCTGGCCGCGTTCCTGCTGTTCAGCGCGTACATCGACAAGGTCAACCTCATCGAGACCAATCGCGGGGGCCCGCTCCTGACCTCGGTCAACCTGGCCAACGTGAGCGTCTTCATCGCCGCCCTCATCGGCGCGATGCTGGTGTACTTCTTCAGCTCCCTCGCGATCCGCGCCGTGGGCACGACCGCGCAGGCGATCATCGTCGAGGTCCGGCGCCAGTTCCGGGAGATGCCCGGGATCATGGATTACAGCCAGCGGCCGGACTACGCCCGGGTCGTCGACATCACGACCCGCGCCGCCCTCCGCCAGATGGTCCTGCCGGGCGCCGTGGCCGTGACCACGCCGATCGTGGTCGGGCTGCTCCTCGGCCAGGAGGCCATCGCCGGGATGCTGATGGTCGGGACCATCGCGGGCGTCCTGCTCGCCACGGTCCTCAACAACGGCGGCGGGGCCTGGGACAACGCCAAGAAGTACATCGAGTCGGGCCACCTGCTCGACGACAACGGCGTCGTCCTCGGCAAGAAGACCCCGGCCCACGCTGCGGCCGTCGTCGGCGACACCGTCGGCGATCCGTTCAAGGACACGGCCGGCCCGTCGCTCCACGTCCTCGTGAAGCTGCTGGCGACGATCACGCTGGTGCTGGCGCCGCTGTTCATCCGCTGAGGGCCTCGGCCCGCAGTCATCCGCTAGCCTTGTGCGGCCGGCCCCTCGGGCCGGCCGCGCTGCATGCCCGGCCCCGAAGCCGGTGAGGAGACCACGTGGACGTCCTCGTCCAGGCGCTCGTCATGGGCATCACCCAGGGGCTCACCGAGTTCCTGCCCGTGTCGAGCTCGGGCCACCTCATCGTCGTGCCGTTCCTGCTGGGCTTCCACGACCCGTTCATCGACAGCCTGGCGTTCAGCGTCCTGCTGCACGTGGCGACGCTCGTGGCCCTGCTCATCTACTTCCGCGCCGACTGGCTGCGGTTGATCCCCGCGGGCCTGGCCGCGCTCCGCGACCGCTCCTTGCACGGCGACCCCGATCGCCGGCTGGCGTGGCTCCTGGCCGTCGCGACCGTGCCCGCCGTCATCGCCGGCATCCTGCTGAATGACGTCATCGAGTCGAACGTCCGCAGCCCCCAGCAGGTCGCGGTCATGCTCGCCGTCGGGGCCGCGATCCTGTGGCTGGCGGACCGGGCCGGCCAGCACGCCAAGGCGGTCGAGCAGGTCACCTTCCCGGTGGCCTTCGGGATCGGCGTGGCCCAGGCATTCGCGCTGGTCCCGGGCATCAGCCGATCCGGGATGTCCATCTCGGCCGGGCTGTTCGCCGGCCTGACTCGCGAGGCGGCGGCGCGGTTCTCGTTCCTCATGGCGACACCGGTCATCGCCGGCGCCGGGATCTGGGAGGCCATCAAGCTCATCCGTGGCGAGGGCGGCGTCGAGGTGGCCATCGGGCCGCTCGCCGTCGGGATGATCGCGGCCCTCGTCTCGGGCCTCCTCGCGATCGAGCTCACGCTGCGCTACCTGCGGTCGCATCCCGTCACGATCTTCGTGGCCTATCGCCTGGTCCTGGCCGCGGTCGTGCTGGTGTTCTGGCTCGCGCTGCTGGATCGCTAGGCGCGAGGCAGCCGCGCATGGAGGTCATGAAACAGCTCCGCCAGCGGGCCATCCGCGACCTGGTCGACCAGCGGCCGATCCGGACCCAGCAGGAGCTCGCCGCGGCGCTGCGCGAGCGAGGCTTCCGGGCGACCCAGGCGACGGTCAGCCGCGACGTCGCCGAGCTTGGCCTGGCGAAGGGCCGCCGCGGGCCCGCCAAGGCCTACGTCCTGCCGCCCCGCCTCGTGGAGGCAGAGAGCTCCGGCGAGGAACGGCTGCGGCGGTTGCTGGTGGACCTGCCGGTCGAGGTTCGCGAAGCCGGGCTGCTGCTCGTGCTCCGGACGCTGCCGGGCTCGGCGCACGCCATCGCCGCGGCACTCGACCGGGCCCGCTGGGCGGCCGTCGCGGGCTCGATCGCCGGCGACGACACGGTCTTCATCGCCTTCACCGACCGGCGGGCGCTGCATCTCGCGAAGGCCCGGCTGCAGAAGCTCGCCGGCCGCGACTAGCCGCGACCAGCCGCGATCGGGCCGCCATGCGGCCGCCATCGCGGCGCGGGGGATTCGTGCTCAAAACGCGTCTTTGACACCCCTGCGGGCCCGCTGTAGGCTTCGCCGCCGACTTCGAACTCCAGGCCCCGGGACAACCGCGGGACGCTGGGGTTCTCTGTTTATCCGGGACTTCGAGGCACGCATGAACACCAAGCCGACCTACATCAGCCGCGACGGCCTCGAGAACCTCCGGAAGGAGCTCGACGAGCTCGTCTCGCTCCGCCGCCCCGAGGTCGCCCAGCGAATCCACGACGCCAAGGAGCACGGCGACCTCAGCGAGAACGCCGAGTACGAGGACGCCAAGAACGAGCAGGCCTTCGTCGAGGGCCGGATCCAGACGCTCGAGGCCCTGATCAAGAACGCCACGCTGATCGACGAGCACCACGGCAACGACCACGTGCAGATCGGCTCGACGGTCACGGTCAAGGGCCCTGATGGCTCCCAGAAGTTCACGATCGTGGGCTCCACGGAGGCCAAGCCGACCGAGGGCCGGATCAGCAACGAGAGCCCGGTCGGACGGGCGCTCCTGGGTCGCAAGAAGGGCGAGACCATCCAGGTCCAGGTCCCGGCGGGGGACCTCGCCTACACGATCGTCTCGATCGCCTAGGACCGGCCGCACGCGCCGCGGCGCGGGCGGCGAGAATCCCCGCATGTCCGAATGGGCCGACGAGCTCGCCACCCGCGTGACCGGGCCCCAGGTCGTCAACGATTCGAAGACCCCGTCGGGGACGGTCCACGTCGGCAGCCTGCGCGGCCCGGTGATCCTCGATGTCATCTGCCGCGCCCTCCGCGCGGCGGGCCGCGAGACCACGTACCTGTACGGTGTCGATGACCTCGACCCGATGGACGCCCAGGCGCTCCTGACGCCCGACGCCATCGCGTCGTCGATGGGCAAGCCCCTGGCCCACATCCCGGACCAGGTCCCGGACGGCCACGCCTCGTATGCCCGCCACCACGCCGAGGCGTTCATCGACACGTTCGCCGGGCTCGGCATCCGGCCGGATCGCTATTACTGGATGAGCGAGCGCTACGACGCCGGCGATATGGATCCCTACATCCGGATCGCGCTCGACCGGGCCGCCATCATCCGCGAGATCTATCGCCGCGTTGCCAACGTCAACCACCCCGTGACGTGGCACCCGATCTCGGTCATCTGCGAGCAGTGCGGCCGGGTCGGGACCACGATCGTGACCGACTGGGACGGCGAGCGGGTCCAATACGCCTGCCGGGCCGACCTCGTCACCTGGGCTACCGGCTGCGGCCACGCCGGCTGGACGTCGCCGTTCGGTGGCCGGGCGAAGCTGCCGTGGAACGTCGAGTGGGCCGCGCAGTGGTCGCTGTTCGGCGTGACGATCGAGCCGTGCGGCAAGGACCTCTCGACGGCCGGCGGCTCGCGGGACCGCTCCGACGCGATCGCGCGCGAGGTGTTCGAGCGGGAGCCGCCGATCAACGTGCCGTACGAGTTCCTGAACATCGGTGGCAGGAAGATGTCGACGTCCAAGGGTCTCGGCGCGGCCGCGGTCGACTTCACCCGGGTGGTCCCGCCGGAGCAGGTCCGGCTGCTGTTCCTGCGCCCCCGGCCCAACACGGCGATCGAGTTCCAGCCCGACGACACGGACGCGGTGCCGCGGCTGTTCGACGAGTTCGACCGGATCGCCGCCGCGACCGCCGGCAAGCCGGTCAAGGGCGAGCTGCCGCCGGGCTACGCCTCGATCTTCCGGTATTCGCTCCTGGATCCCGAGTCGGACGTCGAGCTCGAGGCCGGCCGCTTCCGGCCGGCCTTCGCCCACCTCGCCCTCCTGGCCCAGATTCCGGGGACCGACGTCGCGGCGCACGTCGAGGCGGAGAAGGGCGCGCCGCTCGACCGACCGGAGGAAGGGATCCTGGCCGAGCGCCTCGGCGCCGCCCGAGCCTGGCTGGAGACCTACGCTCCGGCGTCGGCCCGGATGACCGTTCGCGGGGATGGCGTGCCGCCCGAGGCCTCGGCGCTCACCGACGCCCAGCGCTCGTTCCTCGCGGACCTCGCCGAGGAGCCGCCGCCGCCCGGTGCGATGGGCGACACGTGGCAGAACGCGATCTTCGAATCCGCCAAGGCCGGCGGGCTGCCGCCCGGCGACGCGTTCCGGGCCCTGTATCTCGCGTTCCTCGGCCGGCCCAGCGGACCTCGCGCCGGGTGGCTCCTGGCCGGCCTCGACCACGCCTTCGTCGTGACGCGCCTCCGGGAGGCGGCCACGGGCCGCACACTGGTCGCGTGAACGCGGCGCCGAGCGGCGGACGATGAGGCGCGGACGATGACGCGGACGATGAGACGCGGACGATGAGCGTCGGGCTCCAGCGGCTCCGGGCCGAGCCGGAGGCGATCCGCAAGGGTGCGATCGACAAGGGCGAGGACCCAGCCCTCGTCGACGAGGCGCTCGCGGTCGACGCGCGCCGGCGCGAGCTCCAGGGCGAGGCCGACACGCTGCGCGCCGAGCGCAACACGGTCTCGAAGGACATGGGCGTGGCGATCAAGGCCGGCGCCGCGCCGGACGCGCCCGAGCTGGCCGCGCTGCGCTCGCGCTCGTCGACCATCGGGACGCGCCTGACCGCCATCGACGTGGAGCTCGCATCGATCGAGGCCCAGGTCGAGGACCTGCTGCTTCGGATCCCGAACCCGGCCGAGGCCGACGTCCCGATCGGCGGCGAGGCCGCCAACGTCACGGTCCGGACGTGGGGCGAGCCGCTGTCGCGCACGGTCCGCGACGCGGCGGGGACGTGGGAGCGGCGGCCCCACTGGGAGATCGCCGAGGCGCTCGACATCATCGACCTGCCGCGCGGCGCGAAGATCGCCGGCTCGGGCTTCCCGGTCTACAAGGGCGCCGGCTCAGCGCTCCAGCGCTCGATCATCCAATGGTGCCTCGACGTCCACACCCGTGAGAACGGCTTCGTCGAGGTCTGGCCGCCGGTCGTCGTCAACGCGGCCTCGGCGCGCGGGACCGGCCAGATCCCGGACAAGGAAGACCAGATGTACGTCGTCACCCGCGACGAGCTGTACCTGGTGCCGACGGCAGAGGTCCCGGTCACGAACCTCCACCGCGACGAGATCCTGGACAGCGCCGACCTCCCGATCCGGTATGCGGCGTACTCGCCGTGCTTCCGGCGCGAGGCCGGGGCCGCCGGCAAGGACACTCGCGGGATCCTGCGGGTCCACGAGTTCGACAAGGTCGAGATGGTCCTGTTCGAGAAACCCGAGGCCTCGGCCGCGGCGCTGAACTGGCTGACGGGACGGGCCGAGGACCTCCTGCAGCGGCTCGGCCTGCCGTACCGGGTGCTGCTCATGGCCACCCGCGAGATGGGCTTCGTCCAGGCCCGCAAGTACGACATCGAGACGTGGTCGCCCGGCGTCGAGCGCTGGCTCGAGGTCAGCTCCTGCTCGAACTTCCACGACTATCAGGCGCGCCGGATGGCGATCCGCTACCGGCCCGAGCCGGGGGCCCGGCCCGAGCTCGTTCACACGCTCAACGGCTCGGGCCTGCCGCTCGCCCGGACCGTGGCGACGATCCTGGAGACCTACCAGCTGCCGGACGGCACGGTCAGGGTGCCCGAGGTCCTGCGCCCCTACCTCGGCATCGACCGGATCGTCCCCAGAGCCTGATCAGCCCGCCGACACGGCGGGCTATCCTCCGCACCGGAGAGGTGCCGGAGCGGTTGAACGGTCCTGTCTTGAAAACAGGTGAGGCGCAAGTCTCCGTGGGTTCGAATCCCACCCTCTCCGCCACTCGCCTGGTGATGGTCGGCCATCGGCGCGACGCTGCGAGCTTCGCCGCTACCATCGACCCGTGACCACTGAGCTCTGCGTTCATTACGAGACCGGGTTCGATGCGCCGCCGCCGAACACCGTCTGCGAGTCGTGCGTGAAGATCGGGTCGGAGTGGTTCCACCTCCGGCAGTGCCTGAACTGTGGCGCGACCCTGTGCTGCGACCAGAGCCCCAACAAGCACATGACCGGCCACACCATGCTCACCGGCCACCCGATGATGCGGTCCGCCCAGCCCGACGAGGACTGGAAGTGGTGCTACCCGGATGAGCTGTTCTACATCCCGGACGGCGACGGCGGCTACGAGGTCGCCGAGTAGCCAGGGCCCCTGCGCGGGCTCCGGCCTCGTCTCGCGCTAGCCATCGGCCTCGTCGGCGGACGCGCTCCCGGCAGCCGTGCTGGTCCACAGCTCGAGGGCGCGCTGCCGATCCGGGAA
>DASXQE010000020.1:0-10873 GCA_036493155.1 Candidatus Limnocylindrales bacterium | reverse complement strand
ACGACGAAGGTCAGGTTGTCGAGGCCCTCGCGGGCCGCCACGTGGAGCGCCCCGAGCGCCTCGGGCTCGTCCGTCTCGCCATCGCCCAGGAAGGCCCACACCCGCGAGCCCGACGTGTCCATGAGGCCGCGGTTCTGGAGGTAGCGGTTGTAGCGGGCCTGGTAGATCGCGCTGACCGGCCCGAGGCCCATCGAGACGGTCGGGAACTCCCAGAAGTCGGGCATCAGGCGCGGGTGCGGGTACGAGCTCAGGCCATGCTGCGGCGGCGTCTCGCGCCGGAAGTGGTCGAGCTGGTCCTCCGTCAGGCGCCCCTCGAGGAAGGCCCGGGCGTAGATCCCGGGCGCCGCGTGGCCCTGGTAGAAGATCTGGTCGCCGGCTTGGCCGGCGTCCTTGCCCTTGAAGAACCAGTTGAAGCCGACTTCGTAGAGCGTGGCGGCACTCGCGTAGGTGGCGAGGTGGCCGCCCAGCCCGGCGAACTGGTTGTTCGCTCGCAGCACCATCGCGACCGCATTCCAGCGGATGAGGCGGCGGATTCGCCGCTCCAGCTCCTCGTCGCCGGGGAAGTCGGGCTCCTGCTCCGGGCTGATCGTGTTGATGTAGCGGGTGTTGGTCAGGGGCGGCAGGCCGACCTGGCGCTGGCGCGCGCGCTTCAGCAGCTTGTACAGGAGGAAGCGGGCGCGGGTCTCGCCTTCCTGATCGACGACGTCGTCGAGCGAGTGGATCCAGTCGTCCGTCTCGGCGGTGTCGATGTCGGGCAGCTGGTGCTTGAACTCGTCGAGGTACATCTGCGGTTGTCCGGCTGCGGCGGTCGGCTGGGCGGCTCCGGCCCGCGGGTGCGCCTGCGCCCCGGCTGGCAGCTCTGTGTCCCCCGGCGACTGCGGCGGCCGCGGCGGCCGCTCTTCGGTGACCATCCGCCGAAGCGTAGCCCAAGCCGCTCCCGAACGACCGTGACGGAGGGGATTCGAAGCGTGCGCGGCGAGGTTGCGGCTTGGGGCCATCCGGCTCTTGACCTCGCGGCCACGACGGTCAGCGACGGCGCCGCCGCGGAGCTGCGGCGGCGAGCGGCGGCGCCCAGGTCGCGGCGGCGAAGAGGAGCGGCGGCGAAACGCCGCGAAGGGCGGCGCCGAGGTCGCTTGCCGTCAAGCCTGTTGTTGCCAGGTATTCATCCGGTGCGTGTTATTCGATCGTTGGGTCGAATCCGACCGATTCCTTGCCAAACATGCACCCGACGAGTCTTCGGCAACGGCTTCCTGCCACCTACTCACCACACGAATTCCTGGCAGGGAACGGGTCGTCGTCGGAGCGTGGCCAGCAGCGAAGACGGCGTCAATTTCCGGAAACGCCCTGACGAACATTCGCCCGACGGATTGCTGGCGAAAAAGACCCGCAATTCCTGCGTTCGCGCGATTGAGCGGCGGAGTCGTCCGCTCGCACGCCGCACGCCGGACGCCACTCGCCGTGGGCTGCCGCAGGCCGCACGCCGCACGCCGCACGCCGGCCGCACGCCGGACGCCACTCGCCGCGGGCTGCCGCACGCCGCGCCGCCGCGGCCTCCGCACCGACGTGCCCGCTCGCGCCCCCAAACCAGGCCCGTCGTACCCTCGCCGGGATGGCCAGCCCAGCCCGGATCCGGTACGACCCGGCGACCGCCCTGATCGTCGTCGACGTCCAGAACGACTTCGCCGACCCGCGCGGAACGCTGTCCGTGAAGGGCGGGATGCAGGTCGCGGAGCGCTGCTCGGCCGAGGCGTGGCGGGCGTCGCAGGCCGGAGCGCTCGTCGCCTACACCCAGGATTGGCACCCGCCATCGACGCCGCATTTCGCGAAGGACGGCGGGATCTGGCCGGTCCACTGCGTGGCCGGCACCTGGGGCGCCGAGTTCCACCCGGCGCTCGAGCTGCTCGGGCCCATCGTGCGCAAGGGCACCAACGGCGAGGACGGCTACTCGGGGTTCACGATGCGCGACCCGATCACCGGCGAGACGATCGCCACCGAGCTCGAGGCCCTGCTCCGCGAGCGCGACATCGAGCGGGTCGTCGTGAGCGGCCTCGCCACCGACTACTGCGTGAACGCCACGGCGATCGATGCCCGGCGCCTGGGCTTCGCGACCGAGGTGCTCGAAGATGCCATCGCCGGCGTGAACCTCAAGGCCGGCGACTCCGAGCGGGCCAAGGCGGCGATGGCCGAGGCCGGCTGCACCTTCGGCAAGCTCGCGGGTGGAGCGGCACGCCCGCCGCGTGAAATCACCGACGGCCCGGCCGTGCCGGGTGCCGGTGCGAGGGCGCGCGCGACCGCGAATCGCGAGCCGGGCGCGGCCAAGGGGTGAAGCTCCACCTCGTCGACGCGACGTACGAGCTCTTCCGGGCCCACTACGCGCCGCGGCCGCCGGTCCACGGCCGGGATGGCGTGCCGCTGAGCGGCGTGTCCGGCGTCGTCGAGCAGCTGCTCTACCTGCTGCGCGAGGAGGGCGCGACCCACGTGGGCTGCGCGACGGACCACGTCATCGAGTCGTTTCGCAACGACCTGTGGCCTGGCTACAAGTCGTCGGCCGGCATGCCGGCCGAGCTCATCGCCCAGTTCCCGATCGTCGAGGACGCCATCCGCGCCCTCGGGCTCGTGGTCTGGCCGATGGTCGAGTTCGAGGCCGACGATGCGATCGCCGCGGCCTGTGCGCGCTTCCGCGGCGACTCGGGCGTCGAGCAGGTGCTCGTCTGCACGCCCGACAAGGACATGGCCCAGCTCGTCGACGATGCCCACGTCGTCTTGTTCGACCGCCGGCGCCGGATCGTGTACGACGAAGCGGCGGTCATCGAGAAGTGGGGCGTCCGGCCGGCCTCGATCCCGGACTGGCTGGCACTCGTCGGCGATTCAGCCGACGGATTCCCCGGCCTGCCGGGCTGGGGCGCGAAGTCGGCCGCGGCCGTGCTGTTCCGATGGACCTCGCTCGAGGGGATCCCGGCGCGCGCCTCCGAGTGGCAGGTCACGAGCCTGCGAGGCGGGCCGGTCCTGTCGGCGACCCTGCGGGAGCACTGGGACGAGGCGCTCCTGTTCCGGTCGCTGGCTCGCCTCCGCACGGCCGATGACGGCGTCGCGATCCCGCAGCGTGCCGTCGGGGAGCTGGAGTGGCGGGGCGCGCCGCGAGCCACGTGGCTCGGCTTCTGTGACACCTGGGGCCTCGATCGGCTCCGCGATCGGCCGCATCGGTGGCTCGACTAGGGGCGGACCCGAGGCTGGGCGATCACCCGATCGGGCGCATCGCCGGTTCGATGGCGGCCGTGGTTGTGGGCCGGCGGCGACGTGCGGGCGTCCGCCGTGACGTGAGTGGCGCTGCCTCGCCGGACGAGCTGACCCGGCTGCGGCGGATCGCCGCGTGGACCGCCGCGGCCGACAGTGGCTTCGCGAAGAGGTAGCCCTGCCCCGCGCCCACCCCGAGATCGCGCAGCGTGGCGAGGTCGGCAGGTGTTTCGACGCCCTCGGCGATGACGTCCAGGCCCAGGGCCTCGGCCAGGCTCACGATCGCCGCAACGACCGCTCGCCCGCGCGGCGAGCCAAGATCCGCGACGAACGAGCGATCGACCTTGACCGTGTCGATCGGCAGCCGCCCGACGTAGCTCAGCGACGAGAAGCCCGTCCCGAAGTCGTCGATCGCGAGCCGCACGCCAAGGGACTTGAGCTCGGCGAGCACGGCGGCCACGGGCTCCGCGTCGGCGATGAAGGCGCTCTCCGTGAACTCGAGCACGAGCCGCTCGGAGGACAGCCCGGAGGCTCGCAGCCCCGCGACCACGACGCCGGCGAAGCCCGGCTCCAGCAGCTGGCGGGGCGCCACGTTGACGCTGACGTACGGGCCGCTTCCGGCAGCCGGCCAGGTCGTCGCCATCGTCGTGGCCTGCTCGATGACCCAGCGCCCCAGGCGGACGATCAGGCCGGTCTCCTCGGCCAGCGGGATGAACTCGCCCGGCAGCACCAGCCCGCGCGTCGGGTGGTTCCAGCGGATGAGCGCCTCGGCCCCGACGACGGCGCGCGATTCCAGGTCCACGATCGGCTGGTAGACGAGGGCCAGCTCGTCCCGGTCGATCGCCCGCTCGAGGTCGGCCTTGAGGGCCAGCCGCCGCAGGGCAACTTCGTGCATCCGCGGCTGGTAGACCTCGACCCGGTCCTTGCCGTTGGTCTTGGCCACGTACATCGCCGCGTCGGCGCTCCGGAGCAGGGCCTCGACCGTGGTCGCATCGGCGCTCGCCACGGCCACGCCGACACTGGCCCCGACGAACACCTCCTTCCGAGCGTGCTCGAACGGCGGCCGGAGCTGATCGAGCAGGCGGCGCCCGATCTCGACCGGCAGCTCCACGTCGCGGACGGCCTCCACGAGCACGGCGAACTCGTCGCCGCCCATCCGGGCCAGCGTGTCGCCGGGTCGGAGGGCCGCGGCGAGGCGCCGGCTGACCTCCACGAGGAGCCGGTCGCCGGCGCTGTGGCCAAGGCTGTCGTTGACGGTCTTGAAGTCGTCGAGGTCGATGAACAGGACCGCCGGGCGCGGTCCGCCGCGGGCACTACGGGTGATGGCATGCTCGAGGCGCTCGGCGAAGAGCGTGCGGTTGGCGAGGCCCGTGAGGCCATCGTGGAAGGCCTTGCTGCGGAGCTCGCGCTCGAGGGCCCGGCGGGTCGTGACGTCGCGGTAGTTGACGACCAGGCCACCCACCGACGGATCGTCGATCAGGTTCTTGACGACCGCCTCGAGCGCCCGCCACGAGCCGTCGCCATGGAGGGCGTGGAACTCGACGGTCAGCTCCCGGCCGGGCTGGCTGGCGGCCTCGCGGAGCGCGGCGAGCACCCGCGCCCGGTCGCGCGCCTCGACGCCGTCGAGCAGCGACGCCCGGCCGGGCACGGGACCGGGCCGGCCGAGGACCCGGCTCACGGCCTCGCTCATGTAGCGGACCGTGGCGTCCGGATCGACGATGGCCTGGACCTCGACCGAGTTCCGCACGAGGGACTGGAACCGCTCGTCGCTGGTCCGGAGGTCGTGCAGGAGTCCAGCTTCGACGCGGGCCCGCTCGCGAAGGCGGCGGTTCTGGACCTCCATCCGGCGTGCCGTGCCGGCAAAGGCCGCGGCGATGAGGGCCAGCAGCGTCAGTCCCAGCGCGCCGACGATCAGCAGGACGTCACGGCTGGCGGAGGCCACGTCGGCCTCGACCGGGGCGGCGTCCTGGTAGACCTCGAAGGCGCCGACGACCGAGCCGTCGGTCGTCGACCGGAGGGGGATGTAGACCGACAGGAGACGGGCGGCCAGCCCGCGTTCGAAGGCGTTCTCGGGATCCTGCGCGGCGTCGATGGTCGTGGAGGTCTCGCCGTGCAGGGCCGCCCCGAGGTCATCGTCGACCTCGAACCGCTGGCCCACCAGCTCCGGCAGGTCGGAGTAGCGAATCGTGCCGTCGGCTGCCCAGACCTTGATTCGCAGCAGCGGGCCGGCGCCGACGAGGCGCTGGAGGTCGGCGTTGATCGACGCCGCATCGGGAGCGTTCGGGCCACCCAGGAAGCCCTCGGCCACCCGTGGCGCCACGGAGCCGTCGATGAGGGCCTGGGTGGTCTGCGCGACTTCCTGCTGGGCGGTCTCGGTCAAGTGGGCCGAGACATTCGCGGCCACGGCGACCGCGGTCGCGCCGACCAGGACGGCGCAGATGACGAGCACGGCCGCTCGAACCCCGGGGCGCGGCAGGTTGCGGATCGAGGGGCGGGGCACCAGACCTGCTCTGTGGGACGCTGGCCGCGTGGATCGCGACGTCCCGGCGACCCTAGGAGCCGAGTCTGGGGCGGGCTACGGTACCGAAGTCCCATCCGGGCTCACGGCGCGGGGCTGCTCGCCTGGTCCAGCGCGGCGACGAACGTCGCGTCGACGAAGGGCGCGATCGAGCGCGCGTACGTGGCCGTCATGTGCGAGGCATCGAAGTACGCCACGACCGAGCCGATGACCGCCGGGCAGACGGTGTCCGTGCACAGGTAGGGCGTCGGATCGAGGGTCGCGATCTCGGGCCGCCCCAGGGCCGCGACGGCGTCGTACAGCGGATCGCCCCAGCGCCAGCCGTCGGGTGTGCCGTCGCAGGCGGCCTGGTCCGACGGATGGGCCGCGAGGCAGTCGGGCACGGACGCCAGCGTCCGGCCGGGATAGGGCGTGTCGCGGATGACCAGCAGGTTCGTGCCGGTCGCGACCCAGCGATCGACGAACGACGCATAGCCGGCGCGTGCGGTGGCCGCGGTCGCGGGCCAGGTGTCGCCGAGCGTCGTGACGGACTGGCGCTCGGAGGTGACGACGAGGTCGAATGCCCGGCCGCTCGTCTGGGCCAGGACCCACGTCCCGTAGCCCAGGCAGCCCGCCGTCTTGGAGGCGGAGTAGAACTCGAGGCTCGCGTCCGTGGCGTTGCACTGCGAGGCGAGAAACGTGGTGATCGTCCAGCCGTGGGCCTTGGCCAGGACCTGCAGCGTCGGCAGCCACTGGCCGGCGTGGGAGTTCCCGACGAGTGCGACGCGCACCGGACCGGACCCGTAGGTGCACGTGACGTGGGTCGCGAATGGCGCGTAGTTCCAGCAGCCGTCGGGATATGCCGCGGAGCGGTCCGTCGCCGCGACGATCGGCGCGGGGATCATCGTGCCGGCTGGGTTCGGCGGGCAGGCCGCAAAGCCCCGGACGATGGCCGCCGCGCCGATGCACGAGGTCAGGGCCGGCGTAGCCGGCGGACCGCCCGTCGACCCGGAGCCGGGCGTCGCGCCCGGCTCCGTCGGCTGCGAGGCGCCTGGAACCCCGACGGCGCCTCGCAGCACAGCCAGGTCGTCGTCGGCGGCTGTGGCCGCGGCCAACCGGACCTGCGCCTCGAAGAGCTGCGCGCTCCCGGCGAGGGCCACCACCAGCATGCCCACCGCGGCGAAGCGGAACGTCGGCACGAGCGGCTGGAGCGACGGCGCGAACCGGAAGCGATCCTCGACGAGCACCTTGGTCGCCGTCGCCAGGGCCAGCGTGATCACGATGATCACGACGTCGCCGGCCGGCGTGCGTGCGCCGACGGCATACGGCCACAGCGCGATGAGCGGCCAATGCCACAGGTAGATCGAGTACGACGTGTCACCCACATGCTGGATGGGCCGAGCCGCCAGGAGCCGGGCCGGCGAGGCTGGGCCCGTCGCCGCAGCGAGGATGACGAGCGCCGTCGCGATGACGGGCAGGAGCGCAGCCGTGCCGGGAAATGGCGTGTCCGCCCCGAAGGCCACGGCGGCGGCGAGCACGAGGGCAATCCCCAGCCATGCCAGGCCGGTCACGAGCCCGCGAGGCAGGCGGAGCGTCGCCAGCGGAGGCAGCGTGGCCACGAGACCGCCGGCCGCGAGCTCCCAGACCCGCGTCGGCGTGACGAAGTAGGCATTCGCCGGGTCGGTGGCGGTCGCGGTCACGGAGATCGCGAGCGACACGCCGAACACGACGAGCATCGCGAGACGCGCGGCTGCGAGGCCGGGCGTGGCGGCGAGGCCCGGCGTGGCGGACGGGCTCGTGGCGGACCCGCGGGACCCGCCGGCGCCATCCCGGGGGCGCCACGGTCGCGTCGACCGCGGGCCGGTCGCCGCGCTGCGGCTGGTCGAAGCGCGCGGCCCTCGTGCCACCCGGGTCGCCAGCCAGAAGGCGGCAAGGATGATCAGCGGCCAGACGACGTAGAACTGCTCCTCGACCGACAGCGACCAGTAGTGCTGCACGGGCGTGGGCGGTTGCGCCGCGGCGAGATAGTCGGTCGCGTTGCCGGCCAGCGCCCAGTTCTGGACGTACAGCGCCGACGCGATCACCTGGGTGGCGTTGTCGGCCCAGCGCGTCTCCGGCATGACGAGACGGCTCGCGATCGCCGTCGCCAGCAGGACCACGAACGCCGCGGGCAGGAGGCGCCGGATCCGACGGCCCCAGAAGGCCAGGACGTCACGGCCGTGCCGCGGCGGATTCGCGAGGAGGTGGCCCGTGATGAGGAAGCCGGAGATGACGAAGAACACGTCGACGCCGACGTAGCCGCCGGTGAGGCTGCCCGGCCACAGGTGGAACGCCACCACCAGCAGGACCGCGATCGCTCGCAGCCCCTGGATGTCCGCCCGGAACGTCGGGCTGGTCACTGCGCCCGACCTTACCGACCGGCCTGCTCAGCCACCGTTGACCAGGCGCAGGAGCTCGGCGTGGTGGCGCGACGGCGCGGCGATCAACCCGATGGTCTTGGGGCCGTGCGACAGGTCGAACCACGGCCCGCCCGCGACGTCGGTGACGACCGCTCCGGCCACCTCGGCGATGAGACCCGCCGCGGCGATGTCCCAGGTCGACAGGCCACCCTGCTGGACCATCGCATCGAACCGGCCGTTGGCGACGTAGGCGAGGGCCAGCGCCGCCGAGCCCATCGAGCGCGAGACCCGGATGACCTTGCGAACGGCACGCGAGCGCGTGGCGGCCGCGCGACCACCGAGCGCGAGCGACACGACGAAGTCGGACAGATGGTCCTTCGTCGAGGGCTCGAGCTCGCGGCCATTCAGACGGGCACGGCCCCCGACGCGGGCCCCGAACGTCTCGTTCCGGGTCGGATCGTGGACGACGCCGACGACCGGACGTCCTGCCTCGACGAGGGCGATCGAGACGCAGAAGAACGGGATGCCGTTGGCGTAGTTGATCGTCCCGTCGAGGGGATCCACGACCCACGCCCGCCCGACGCCGGACGTCGCCTCATGGCCGGCCTTGGCGTCATGCCCGCCGCTCTCCTCGCCCAGGAGGGCGTCCTCGGGAAAGCGCTCCCGGATTGCCTCGAAGATCAGCGCCTCGCTGAGGTGATCGGCCTCGGTGACGACGTCCTTGGGCGACTTCAGGTCGATCTGCTCGAGCCGTTCGTAGCGCTCCATCTGGAGGGCGCCGGCGCGCGCGGCGAGCTCGATCGCGAAGGCCAGCTCGGCATCGCGGTCGGGCGCGCTGCCGAGGTCGCGGTCAGGGTTCGGATCCGACGCCCTCGCCGGGTGCCTCGACGATGCTGACGTCACGGGCTACGGCGACTGGCAGTCGGCGACGAGATCGATCGGCTTGGTCCCGAGCTGGGTCACGGTCGCGGTGAACCGCAGGCTGCCGGCCGCGGGGATGGGCGGCGTCTGGACGAGGTCGCCCGGCTTGCCCACCGCGCCGGTGAGCGGCGTGATCTGGCACGTGGTCGCGCCGGCCTTCGTGCCGGCATTTCGGACGTCGAGGACCACCGCCAGGCCGCCCGTCGCGGGGGTGACCGCGACGACCGATCCCGTGAACGGGCCGGTGCCCGACAGCGCGGCGTGGGCGGCGACAGCCAGGAGCACCACGAAGATCACGATTCCGGCGGCGGCGATGCCGTGCACCTGCGTCGCCGACGGCTGCGCCAGCTCGAGCGGGTTGCACTGCTCGCACAAGCCGGCGGACGGATCGGCGACCGGCCGGCCGCAGCGGATGCAGGGATGGGTCGGCTCGGGCGCCGGCGCCGGGGCCGGCACGGGAGCGAGATTCGTCGCTGGGCCACCGGCCATCGCGGCCGCGGGCACGGACTTCGGGGTCATCCCGCCGATCTTGCCACGAACCTCACCATCGCCCGGTCGCCGAGACCAGGGCGTCGATGTCGGCGGGCGTTCGGGCCGGCACGATGACCTCGTCGGCCCCGGCCGCGCGCCAGCGCGCCCACTCGTCGGCCGGCCGCTCGATCCAGGGCGAGCCGTCGAGGACGTCCTTGCGGCTCCGGCCACTGCCGAACCCGAGGGCGATCCACGCATCCTCGCGGCTCTTGCCGTTCGCTGCGAGCGCATCCAGGTACGTGGGCAGGAGGCGCTCGAAGTCATCGATCTCGGCCGCCCAGCCGTCGGCCTGCGCCGCCGCGATCCGGAGGCCGCGTGGCGACGCCGCGCCGATGAGCAGCCTCGGGGCCGGCGCCGGGACGGGGAACGCGTGGGCGCCGGTCAGGGGGTAGAACGGGCTCGGTCGCGTGACCGGTCCGCCGCCCCACAGCGCCCGGATGACCTGGACCGCCTCCTCCAGGTGATCCGCGCGTTCACCGATCGCGGGATAGTCGATGCCGTAGGCCTGGTGCTCGGCCGGGCTGCCGCCGACCCCGATCCCGACGGTCAGGCGGCCGCCACTCGCTCCCTGGAGGGTCGACGCCATGCGGGCCACCACGGCCGGATGGCGGTTCATGACGTTGGTCACGAACGTCCCCACGCGCAGCGTCGAGGTCGCGCCGGCCACGGCCGCGAGGATGGTCCACTGCTCCACGACCGGCACGGTCCGGTCGCCACCGCCCACGAAGTGGTCCCAGGCCCAGACCGCGCGGTAGCCCGCGGCCTCGAGCCGGATGGCGCTCTCGAGCCACCACGCCGGCGTCGCGCCGATGGTGCCGATGGCCACGCCGATGGGCAGCGACTCCCCCATCGCGCGGCCTACAGGCCCGTCTCGAAGAGCCGGACGTCCTCCGGCGACGTGGCGTGGCCGTCGCCGCGCGTCGGCCCGAGCGCCTCCCGAGCGCCGAGCGCTTCGAGGTCCTTCGGGAACCGCCCGATCAGGTCGAGCACGACCTGCTGGATGCGCTCCGCGTTCTGGGCAAAGACCTCCAGGACGCTCCGGGCATCGACCATCTCGGTGCCCTCGTGGACCCCAGCATCGTAGTCGGTGATGAGCGCGATGTTCACGACCGCCATCCCGAGCTCGCGGCACAGCCACGCCTCGGGGTACTGGGTCATGTTGATGACCTCCCAGCCTGCGTCGGTGAACCACTTCGATTCCGCCTTGGTCGAGAAGCGCGGGCCCTGGATGACCACGACCGTGCCGGCCTCGTGGACCTCGATGCCGTGGTCCCGGATCGTCTCGATCGCA